>NZ_JBIAQM010000048.1:0-46337 GCF_042888945.1 Streptomyces sp. NPDC002698
GAACTCGGCCTGGACGAGGCCCCCGCCGCCTACGAGCACTTCGACGCCCGTGACGAGGGCTGGATCAAGGTGGTCCTGCACCCGAACGGACACGGGAACGGCCACAAGCGGTAGGCGACCCGGGGCCGCCGTCCCGCCCGCCCTCCGGCCGCGGCTGGGGACAATCGCCCGCGCTCCGGTCGGACCTGAACCAACGGCGATTGCCGCGCTCCGGCCCGGTAGGACGGACGGCGGACGCTCAGCAGTGTCCGCGGTGGCTGCACCCCGTCCAGCGGCTGCGGCCGCCGGCCTGTTCGCGGGGCGGGTGGGAGGCTTCCCTGCCCGACGGCTGCCGCACCTCAACCAGGCCGATGCGACCCGGCAGGGTGTTCCGGCTAGGCTCACACCCGTGACGTGGCTGCGGGCCTTCGGAGAGGTCGTGCGATCCGGGCTCACGATCGAGGAGACGCGGCTGGAGCCCCTGCTCGCGCTGCGCACGGCCGCTGGGATGGCGATCGTCGTCGGGCCGGCGCTGTGGCTCGTCTCCCCTGCGTATGCCGCGTCCGCCGCCCTCGGCGCCTACTCCGCGGGTGGGGCCACCTTCCAGCGCACCTGGCGTCCACGCAAGGTGATCGCGCTCGGCGCGGGCGCGGGTCTGGCGCTCAGCACCTTCGTGGGCTACCTGGCGGCGGGGCGACTCGTGACGTTCCTCCCGCTGCTGGCCGTATGGGCCTTCGCCGCGGGGATGGCGTGGGCCGTCGGATCGACCGCTGGGATCGTCGCGGCGACGACGGTCGGCAGCATGCTGGTGACCATCACCCTGCCCACGAGCGTCGGGCGAGCCCTGGAGCACGCCGGGGTCATCGCGCTCGGGGGCGTGGTGCAGGCCGTGCTGATCTTGCTGTTCCCGATCCGTCGTTGGGGGGCGCATCGGGACGCGCTCGCCGACGCCCTGGCCGCAGTGGCGGACTACGCCCGCCGGCTGCGGCACGACCCGACCGCCCCGTTCGACCCGGAGCCGTTGATGACGGCCCGGGACGCGGCCGCCGTGACGCCATCACAGGCCCGCACCCGTCCCCCCGTCCTGCACGGCCCCCGGGGACTCGCCGAGCGTATTCGGCCGGTCGTCGCCGCGCTCGCCGACCCGGACGTCGGCGCCCCGGCGGAGGGACCCGGGCGGGACCGCGCGCGAGAGTTGCTCGACGCGGCCGCCGACGTCCTGGATGCCGCCGCCCGTTCGATCCGCCGCGGCGCTCCCGCCGAGGTGCCGCCCGGGAGCACGGCCGTCCTGCGTGTCGACGAGGAGTACGAGGCACTGGAGGGGCCCGCGCGGCAGGCGGCCGAGCGGCTCGTGGAACTGCTCGGCGAGGCGTTGGAGATCGCCGGGAGCGGCGGCGTGCGCGGGAGGACGCCCACGCCGCCCGGCCCTGCCGGCGCCCAGTTCCTGGTGCGCCCGACAATGCTCCGGCTGGTCCCGGTCGTCGTCCGGGCGATCCGCCGTGAGCTCCGGCGGGACTCTCCCGTGTTCCGGCACGCCGTCCGCCTGGCGGCAGTGGCCACGCTCGGCTATCTGATCGCCGCCCGGCTGCCCCTGGGCCACAGTTACTGGGCGCCCATCGCCTCGGTGATGGTGATGCGGCCGGACTTCCACCAGACGTACGCGCGCGCGGTGGCCCGTCTCGCCGGCACCCTGGCGGGGGTCGCACTCGCCACCGGGATGGTGCGGGCCCTGGGCCCGGACGCCCATGTGTTCGGCGCGCTGGCGGTGGTCTCGGCGGGTTTGTCGTACACGCTGATCCGTACCGGCTACGCCTACTCCCAGTGCTTCACTGCCGCATACGTCGTCTTCCTGCTCGGCATGGGCGGCCAGGCGTGGGAGCAGACGGTCCCGGAGCGGGTGGTGCTCACCCTGCTCGGCGGGGCCATGGCGATGCTGGCGTACGTGGTGTTCCCCGCATGGGAGACACCCCGGCTGCCGGGCCGGCTTGCGGACTGGCTCGCCGCCAACGGCCGCTACGCGGCCGCGGTGCTCCGCAGCTACGCCGAACCGACCCGGGAGCATCACGCCGACATGCGCAGGGCACTGCTGGCGAGCAGGGAAGCGTATGCCGCCTGGCAGGAGGCGTACGACCGGGCAAGGCAGGAACCGGTCCGCCCCAGGGGTCTGACGTCGCGCGAGGCGCAGGAGGCGCAGGAGGCGCTCAAGGGGTTCGGCCGGGCGGCGATGCTCATGGAGAGCCACGTCCCGCGGGCCGACAGCCGTTTCGTCCCCGAGGCGGAGCGGTTCACCGAGGCCCTGGAGACGGACACCGCGAAGGCGGCAGTCGCCGTGCGCGAGCACAGAAATCCGGACTGGGGACGCGTGGAGGAGGCGCTCCACGCGTGGGAGGACGCCGCCGGCTATGGGAGCCCGGTCGTGCGGCGCGAGGCGGAGCTGCAAAAACGGGCCTTGGAAGACCTCGCGACAGCGGTGAGCCGCACACCCCTGGAACGGGACGTCGGCTCTGCTCGCGAGGAGCAGCGGGTGCGGGCTGCCGTGGCGGCGGAAGGTGACGGATCAGGCACCGCGCACCGGGGTGGGTGACGAAGTCGGCCATGGGGAGCGCCGCGCCTCCTGGGGGCGGCAAGTAGTCTCCCGGCTGCGTCGGGCGTCGCTACACGTACGCCGCTGTCGCCATCACGAGGATTCAGCCCGGCCAGGGTGCTGCGGCGGTGATGCCGTTTCAGCGGTGGGGCGAGCGGTTGTCGGCGGTGGTTCCTCAATCGACGGGAAGGACGGCGAGCCGCGTGTGACCGAACCGCTCTTCAGCGCGAGGGACCGCGGGCGCGAGTGATGGTCGAGTTGCGGCAGCAGGCGGGTCGGTGTGCCCCGAGCAGCGGGACGGGTCGCGCGGGCCTTCGGTGAGCTCGCCTTGGCACTGGACCCGCGGGACGTCGAACATGCGGTTGCCGTAGCCGACCTCCTCACGTGTACGGGTGCGCGCAACGGTCGGCTTGGCACAGTCGCCGCACTTGAGCAGCCCTTGAAGACGGGCCCCGTGCCGTGGGCGAGTTCTCGGGCCCGGTACGAGCCTTCCGAGCGCAAGTCAGGGATCACGCCTTGCGTCCGCATGGGGCGCCAGGTCAGCAAACGGAGTCTCTGCTGCGACGCATGCTGACCTTTTGCTGACCTCGGGCGAGCCGACAGGGCACTGAACTGCACAAACGCCCAAATTCTAGATCTTGGACTTGAACATGGTGCACAGCACTTTGGACCCCTGGAAGACGGCTCCCTGCCCGCTTTTTGCAGGTCAAAGGCGTCCCGCACTGTACATCGACACGCCTTGAACTCGAAGACTTCCAGGAACATCGTGCGCTGCTGCGACCAGGCACCCCGCCTGCGCATTTCTGCGCCGACCAGGCTGCCGCGGGACCACCGACTCAGCCATATACGAAGAACCGTGCGGGACTAATGCTGAGCGGACGCCGACTTACCTGACATCTCGTCAGGCGAGTTGGGATCAGCAGCACACGGTCCGCCCGGAGTCGGTTCGCCCCCTGCCCGTAGACGAGTGCGAGCTTGGAGCGGGACCGAGAGGTGGACTCACTCGGTGTCGCCGCGGTGAGCAGGCGTGCTGGGGCCGTCCCAAGCGTCGGTATCACCTGGGCTCAGGGCCATGGTCGAGAAGAGAAGGCGCGGACCGGCACTCTCGGTAGCGTGACCATCTGCTGTATGGAGTGTCCATGCACCTGGCCGGTCCGACGGCTTCCGACGGAAAGTGATGAGGCTGCAATGAGTGAACTGACGAAGCCCGAGGTCGACGTTCCAGAGGGTGACGCTCCTACCGAGCTGACCATCCGGGACCTGGCCGTCGGGGACGGAGCCGAGGTCAAGCCGGGCATGGTGGTCAGGGTCCACTATGTCGGAGTGACTTTCGAGTCCGGGAAGGAGTTCGATGCCTCCTGGGACCGGGACCAGCCGTTCAAGTTCACCCTGGGCAGCGGCAAGGTCATCAAGGGCTGGGACCGGGGAGTGAGGGGGATGAAGGTCGGCGGCCGACGCGAGATCATCGTGCCCCCACGCCTCGGATACGGCAATCAGTCGCCCTCACCGTTGATCCCGCCGGGCTCGACCCTGGTCTTCGTGGTGGACCTGCTGGACTCGTATTCCAGCACAACCGGGTGGAGCAACGCCTAGTGCCGGATTCCTCTTCGGCTGGGTATATGTCCTGGTGGCGGGGTGGTTGCGGGTGCTCGGGGGCGGGTTCTGGGCGATGGTTTCATGGGCACGACCGGAGCGTGACGAGGACGAGCGGGCCGTCGTGCGCCGCCTGTCGCGGGCACGGAAGGCGCCTCGGGATGTGGTGATGCGAGCCCGGATGATCGAGCTGAGCTGGTCGGGGCTGCGGGTGCCGGCGATCGCGGTGGAGCTGGGCTGCAGCCAGAAGACGGTCCGCTGCCGACTGCACCGCTTCACTGGATGCGGTCGAAGAACCCGGACCTCGTCCCAAAAAGACAAGGATCATCGGCCTCTACACCCACCTGCCCGCCGGTGCGACGGTGATCTGCGCCGACGAGCCGGAACCGGTGATCCCCCGGACCTGGCTCGAGGACCATCCCCGCATCCACCACGCCTTCATCCCCGTCGGCGCGTGCCGGCTCAACCTCCAGGAAGGCTGGTGGCGCATCTTCCGCAAAGCCGCCCTCGCCGACCGCTCCTTCGCCAACCCCGACGGATCGGGCGAGGCGCAGTTGGCACAGCCCGGGCCACGCCCACGTGGACGGCCTCACCACGAGGTCAGTCGGTACGAGGTCAGTCGGTGGGTACGACCGTGATGACGACGTTGCCGATCTTCTGCCCGGTCTCGACGTACCGGTAGGCGTCGGCGATCCGCTCCAACGGGTACCGCCGGTCGACGACCGGCCTGAACTCCCCGGCCTCGATCAGGTCGCGGAAGTACCGCACCATCTCCTGGTTCTGGATGGGGAAGGCGAACTTCACCTTCCTGCCCCGGGACAGGGACGTGAGGAGCGGCAGGAGCAGGTTCTGCCCCCAGGGGCCCAGCTCCGAGGACATGTACACCCCGTCGGGTCTCAACAGCCGCTTGCAGCGGCCGAACGTGCTCTTGCCGACGGCGTCCAGCACCGCGTCGTAACGCTCGCTGTCCCTGGTGAAGTCCTGGACCGTGTAGTCGACGGCCCGGTCCGCGCCCAGGCCTTTCACCAGTTCCAGGTGCGCCGTCGCGCACACCGCGGTCACGGTGGCCCCGCGCTGCTTCAGCAGTTGCACCGCGGCCGAGCCGATGGCACCGGTCGCGCCGTGGACGAGGACGGTGTGCCCGGCGCCGATGCCCGCCTTCGTGATGAACGACAGCGCGTAGTGCGAGCCCTCGGTGCCGGGAGCGGCCTCCTCGAAGGTCGCGCCGGCCGGCATGGTCGCGATGGCACCGTCGTGCGGAACCGACAGGTATTCGGCGTGGGTTCCGAACGCGCCTTCGTTGTACCCGAACACCCGGTCGCCGACCGCGAAGGAGGTGACGCCGCCGCCGACCGCTTCCACCACCCCCGCGTACTCGGTCCCGAGCACGGTGAGCCGCGGCCGGGCGAGGCCGGTGAGCGCGCGCATGAAGAAGGGCCTGGCCGCCCGGTAGGCACAGTCCGTCCGGTTGACCGTCGTCGCGTGCACCCTGACCAGAACGTCCCGGTCCCCGATCGAGGGTTTGTCCACCTCGGCGATCCGGACCACGTCCGGCGGACCGTACAGGCTGCGCACCGCTGCCTTCATGGGCAAAGCCTAACGACGAAGCCCCCGTTCCGCACCGGACGGTTCGCAACACGATGCCCCTGACGGGCACTTGAACCTCCGAGAGCGGGAGCTTCCACCATGGCGGCGGAGCGCGGCCGGGCGATCGGGTCCGGTCGCGGAGGGCGACGTGCCGAGGGGAGTGCGATGACCGTGTTCATTCCGGTCCTGGGAGCCGCCGACCGGAGGGCGGAACGCGTGGCCCGCGTCGTCCACCTGGCCGCGGGCATGCCGCAGGACGGAGTCCCCGCCCTGGCGGCCGTGCCCGACCAGTCGCTGCGCGAGCACATAGGACGGGCCGGGCCGCGGGCGGAACTCACGCCCCCCGGACTCCCGTACGGCGTGGCAGCGCTGAGGCAGCACCGACGGCGTGCACGACGCCGAACTGGACCGGCTCACCGCCCTCGCCTCACCCCAGCCGCCGGGCCCCCTGCTCCAGCCGCTGCGGCTGACCGGCGCGGCGGCCGCGCTCCCGGCCACCGGGGTGCTCTGCACCGCGGGCGGCGTGGGCATCGACCTACTGCAGATGCGGGTCGGGTTCGGCGATCCCGCCCTGCAGGCACTCGCCGACCCCCGGGTGACGTTCTTCGAACTCCCCACCGGTCAGTGGCCGATGCTGTCCTGCACGGCGTATCCGCCGGTGAGGACCAGAGGGCAGGGGAGCCGAGGTCGAGGATGTCGGCGAGGAGACGCTCGTGGAGCGGAGTGAGCTTCACGCGGCGGTCGCGCAGAGGGCCGCTCCTGCCGGCCATTGAACTCCGGCTGCCCAATGACATGTCATTCGCGTTTTCCCTCGTCCGTGTCGGTGGAGCATGCCTCAAGGCAAACCGTTCTCCCCTTCATCCGGCGATCCGGCCGCCAAGGCATCGACCAGCGCGACGGCCTCACGGCGACTCAGCAGTTCATGGAAGCGCTCGTTGCGGAAGGTCCGCAGGCATGCGTAACAACTGCTCTCCGGGCCGCACTCGCAGGTGTCCACGCGGGCAAGCGCGGCCTCGACGACTGGTGCGAGATGCTCTCCGATCCGGATCACGTTTCCCGCGCCGCCCGGCATGGTGTCGAAGAGCAGGGCGTGGACGTCGAAACGGAGACGCTCCGGTGGTGCCGAGAGGACGGTGAGCGGGTCGAGGTGAACCTGAAGCCCAAGCGGGTCTTTTCCTGTCGGCTTCCACGGCGCTCGGTCTGTCGGCTTTCGCGGCGCTCGGTGACCTGGCGTCCCGGGCCTACTACGACAAGAAGATCGCCCAGGGCAGGCACCACACCCAGGCTTGCTCCGCCTCGTGAGACGCAGGGCCGACCCCTCTTCGTGATGCTCCGTGACGGAACCTTCCACGAACCCCAACCTGCCAGGTCAGGCTGAATTGCCGAGAGCCCGCCGTGCTTCGGTCCACAGCCGCTCGAACTCCTCCGCGGAGATCTCGGCAGCCTCGGGCTGGTCCTGCCAACCGTCCATGGGACCTTCGGCGAGAACGCCGAACTGCCGTTCATAGCGAAACATCGCCGCGAGATCGTCATGATCACGCAAGTGCAGCACCTCTTCCAGAGAGGCCGCCTTCACTGGCCTCGAGTCCTGCCCCCGGACCTCGACCTGTCGCGCTGCCCAGCCTTCGTCATCGGCCTCGAAATACAGCCACAGATCTTCGTCCTCGTAGTAGGTCCGGAACCAGGTCGTCATGCCGCCATCCTGACCCACGGCCTTGACCAAAGAGACAGGGGCACCCCCCACCCTTCCAGACGTCCCCGGCCTCCGGCCGAGTCCGTTGACGACCAGACCGGTTGTTCATGTAGGCGCCCGTCACCGAGCGCAGTGACACCCTGGCATCGCTGCGGCAGACCGGAGTCGCGCCGCAACGCCCTTCCAGGGTGAGGGGCCGCTTGTCGAGTTCTCCGGAGTCGATCAGGCGGGCGGTACGGCGTGTGAGCGGCGCGGCCCGCGGAAACACCCGGCAGTCGGTGTGCGCCGCCCGGCCGAGAATCCACCGTACGCCCGGACCTCCGCGCGTACGGCGCCCGCAAGAGGCCGTGCGATACCCGTACAGCGCCCGCGAAACCCCGCACACTCCCTTCCCGGCCACTTCAAGATCGACACATGGAATTTTCCTGTGTCCGCCGCCCGGAGGGAAAGTGCGTCTCGATTCGGACATGCCGCACCAAAAAAAGTTCCTCATTCACCTATTGGCGTTTCGATGATGTGTGAAGGGAGTGAACGGGACGCCACCATCAAGGAATTGCTCCGAATCCCGGCACCCCTTCCCGAATCCGCGGTTGACCGAATCAATGCGCCCGGGCACCGTCCCACTGGTTCAACATTGACCAGCCAGTAACAACAGGGCTACCTTTCAACGCGTTTCGAGCAGGCTCAATAAAACGGTGTTCCCGGGTCGCCGCAGGTCCCGATGGAATCCGACGCGCCGCCATCGTTGTCGTACCGCATCCCCCACCATGCAGTCTCAGCTTGATTCGGAGAATCATGACGTCTGCTGTGCGTTCCGAGGACATGATCATCGGCATCACCCCGTTCGGCGAACCCGACGCCCGGCTCGCCGCGGCGGTGTGCCGGGCCGGCGGGCTCGGCGTTCTCGACCTGGGCGACGGGGACCGAAGATCCCGTGACGCGCTGGAACGCCTGCACCGCCTGGCACCGGGCCCGTTCGGGGTGCGGATCGGCGCCCGCTGCCGGCTGGACCCCGCCGACCTCGTGGCGGGGACCGGTGACGCCGGGCGGCCGGGCACGGTGGTCCTCGCGGTCGACGCGCCGTGGCAGGCCGGCGACCTGGCCGCCGACCACCGTGTACTGGTGGAGGTCACGGACCTCGATGAGGCGCGGGCCGCGGTGCTCGCCGGGGCGTACGGGCTGATCGCCCGCGGCAGCGAATGCGGCGGCCGGGTCGGGGAGTTGAGCACCTTCGTCCTGCTCCAGCGGCTGCTCGCCGCGCCCGACGTGCCGCTCCCGGTCTGGGCCTGTGGCGGAATCGGCCCCCGGACGGCGGCCGCCGCGATGGCCGGCGGGGCGGCCGGAGTGGTGCTGGACAGCCAGCTCGCGCTGCTGGCCGAGTCCTCCCTGCCGGAGGCGGCCGCGGCACAACTGCGGCCCCTGGACGGTTCGGAGACGACGGTGCTGGCGGGTCACCGGGTACTGCTCCGGCGGGGCCCGGACGCGCCGCGCATCGCCGGGACCGACCCGGAGACGGTGGCGGCGGCACTGGGCGCGCAGGATCCGCGTACCCAGTTGCTGCCGGTGGGTCAGGACGGCTTCCTCGCCGCCCGGTTCGCACGGCGCTGGGGGGATGTGCGTCGGACGGTGCGCGCGCTGACGGACGCGGTGCGCGACGTCGTACGCGACGACACGGCCGCCGGAGCACTGGGCACGGACTCCCCGATGAGCCGGGCGCTCGGCACCCGGCTGCCCGTCGCGCAGGGACCGATGACCCGGGTCAGCGACCGCGCCGAGTTCGCGGCGGCGGTCGCCGAGGACGGCGCGCTGCCGTTCCTCGCGCTGGCGCTGGCGGACGGCGCGCGCACCCGGGCGATGCTGACCGGGACCCGGGCCGCCGTGGCCGGACGGCCCTGGGGCGTCGGCGTGCTCGGCTTCGCGCCGGAGGAGTTACGTGCCGCCCAGTTGGAGGCGGTACGGGAGCTACGGCCGACGCACGCCGTCATCGCGGGCGGACGGCCTTCCCAGGCGCGGGCGCTGGAGCGGGACGGGATCCGCACCTTCCTGCACGTGCCCTCGCCGGGGCTGCTGCGGCAGTTCCTGGAAGCCGGGGCCCGCCGGTTCGTGTTCGAGGGTTCCGAGTGCGGCGGGCACGTCGGTCCGCGCGGCAGTTTCCCGCTCTGGGAGGCGCAACTCGCGGTCCTGGAGGACTTCCTGGACGACGCGGCCGGCCAGAGCGGCGGGAACAGCAGAGGCGGCGAGGACGGCAGCGGGGATGCGGGCGACGGGAACGGCGGGGACACGGCGGAGGCGCTGGAGGTGTTCTTCGCCGGCGGTGTCCACGACGAGCGCTCGGCGGCGATGGTCGCCGCGCTCGCGGCCCCGCTGACCTCGCGCGGGGCCGCCGTAGGGGTCCTCATGGGCACCGCGTACCTGTTCACCGAGGAGGCGGTCGCGCGCGGCGCGATCCAGCCGCTCTTCCAGCGCCAGGTACGGGCCGCCGAGCGGACCACGCTCCTGGAGACCGCGCCCGGCCACGCCACCCGCTGCCTGCCGAGCTCGTTCACCGAGGGGTACCGCGAGCACGAGGGCCGGCTGCGGTCCGCGGGCGTGGCCGACCGGCGGATCTGGGAGGAACTGGAGCAGCTCAACATCGGACGGCTGCGCCTCGCGAGCAAGGGCGTGGAACGGGACGACGGCGGGGCGCTCAGGTCGGTCGACGAGGCGCGCCAGTTCACCGACGGCATGTTCATGGCCGGGGAGGTGGCCGTACTGCGCTCGGCCACCACCACCGTCGCGGCGCTGCACGAGTCGGTGACCTCCGGGGCCGCCGGCTTCCTCACGCGGCGGGCGGCGGAGCTGCGCGACCGGCTGGGCGAGCGGCCGGGCGGGTCCCGGACCCGGGAGCCGGTGGCGCCCCCTCCGTTGGACATCGCGGTCGTCGGGATGGCCTGTATGTTCCCGCAGGCGCCCGACCTCCCCGCCTTCTGGGCGAACGTCGTCGGCGGCCGGGACGCGGTCGGTGAGGTCCCGCCCGAGCGCTGGGACCCGGCCGTGCACTACGGGCAGGGCGGCGACGGAGCCGCCCCCTCCAACGGGGGCGTCCCCTCCAGCGGTGCCGTCCCCTCCAAGTGGGGCGGCTTCCTGCCCCGTATCCCCTTCGACCCGCTGCGCTACGGCATCCCGCCGGCGTCGCTCGGCAGCATCGAGCCGGTCCAGCTGCTGTCCCTGGAGGCCGCCCGGCGCGCCCTGGAGGACGCCGGATACGGCGACGGGGGAAGGGAGTTCGACCGTTCCCGCACCTCGGTGGTGTTCGGCGCGGAGGCGGGCAGCGACCTGTCCAACGCGGCCACCCTGCGCGCCGTGCTCCCCTCGTACCACGGGCGCGTCCCCGATGGCCTCGACGGCCAGTTGCCCCGGCTGACCGAGGACTCCTTCCCCGGCATGCTCGCCAATGTGATCTCCGGCCGGATCGCCAACCGGCTGGACCTCGGCGGCGCCAACTTCACCGTCGACGCCGCCTGCGCCTCCTCGCTGGCCGCGGTGGACGTCGCCTGCAAGGAACTCGTCGGCGGCACCAGCGATGTGGTGCTGTGCGGCGGCGCCGACCTGCACAACGGCATCAACGACTACGTCCTGTTCTCCTCGGTGCACGCGCTCTCCCCCACCGGCCGCTCCCGCTCCTTCGACGGCTCGGCGGACGGCATCGCGCTCGGCGAGGGCGTCGCCTGTGTCGTCCTGAAGCGGCTCGCGGACGCCGAACGGGACGGCGACCGGATCTACGGCGTGATCAAGGGCCTCGGCAGTTCCAGCGACGGCCGCTCACTGGGCCTGACCGCGCCCCGGCCCGAGGGGCAGCGCTCGGCGCTGGAGCGGGCCTACCGCAACGCGGGTGTGTCACCGGCCGACGTCGGTCTCGTCGAGGCGCACGGCACCGGGACCGTGGTCGGCGACCGCACCGAACTGACCGTCCTGGGCGAGGTGTTCGGCGAGGCAGGGGCCAAGCCGGGCAGCTGTGCGCTCGGTTCGGTCAAGTCGCAGATAGGACACACCAAGTGTGCCGCCGGGCTGGCCGGGTTGATCAAGGCGACCCTGGCGCTGTACACCGGCGTCCGGCCGCCCACCTTGCATCTGGAGCACCCCAACGCCGCCTGGGACGAGGAGAGCAGCCCGTTCGTCTTCCACACCCGGGCCCGGCCCTGGGCGGCTCCGGCCCCGCAACGTCTCGCCGGTGTCAGCGCGTTCGGCTTCGGCGGCACCAACTTCCATGTGGTGCTCGGCGCGTACGCGGACGGCGCGGCACCGGCACAGGCGCTGGACGAATGGCCCGCCGAACTGTTCGTGTTCCGGGGCCGGGACACGGCGGCGGCGCTCCGGGCCGTCGAGGAACTGCTCGGGGCCGCCGAGGCCGACGGCCGGCCGTGGCGGCTGCGCGACCTGGCGCTGAGCGCGGCCCGCCGGGCCGATGCCTGTCCGGATCCGGCGCGGGTGGCGGTCGTGGCCGCGGACGTGGACGAACTGACCGGGCGGCTGCGGCAGGTGCTGGCCGGGGAGCACGATCCGGCGCACGGCGTCCATCTCGCCCAGGGCCCGGCCGAGGGCAAGGTCGCCGGGGGCAAGGTCGCCTTCCTCTTTCCCGGTCAGGGCAGCCAGCGCCCCGGAATGCTCGCCGACCTGTTCGTCGCCTTCCCCGAACTGCGTCACTACCTCGAACTCGGCGCCGACCACGCCGGCCGGCTGTACCCGCCCGCCGCCTTCGACGACGGCGCACGCGACCGGCAGCGGGCGGCGCTCACCGACACCCGGGCCGCACAGCCCGCGCTCGGCATCACCGGACTCGCCGCCCACGCCCTGCTCACCACGGCCGGGGTGCGGCCCGACATGGCCGCCGGGCACAGTTACGGCGAACTGGTCGCCCTGAGCGCGGCGGGCGCCCTGAGCCCCGAGACGCTTCTCGCGCTCAGCTCCGAACGGGCGGCGGCCATCCTCGCGGCCTCCGGGGCGGACCGCGGAGCGGACCCGGGGACCATGGCCGCGGTCACGGCCGGCGCCGCGGAGGTCGCGGGGGCTCTTCGGGCCGTGGAGGCCCCGGCCGCCGTGGTCGTCGCCAACCGCAACGCGCCCCGTCAGACGGTGATATCCGGCTCGGTCGACGACGTCACGGACGCCGTACGTCTGCTGCGCGAGGCCGGGTACGACGCCCGGCGCATCCCCGTGGCCTGCGCCTTCCACAGCCCTCTGGTCGCCGGTGCGGGCGCCCGGTTCGCCGAGGCGCTCGCGGCCCGTCCGGTGCGCGCGCCGGAGTTCCCGGTGTGGGCCAACCGCACCGCGACGCCGTACGCCGCCGACCCGGACGCGGTACGGGCCGAACTCGCCGCGCAGATCGGCGCCCCGGTCGGGTTCGTCGAACAGATCGAGGCGATGTACGAGGCGGGCGCGCGGATCTTCGTCGAGGCCGGCCCCGGATCCGTGCTGACCGGGCTGGTCGGACAGATCCTCGGCGACCGGCCGCACCGGACGGTCGCCTGTGAGCCGCGCCCGGACAGCGGCCTGCGCGGCTGGCTGGACGCCCTGGCCCGACTGGCCGTCGCCGGGCTGCCGGTGCGCACCGGCTGGCTGCTGCGGGGCCGCGACGCCGTCGACGCGGTGCGCACGCCGGTGCCGAAGCGGCCCGGCTGGACGGTCGACGGACAGTTGGTGCGCACCGCCGCCGGAGACCTCCTTCCCGGTGCGCTCGCACCGGCCCGACGAGTCGTGGAGACGACTGTGCCGACGAACCCCCCGCACGCGGTCCCGTCCGACCGGGACGGCCGCCACGGCATGCACGCCGGCAACGGCAGCAACGGCAGCAACGGCAGCAACGGCCCGTACTACCAGGAACGCCAGGACGCCCAGGACGCGCTGATCTCCGAATTCCTGCGCACCAGCCGCGAGATGGTCGCCGCCCAGCGTGACGTGCTGATGACCTACCTCGGAGCGGTGGCCGGGGAACGGACGGCCGCGCCACCCGCGCCCGTCGCCCCGCCGGCACCGCGGGACACGACGGCGGCCGTGTCCGAGGTGGAGCCGCCGATGTCACCACCACTCCGGGCCACAGGGCCGTCGGCCGACCAGACGCCCGCCACCGGGTCGGCACCGGTTCAGGACACCGACGTCCAGCGGGTGGTCCTGGAGATCATCAGCGAGCGGACCGGTTATCCCCTCGACATGATCGAGCCCGATCTCGACCTGGAGGCCGACCTCAGCATCGACTCCATCAAGCGGGCCGAGATAGCCGGCGAACTGGCCCGGCGTCTCGGTGCCGGGGACGGCGCCGACCTCACCGTTCTCGACGACGCCGAGTTGGAGGATCTCGCGAAGGCACGGACGGCCGCCGCGGTGACCGACTGGCTGACCGCGCGGCTCTCCGGCCCCGCCGAGCCGTCCGTGCTTCCCGCCGAGGACGCCGAGACGATCCCGGCGGCCGACACGGCCGAGGCCTCCGCGGCCACCGCGTCGGTTGAGGCGTTCGAGACGTCGGAGGCGTCCGGGACGGTCGAGGCCGTGCGAGCGGCGAACAGCGACGCGGTGGACAGCCATGCAGTGAACGGCGATGTAGTGGACGGCGATGCGGTGGCCGCCGCGACGGTGAGCGGCGAGGCGCCCAAGCGGTACCTGCTGCGGCCGGTGTCCCTCGGGCAGGAGGACGGCACCGCGGATCCGGCGGCCGTCCTGTCCGGGACGCGGTGGGCCGTCCTCGGCGACGCCCCCGAGATCGGCGCCCGGCTCGCCTCGTACGGCGCCGACGTCGTCGTACGCGACCGGGAGCATCTGCTCACTCCGGACGACGGCCGGGTGGACGGGGTCCTGTACCTCGTCACGGGTGGCGGGCCGGTGCTGCCGGACGCGTTCCCCGTCCTGAAGGCCGCCCTCGCCGTGGAACCGCGTCGGCTGCTGGCCATGCGGGCCGCAGACAGGGACACGCCGAACACGGCGGCCGCGGGGCTGCGCGGCTTCTTCCGCACCGTGGCGCGCGAGTACCCGTCGACGGTCGCGCGGACGGTGGAGGTGGTGACCACGTCGGCCGTGGCGGGCACGTCGGCCGTCGCGGACACGCTGACCGTCGCGGACACGCTGACCGTCGCGGACGGGCTGCTGCTCGCGGACGCTCTGGTCGACGAGCTGTGCGCGTCCGGCCTCGCCCCGGTCGTCCTGCGCCGGCCGGAGGGCCGGTTCGGCCTGGAGCTCGTCGAGTCACCGCTGGGGATCCTCGGCGGCACCGGCGCGGGCCCGGCCGGTACCGGTGCGGCCGAAGCCGCCGCGCTCGGCCTGGACCGGGACGCGGTGGTCCTGCTGGCCGGCGGGGCACGCGGCATCACCGCGCAGTGCGCCGCGGCCATCGCCGCCGCCGGCCGGTGCCGGCTCGAACTGCTCGGCAGGACGCCCGCACCGGACGGCCCGGAGGACCCGGACACGGTCGCCGCCCGTACCCCGGCCGAACTGCGCGCGGCGCTCGCCGCCCGCGGCGGGACGAGACCGGCGGCGATCAACCAGGCCGCCGAACTCCTCCTCGCGCAGCGGGAGATCACCACGACGCTGACGGAGCTCAGGGCGCTCGGAAGCGAAGTCCGCTACCGCTGCGTCGACTTCCGCGAGCCGGAGGCGGTGCTCCAGGCGGTGAAGGACATCCACGCCGAGCACGGCCGCCTCGACGGTGTCGTCTACGCGGCCGGGGTGATCGAGGACCGGATCATCGCCGAGAAGACCCCCGAGTCCTTCCAGCGGGTCTACGGCACGAAGGCGACCGGCGCCGACGCCCTGCTCACCGCGCTGGAGGAACTGCCCGACGGACCGGCGTTCACCGTGCTGTTCGGCAGCGTCTCCGGCGTCCTCGGCAACCGGGGCCAGGCGGACTACGCGGCGGCCAACGACGCGCTCCAGACCCTCGGCTCGGCCTGGGCCGCCCGCACCGGGCACCGGGCGCTGACCGTGCACTGGGGGCCCTGGGCGCCCGCCGCCCGGCACGGCGGCATGGTCGGACCGGAGCTGGCCCGCGCCTACGGGCGGCGGGGCATCGGCCTGATCGACCCCGAGGAAGGCACCGCGGCCCTGCTGCGTGAACTCGCCTGGGGCGACCCGTCGGCCACCGCCGTCGTCTACACCGCCTCGGGCTGGTGAGGGGTTCGGTGGCGGGTCCCGCGGCAGACACGGCAGATGCGGCAGACGCGGCGAGGGACCGGACGGCGGGTGCGGCGGGAGAGCCGGTGACGCGGCGGCAGGTTCCGGTCGCCATCGTCGGCATGGCGGTGCTGATGCCGGGGGCCCGGGATCTGGAGGCGTACTGGCTCAACCTGCGGGACGGCGTGGACGCGATCGGAGAGGTGCCGCGGGGGCGTTGGGACGCCGACTACTACCGCCCCGGCACCGCGTCCGCGCCGGCCGTCGCCGACCAGGTGTACTGCCGCAGGGGCGGGTTCGTGGACACGCCGGCCGAGGTGGAGGTGACCCGGTTCGGGATCATGCCGAACTCGGTGGCCGGTACCGAGCCCGACCAGCTCATCGCGCTGCACGTGGCCGCCGCGGCCCTCGCGGACGCGGGCGGCCCGGACCGGCTTCCCGACCGGCGGCGCGTCGGTGTCGTTCTCGGCCGGGGCGGCTACCTCACCCCGGGCCTGGTCCGGCTCGACCAGCGGGTGCGCACGGCCGGGCAACTGGTGCGCACCCTGGGCGAGTTGTTACCGGAGTTGACGGACAGTCAATTACATCGTGTACGAACGGCGTTCACCGACCGGCTCGGCCCCGACAGCCCCGAGTCGGCGATCGGTCTGGTGCCCAACCTGGCCGCCTCCCGGGTGGCCAACCGGCTCGACCTGCGCGGCCCCGCCTACACCGTGGACGCCGCCTGTGCCTCGTCGCTGGTCGCGGTCGACCAGGCGGTGGGCGAACTCTCCTCGCAGCGCTGCGACCTGATGCTCGCCGGAGGCGTCCACCACTGCCACGACATCACCTTGTGGAGCGTCTTCTCCCAACTGCGCGCCCTCTCCCCCAGCGAGCGCATCCGCCCCTTCCACCGGGACGCCGACGGCCTCCTGGTCGGCGAGGGCACCGGGGTCGTCGTACTGAAGCGGCTGGCCGACGCCCGGCGCGACGGCGACCGGATCTACGCGGTGATCCGGGGCACCGGGGTGGCGAGCGACGGCCGGGCCGCCGGCCTGGTCTCCCCCGATCCCGGCGGTCAGGCGAGTGCCGTGCGGCAGGCATGGCTCGCCGCCGGACTCGACCCGGCCGCGCCCGGCTCGGTCGGCCTGCTGGAGGCGCACGGCACCGCGACCCCGGCGGGCGACGCGGCCGAACTGGCCACGCTCGGCGCGGTGTTCGGACCGGCCGGAGGATCCGGCGGAGAGCGCGCGGTGATCGGCTCGGTGAAGTCGATGATCGGGCACACCATGCCCGCCGCCGGGGTGGCCGGACTGGTCAAGGCCGCCCTCGCGGTGCACCACGCGACGCTGCTGCCGACCCTGCACTGCGACGACCCGCATCCGGCGCTGGCCGCGACCCGCTTCCGTACGCTGGAGAAGGCCGTCCCCTGGGAGGTCTCGCCCGGTCACCCGGTGCGCCGGGCCGCCGTGAACGCCTTCGGTTTCGGCGGGATCAACGCGCACGTGGTGCTGGAGGAGGCACCGGCGCAGGTCACGACGGCGCCCGCCCCGACAACCGGGCGCGCGGCCGCGCGGGTCGTCGAGCCCGAGCGGGTCCTGCTGCTCGCCGCGGACGGTCCGGAACCGCTCGCCGCCCTGCTGGACACCGACGACGGCGCGGTACGCGCCGCCGGACTCGACCCCGCGCTTCCCCATCCGGCCGCGGGCCGGGCCCGGCTCGGCATCGTCGACCCGACCGCGAAACGGCTGGCCCTGGCCCGCCGGGCGGTCGGCCGGGGCCGCGCCTGGCACGGCCGGGGCGACGTCTGGTTCCGGCCCGGCCCCCTGCTCGGTCCCGGGCACGGCAAGCTCGTCTTCGTCTTCCCCGGTCTGGAGAGCGAGTTCTCCGCGCGCGTCGACGACGTGGCCGCGCACTTCGGACTGCCCCGGGCGGCGCCCGCCGGCGACCCCGTCGGCGACGTGGGCCGGCACGGCCTCGGCGTGGTGGCCGTCGGACGCCTGCTCGACGCGGCGCTGCGTCGCCTGGGTGTCGTGCCGGACGCGGTCGCCGGGCACAGCGTCGGCGAGTGGACCGCGATGACGGTGGCCGGGCTGTACTCCGGGGACGAGGTCGACGCCTTCATGGCGGGCTTCGATCCGGACACGGTGACGGTGCCGGGTCTCGCGTTCGGCGCCGTCGGCGCGCCCGCGGAGCGTGTACTGGCCGCCCTGGAAAAGGAGTTCACGGGTGCCGGCCTGGTGCTCTCCCACGACAACGCTCCGGGCCAGTCGATGGTGTGCGGGCCGGACGGCGCGGTCGAGGAGTTCGTCCGGTCGTTCCGGGCCCGCGGTGTGCTCGGCCAGGTGCTGCCGTTCCGGTCCGGCTTCCACACGCCGATGCTGGCGCCCTACCTCGGGCCGATCAGACAGGCGGCGCAGCGGTTCCGGCTGCATCCGGCGACCGTCCCGGTGTGGTCGGGGACGACCGCGGCGCCGTTCCCCGACCGGGAGGCGGAGGTACGTGACCTGTTCGTCCGGCACCTGCTGGAACCCGTGCGCTTCCGGCAGTTGACCGAGGCCCTGTACGCGGCGGGGCACCGGGCCTTCGTCCAGGTGGGCCCCGGGCAGCTCGGGTCGCTCGTGGGCGACACCCTCGGCGACCGCGACCATCTGACCGTGGCCGCCAACTCCCCCCACCGCACCGGCCTCGCCCAGTTGCGCCGGGTGGCGGCCGCGCTGTGGACGGCGGGGGCGGCCGTCGCCCCCGCCCTGCCCACCGGGCCCCGTACGAACACCCCTTCAGGCGCCGGATCCGGATCCGGCGCCGCTTCAGGAGCCGAAGTCGGATCCGGATCCGGATCCGCCGACGGCGGCGCGCTGTCGGCGCGGCCCCCCGTGCGACTCGACCTGGACGGCGCGCTGATCTCGCTGGACGGCGCGGAACTGGCCGACCTGCGCGCCGAGTTGGGAGCGGCCGTCTCCGCTCCGGGCGCCCCCACCGGGTACGCGCCGGGTGCGCTGCGTGGGCTCACCGACCGGTTCCCCGGCGCCGCCGAACTGGACGCCCTGCTGCGGGACACCGCGGACACGGCGGCGGCGCTCATCACCGCGCGGCCCGCCCGCCGGCCGACCGCCACGCCCCCTCCCCCCGACCCCACCGCCGTCCCCGTCCCCGCGCCCGCCTCTGTCCCCGTCTCCATGCCAGCCTCTGTCCCCGTCCCCGTGCCGGCTTCCGGACCCGGCGCCGAGACGCAGACGGCGGGCGGCGACGCGGCGACGGGTGCCCTCGTACGAACATCGGTCGTCCGTGTCTCTCCGGAGACCATGCCGTACCTGCTCGACCACTGTTTCTTCCCCCAGCGGGCCGGCTGGCCGGACGTGGCCGACCGCTGGCCGGTCGTCCCGGCGACCACGATCGTGCACCACCTGATGGACGCGGGCCGGCGGGCGGCGCCGGGCAAGGTGCCGGTCGCGGTGCACGGCGCCCGGTTCGAGGAGTGGCTGACGGCCACCCCCGCCGTCGACGTACGGGTCGCGGCGGAGCCCGTGGCACCGGACCGCCTGGCCGTGTCCTTCGGTCCCCGGGCCCGCGCCACCGTCGAACTCGCCACCGGCTACCCGGCCCCGCCGCCCGCCCGTTGGCGGACCGACCCCGCGAGCGAACGCGCGCCCCTCCACACCGCGGCGCAACTGTACGGCGAGCGCTGGATGTTCCACGGCCCGGCGTTCCAGGGAGTCACCGAACTCACCGCGCTCGGCGAGCGGCACATCCGCGGGATCATCACCACCCCGGCGGCGCCCGGCGCCCTGCTGGACAACGTCGGCCAGATCCTCGGCTACTGGATCATGGCGACCCGCTCCGAGCGGACGGTCGTGTTCCCGGTCGGGATGCGGGAGATGCGCTTCCACGGCCCGCACCCCGCCCCGGGGACGAAGGTGGCGTGTCTGGTGCGGATCACCTCGCTCACCGACACCGTGCTGGAGGCCGACGTACAGCTCTCGGTGGCGGGCGCGGTGTGGGCGGAGCTGCGCGGCTGGCAGGACCGCCGGTTCGACAACGATCCGCACACCCGGCCGGTGGAGCGCTTCCCCGAGCGCAACACCCTGTCCGAGGCCCGTCCGGGCGGCTGGTCACTGGTGCACGAACGGTGGCCGGATCTGGCGTCGCGCGACCTGATCATGCGCAACTCGCTCGGCGGACAAGAGCGTTCGGAGTACGCCGGGCACGCACCGCGCGGCCGGCGGCAGTGGCTGCTGGGCCGGATCGCGGTCAAGGACGCCGTACGGCGATGGCTGTGGGACCACGGCGAGGGCCCGGTGTTCCCCGCGGAGCTGCGGGTGAGCAACGACAGCATGGGCCGCCCGTACGTCACCGGGGTGCACGGCCGGGAACTGCCCCCGCTGGACGTCTCCCTCGCCCACCGCGCCGAGGCGGGCGTGGCGATCGTACGGCCGCACACGCCCGCTCCCGGTCCCGGCATCGACATCGAGGAGGTCACGGCCCGCGACCCCCAGACGATGGCGACGGCGCTCGGCCCGGACGAACTGCGGCTGTTGCGCACGCTGTGCGCCACCGGCGGCAGCGGCAGCGGCAGCGGCAGCGGCAGCGGCAGCGGCAGCGAGGCACTGTGGTTCACCCGGTTCTGGGCCGCCAAGGAGGCGGTCGCCAAGGCGGAGGGCACCGGCTTCGGCGGCCGGCCGCGCGACTTCGCCGTGCTGGAGGCGACACCGGCCGGGGACGAGCTGATCGTCTCGGGGCGCCTGGAACGCGCCTACGCGGTGCGGTGCGCACCCGCCGCGAACCCGCCCGGACCGACCGAACGGGCCTATGTCGTGGCCTGGACCACGGGACCGATCGGACCGACGGGACACCCCCACGAGGAGGAGTACGCCCCATGAAAGCCACCCCCCACCCCGCGGACGCCACCCCCCGCCCTGCCGACGCGGACCTGGTCCTCGCCGACATCGCCGGACTGCTCGCCCGGCTCCTGGAGGACGAGTACGGCCTCGACGACGTCGAGATCGGCATGGCGACCACGTTCAACCGCGATCTGGAACTGGAGAGCATCGACCTGGTGACGCTGTCGGGGCTGCTGGAGGAGCGGTACGGCGGGCGGGTCAACTTCGCCGAGTTCCTGGCCGGGATGGAGTTCGACGAGATCATCGGGCTCACCGTGGGGCAGCTCGTCGCCTACGTCGTGACCAGCCTGAAGGCGGCGGAGGCGAGCTGACGCATGGCGATGGTCGACACCGGTGGACTCCGGTTGCACGTACAGCGGATCGGCCCCCGGGACGGCCGGGCGGCCACCGCGACCGCGGTACTGGTCCACGGTCTGCTCACCGACAGCCTGGCCAGCTACTACTTCACCGTGGCGCCCGCCTTCGCGGCGGCCGGCCTCGACGTCGTCATGTACGACCTGCGGGGCCACGGCCGCAGCGAACGCCCGCCCGACGGCTACACCCTGGACCACAACATCGACGACCTCAGGGCACTCCTTGACCGGCTGGCGGTGACCGGACCGGTGCACCTGGTCGGCAACTCCTACGGCGGGACGATCGCCTTCGGCTTCGCGGCCCGCCACCCGGAGCGTGCGGCCAGCGTGTCCCTGATCGAGTCCGAACCGGCCACCGCCGCCTGGGCGTCGAAGCTCGGCGGCATCCTCGACCGGGTGGTGGCCCAACTGGCGCACAACGAGCTCGAAGCCCTCGCGTGGATCACGGCGAACCGTGGCCACAACACGGCCCGGCTGGCCCGGGGCGCGGCCCGGCTCGCCCGGGACACCACCCTCGGGCAGGACATCCCGGCCAGCGGCGTCCTGACGGACGATCAGATCGCCGCGATGCGCCGTCCCGTGCTCGGCGTGTACGGGGGCGACTCCGACCTCGCCGAACTCGCGCCCTGGTTGGGGTCGTTGCTGCCGGACTGCCGGACGGTGGTGATCCCGGGGCACGAGCACTCGGTTCTGGTGGAGGCTGCCGGAACCGTGGGCGGTCACATCCTGGCTCTGATCCAGGGGACTTCGGCGGCCCGGAGCGTGGGGGCCGAGGCCCGGTGAGCGGATTCCTGTTCGTGGTACCGCCGTTGGTCGGGCACATCAACCCGGCCGTCGGGGTCGCCGACCTGCTGCTCGCGCGCGGGCACCGGGTGGCGTGGGCCTGCGCCGACCCCGGTCTCGTGGGACGCCTCGCGGGTGACCGGGCCCCGGTGTTCCCGTGCGCCGGGCCGGTACCGGGGGTGGGCGAGGCGCGGCGGCCTCCCGACCTGCGGGGGCCGGAGGCGCTGAAGTTCCTGTGGGAGTGGTATCTGCTGCCGCTGGCCGAGGCCATGGCGCCGGGGGTGCGGGCGGCGGTGGAGACGTTCCGTCCGGACGTGGTCGTCGCCGACCAGCAGGCGTTCTCGGGTGGGCTGGTCGCCGAGCGGGCGGGGCTGCCGTGGGCCACCTCGGCGACCACCTCGGCCGAGTTCGCCGACCCGCTGGCCGGGCTGCCGAGGGTCACGGAGTGGCTGGCGGAGCGCCTGGCGGACCTGCGTAGGTCCGTCGGGGATCCGGCGGGCGACGCAGACCCACGGTTCTCACCGCACCTGGTGCTGGCGTTCAGTACGGTGGAACTGGCCGGTCCGACGGCCGCCGCGCGGGGCGGCCCGATCCGCTGGGTCGGCCCCTCGATCACGGCCAGACCGGCCGCGGCCGACTTCCCCTGGGACTGGCTCGACCCCGGTCGGGCCACGGTGCTGGTGACCCTCGGCACCGCGAACGCGGACGCCGGCGGGCGCTTCCTCGCCGTCTGCCGGGAGGCCCTGCGCGCACGGGCCGACCGGGTGCAGGGGGTCGTCGTCGACCCGAGGAACACTCTGGGCACGTCCCGTCTGCGCTCCCTGGGCGCGGACGCCGCCTCGTCACGGGACGGCATCCCGTCCCCGGACGGCACCAGGGCTCCGTACGGCGCTCAGCCCTCGCCCGGCCACGACAAGGACCTGCTGGTCCTGCCCGCTGTACCCCAACTCGCCCTCCTCGAAAGGGTCGACGCCGTGGTCTGCCATGCCGGTCACAACACCGTGTGCGAGGCGCTGTGGCACGGGGTTCCGCTCGTGGTGGCGCCCATCCGCGACGACCAGCCGGTGGTGGCCGGGCAGGTGGTGGACGCGGGGGCGGGCGTCCGGGTCAGGTTCGGCCGGGTGACCGCCGCCCGGTTGGGCGCCGCGCTCGACGCCGTACTGCACGAAGCCGGGCACCGCGCGGCCGCCGAGCGGATCGGTACGGCGTTCCGCGCGGCCGGCGGTGCAACGGCGGCGGCGGACAGCCTCGAACAACTCGCCTGGGAGTACCGATGAGTGAGCAGACGGATCGACCGACCGGGCAAGCCGCAAAGCAGCCGCCCCGGCACGACACCGGGGAGCCGGACGGACAGGACGCCGGGGAACCGGCCATGCAGGGCACCAGAGCACCGGCAGGACACGACACCAGGGAACCGGCCGGACAGGCCCCCGAGCAGCCGGCCAGGCAGGACGTCAAGGAACCGGTCAGGGAGCCCAGCCGTGCCGAGCGGGTGGCCGGGCTGCGCCCCGGCTACCTGGCCGATCTGGCCGAGGGCACGGGCCGCTTCTTCGAGCCGCCGCGCACCACCTGCCCCTGGTGCGGCTCCGGTCGGCTGACCACCCGTCTGCGTACCACCGACCTGCTCCAGCACAAGCCGGGCCGGTTCGTCCTCGACCGGTGCGGCGCCTGCGGGCACGTCTTCCAGAACCCCCGGCTGAGCGAGGCCGGGCTGGAGTTCTACTACCGCGACTTCTACGACGGGCTCGGCGAGAAGAGACTCGGCGACACCTTCGGCGGCCGCGCCGGGATGTACCGCGACCGCGCCGGGTCGATACTGCCGTACGACTCCGTCCCCAAGACCTGGCTCGACGTCGGCACCGGGCACGGCCACTTCTGCGCGACCGCCCGCGAGGTGCTGCCCGGCACGGCGTTCGACGGTCTCGACTTCACGGACGGCGTCGAACTCGCCGCCCGCGAGGGCCGGGTGGAGCACGGCTACCGCGGCGCCTTCCCCGACCTGGCACCGGAACTCGCCGCCCGCTACGACGTGGTGAGCATGTTCCATTACCTGGAGCACAGCACCGACCCCGACCGTGAACTGAGGGCCGCGTGGCAGGCGGTGCGGCCCGGCGGCCATCTGCTCATCGAGGTCCCGGACCCCGAGAGCCGCTACGCCCGGCTGCTGGGCCGCTGGTGGCTGCCCTGGCTCCAGCCGCAGCACCTGCACTTCGTGCCGGTCGCCAATCTGCGCCACCGACTGGCGGAGCTGGGGTTCACGGTGGTGGCGCAGCAGCATGCCGAGGCGCACGATCCGGTGGACCTGCTCGCCGCCGTCTGGCTGGCGCTGGACCACGCCGCTCCGCGCGAGGACGCGCCCTGGCTGCCGAGGCCGCCGGGCGCACTGCGGCGGGCCGGGCGTACGGCCCTGCTTGTCGCGGGGATCCCGGCCCTGGTCCTGGCCACGCTGCTGGACCGGTTCGCCGTCCGCCCGCTCGCGCACCGGCTCGGCGTGTCCAACGCCTACCGCCTGGTGGCCCGCCGGGACTGACCGGCGGGGGGCGGTCATCACGCGCCCGGAACCCGGCGTGGACCCGCCGGGCAAGCCGTCCCCGGGCGCCCCACCGTGACCATCGGCGCGCGGTCGCCGACCCGGCGGGGTGGTGTTCACCCGCGCGCTCGCGCTGACGAGAGCCCCGTCGGGTCCGTTCCGGCGGGGCTCTCGCACGCCTGGACACGCCGAGACGGAAACTACTTGCCATGTTGGAAAGTAGTTGCCACTCTGGCATGAGCAAGTACACGCCGTCGTACGGAAGCCGGAGAACCCATGGACACCTCAGGATCGACGGGGCCCGGCGCCGAGTCCGCCGCGGTGCTGCGCGCCGCCCGGGCCGCCGAGAACGCGGCGCGGCAGTCGGCGCGGTCGGTTCCGGCCTGGTATCCCGCCGTCCACGGCCTGCTGCTCGCCGCGGCCTTGAGCGACTTCGGCCTGGCGCCGGAGTGGCCCCGGTGGCAGGGCTGGGTCCTCGCGGCCGCACTGCTCTGCGCGGGCGCGTTCCTCATGGTGACCTGGAGGGTTCAGCGCGCCTCCGGAGTCGCACCGTGGTTCGCCCGGCGCGAGCGCGGGACCGCTTGGCACGCATGGGTCCTGCCCCTGATCCCCTTCGTCGCGGGCCTGGTGGGGGCCCTTCTCTTCGGTGGCGCCGGAGCGTTCACCGGATTCGGCGTCGTGGCCGGTGCTGTCTCCTGGACGCAGGCCGGCCGAGGACGCGCCGCTGCCCGGGAGGCGTCGTGACCGACACGGGGCCGCCGGGCCTGGACAAGGAGATCCACCACCCGACCCGGCTGACGGCGGCCGCGTTCCTCTCCGGTTGCGCCGAGGCCGAGTTCAGCGCGGTGCGGGACTACTGCGGGGTCAGCGATTCCGTACTGAGCAAGACGGTCGCCGCGCTGGAGAAGGCCGGCTACGTGAGCGTCCGCAAGGGCTACTTCGGCAAGCGGCCCCGCACCTGGCTCGCTCTCACCCTGACCGGCCGCAAGGCGCTCGCCGCACACCTGGCCGCCCTGGAGGCGCTGGCCGGAGCCGCCCGCCGGGCCGGAACCGAGGTGCCGGGCGCCGGCGGTGCCGACGGGGAGCGGGAATAGGAATACTGCTGGACACCTGAAAGGCACCGGCGCCCAGCAGTGGAGCACCGCCTGTGAACAGGCAGGTGGCTGACGTCCGGGCACGAAAGCCCGGGCGGGCCGGTCGGCGAGGGAGGATGGGCCGGCCCGCCCGGAGATCAGCGGCCGGTCACAGGCTCACGTCCCGGCGGCGGATGTCGTCCAGGGACTCCCGGCGGATCAGCAGGCGGGCCCGTCCGTCGCGGACGGCGACCACGGGCGGGCGGCCGACCAGGTTGTAGCCGGAGGCCATGGACAGGTGGTAGGCGCCGGCCACGGGGACCGCGAGCAGGTCGCCGGGGCGTACGTCGGCGGCGAGGATGTCGCCGGCTTCGCAGTGCCGGCCCACCACGGTCACCCGGGCGGTGTCGGCGGTGCTGTGCCGGCCGATCAGGCGGGGGGCGTAGCGGACGCCGTAGAGGGCGGGGCGCGGGTTGTCGCTCATGCCGCCGTCGACGGCCACGAACACGTGCTCGCCGGTGTGTTTGACGGACAGGACGCGGTAGACGGCGATGCCCGCCGGTCCGGCGACGGCCCGTCCCGGTTCGATGATCAGGCGGGGTACGGGGAGTCCGGCCGTGGCGCAGGCGTCGGCGGGTTCGTGGACCGTGGGCATCGTGGCTCCTCTCAGGCGATCCGCAGCGCGGACATCTCGTGCGTGAGCGGCCCGGCCGGTGGGACGGGGGCCGCCGGCGCGACCGGGACGGCCGGCGTGACGCGTGCGGGCGCCGGGGCGGTGAACTGCGGGTCGACCGTGACGGCGGTGACGCCGAGCGGAGCGGTCAGCGCACGCAGCGCGGGCTCGGCGAGCCTGATCCACGCCTGGCCGGAGCCGAGGGTGGCGGTCAGCCGGCGCTCGGAGGTGAAGCCGACGGCCGTTCGCCGGCCGAGCGGGGTGCGGAAGAGCCGGGCCGCACACCCGGAGGGACCCGGCCGGACCGGTATGTACAGGGGTCCGGCCGGGAATCGATCGGCGGGCTCGGGGTCCTCGCCGTGGAGGAGTTCTGTCATGGGGTGCCTCCCGAAGGGCAGGAAATGTGAGATCGGAGCTGTGGGACCCCGGACGCGGGGAGGCGGGCCGAGGTTCGCCGTCGACGTTATGCCCGGACCTCCCGGTGGCCGGACCGGTCCTGACGGGATGCTGACGAGGAGCCGGACGACTTTGACGGGCCGCTGACGGTGCTGATGGGAGGGTGCGGAGAAGCCCGGCTGCGCTGCGCGGAACTCTGGCCGGTGGTCGCCTGGAGCCTCCGGAGGGGATCTCGCCGCCCGCAGGTTCCCGGCCACGAGCGCCCTGGACCCGGAGTGGGAACGGCTCACGGAACCCTTACGGCCGCTGCCCCGTACCGGTGGGCACGCCACCTCGTATCGGCGGGCAGGCCACCATCACGGCCGGTCAGCCGCCTCACAGGAGCCGGAAGCGAAGCCGACGGATCACCGCGTCCGTCTCCCATCGCATCGCGTGGGAGACCACCGCGCCCCGCTGGTCCTGCTGCGGGCTGCCACGGGCCGCTTCGCGAGGTGATCGGCCCGGTTGTCAGCAGCTCCTCGTCGGGTTCACGAACGGGCCCGGTCCGGTCGGCGGCTTTGCGCACGGCGGCCGCCGCTTTCCCCCTGAGGCAATCCCGGGGCTTGTGAGGCCTTCTGCGGCTACGGAAGGCCCCACCTTCTCGAAGACCACCCGGATCCAGGACGGCCGGTTCGGTAGGCGGACCGCGACTGATGCGGTGCCGTACGCCCTCACATGCTGTGGCGTTCGGGCGGCCAGGCCGATCGGGGGGGGCGGGCACTCGTCCGGCACCCGCCAGTGCCCGCCTTCGGTTCGGTCTACTGAGCGGTTGACTCGTCAGGGTCGACGAAGCGGGGGCTAGAAGTCCTCCACCCATTCCTGACGCTTGAGCGCCGCCACCGCTGCCGCTCTGCTGGACACCTTGTCTCTGTGGCCTTGCGGCATCGTTGCCGCTGTTTGGTTCTCACCGTCCGGGATCCAGATCGCGTTGTGCCCGTCTGCCACATCGCCCTGGACTTGTTCTGCCACGTGGCCCGTGGCTTCACCTACGCACACACGTGAGCCGTCGACGTCGCACACAGCCAGCGCTGTCACAGCCGTGGCGGAACGATTGTCGCTCTGCTGCAGCATCTGCAGCATGCCTTCGCTGCCTACCGTGTTGAAGAACCAGCCGGTGAACGCGCCGGGCAAGCCGTGCCAGGCATCGATGTAGATGCCGGTGTCGTCGACCAGGACGGGGCGGCGCACCAGGGAAAAAGCCAGTTCGGCCTTGCGCAGTGCGACGTGTTTGACGTCCAGCGACTGCACTTCGGGGAGTTGCATGGACACGGACGCCAGCTTGAAGCCCAGGAGCGACTCGAACTCGGCAACCTTGTTCTTGTTGCTGCTCACCAGGGCCAGACCCCGGGGAAAATCCGTTCCGGCCAGAGTTCTGAAATCGGAGGCCTTCGACGCAGCCCTTGGACTGTCGGACTGGTGGACAGGCTGCGGCTGCGACTGCTGCACGTCTGCCACTGGATGGGCGAGGCTCGAAAATGCTGGACTCGGGGGGAGCAGGCCCGGACTTGTGACGTCTATCGGCCAGGCTCCGTGGAGCGGCGTTTGCACGTCAACAAGGTTGGTGGGCTCGTCACGCATGACTCACGGTATCACGGGCGTCACTGCGTGATCTCTGGCGCGGCAGGCCGGATCCGAGGGTGCGGCAGTTTCTGAACGGCTCGTATACGCAGGTGGTTTGACCTGGGGCGCGCTTCCACCGAAGTGCCTCTTGGCTGGGGCGCGGGCCCCCTGAAGCGCCTCTTGACCGAGCCTCCGATCCGGCGGCCGACCGTGCAGCCGCCGACTTGGCGCGGCCGCGGATTGCATCGATCCGACCTCAGCGTGACGTGGCCGCCCGTGCGTGGGAGGCGGTGGGGCTCAGCCCCCATGCGTCGCCATTCGGCACAAGCGCGCAGCCATGACGATCGCGAAGCGCAATCGGCCAGCGTTTTCAGGCCAACTCTCCGCTAGCCCGGTCGAGTTACCTGCGGCTTGACAGATTCTCTCGGGCCGTCATGCTGCATTACGGAGACTCTCTCGCCCGTGGGTAGGAGTGTGATCGGTGCTCATTCTTGGTCTGGCCGAGGCCGCCGGCCTGCCGTCCGAATTGCTCGGCGGGAAAGGGGCCGGATTGGCGAAACTCGCCCGCCTGGGCCTCCCGGTCCCTCCAGCCATCATTCTGACCACTGCGGCGTATCAGCGTTGGTTCGAAGCCGGATTCCGAGTCGACGACGGCTTGCGCGGCATGGTTGAGCTCCAACTCGAGCAGCTGAGGCCACAGGCCGCGGGAATGCCGGGCCTGTCAGCGTTCGATCCGTTCCTGGTCTCGGTGCGATCGAGTCCCATCGTGTCCATGCCGGGGATGTTGAACTCGGTTCTGAATGCGGGTGTCTCCCAGGACTGGCTGGAGGCGCAGCCTGCGTCATTCGGAAGCGAGATCCTTGCCGAATTCACGCGTAGCTATCTGATGGCTACGGGAGCCCGCCCCGACAGGTCCGCCGTCACGAGCATCCCGGCGACGGACGCGGAGTCGAAGGCAGACCTTCGAGCAGCCTCACAGCATGCCCCCGTGGGAGCGCCGCTGCTGGACCAGGTGACTGCCTGCATCGACGCCGTCTTCCTCTCGAACATGCGCAGGAACGTTGCCGAGTTCACCGACCGGCGTCTTCTCGGCGGCCAGGTGCCGATTGCGTGCATTGTCCAGGTGATGGTCTACGGAAACCGTCCGGAAGGAAGTGCTTCGGGAGTTCTCTGGAGTCGCAATATCCAGTCCGGAGAGGGTCCTTGCGAGGGAACCTACCTCGTGAATGCTCAAGGGCCGGAGGTCGTCGGATCGGCGAGCGTTCGTGAACCCCGGTCACTCCTTGAGATGAGGACGGACTGGCCTGACGTCTTCGAGGACCTGTGCCGGATATCGAACATCTTGGAAGCCGAATTCCCACATGTACAGGAAGTCGAGTTCACGGTGGACGGACGAAGGGTCTGGTTGCTGCAGACCCGCGACGTCTCATTGTCTCCACCGGCCTCGGTCCGGTACGCCTGCAGCAAGGTGGATGCGGGAATGTGGACACCCGCCGAGGCGGTCCTGCACACCCGGGCGGATGCGTTACCCCGGCTGACCAATCGGGCAGCGTCGGCGGCGCCGGACTCGTCAGCGGATCTCCTCGCCCGGGGAGTACCCGCTTCAGCGGGCATCGCAACCGGCCCACTCGTTCTCAAGCCGGATGAAACCGACGGTTCGCTCCTGCCGGACAACGCCATCCTCCTGGCGGAATCACTCAGCCCTCAAGACGACTTCGGGCTGATGAAAAGCTGTGCCGGCTTCATCACGATCCGTGGAGGCCCCGGTACACACACCGCCGCTCTTCTCCGCAAGCTCGGCAAGCCCTACGTCGTCAGCCTCGACCGGGAGATCCAGCCGGCTCGGTCGGGTGCCTCCGTGCGATTCGGAGTGAACACGGTGGAAGCGGGCGACACCGTTACGGTTCTGGGAAGCCGGGGAGAGCTCTTCCGTGGAGAACTGCGGGAGTCGGAGGACGCGGGTACCCGAGAGCAGGTCGAGCGCTTCGCGCAGTGGACGGCAAGCCATGGCAGCCTGAGCTCCTGGCAGGTGTTCAACTACCCGGGGCGGCACACGGACCACAACATCAGGAGCGCCGTCGAATCGGTGGTCCGAAGGAACACCTGGAAGTCGGAAAAGGCCGTTGTCACCGAACTCCTGAGTCTTGTCCCGGCCCAGTGGCGGATCAGACAGGAGGTCTTCCCCGCCGGCGACCGCGACGCGATCCGTAACGCCATGCTCTCGGGAATCGAGGCAGGCTTCTGGATCGGCCCCAAGGTGTGCCGAACAGCGGATCCTCACCTGGGCAACGGCCCCTGGCAGACAGGGATCAAGACGGCCGAGGAGGTCGACTCCTTTCTCCAGGACCCTGCGTATTCCGGTCGCAGTCCACACGGCGGATACCTCTCCTGGGTGAGCGACACCGCGGTGACCGAACTGATCGTCGTGTTCGACCCGCAGGGAAAGGGCGAGCCCGAACTCGATGCCGAACACTTCGTGTGCACCTTGTCCTGCGCGGGTTCACCCGCTCAACTGCAGATCGTGCTCATGCTCGGCACGTCCCGTCTGCGCTCCCTGGAGTCGGCGTCGCCGCACGAGGTCATTCTCGTCACGGTGGAACCCGACTACCAGCACTCGCACTACCTGGGTCAGGTGCGCCCGTTCGTGGGCCGTGACTACTGGATCGGCCCGGGACCCGGCCGGTTCGCCGAGGTCGCCATGTCACGGGGTGAGCTGTCGTTCAACAGACTGCACGGGCTGGTCGACGAGCGGAGCCTCGTCATGGCCGAAGAGGTGACCGGCCTGATCGTGCGGGAGTTCTGGAAACCGCCATTCGATCTGCCGCACTACATGGTCGCCCTGGACGACGAGTTCGGGCTCGAAATCCTAGAGTTCCAGGGCAGGGCCGACAGCAGAGGACGTCTCGCCTTCTTCAAGCTGTTCGACGCGAAAGGTCATGAGGAGCAGCTCTTCATCGATCGCGCCTGACACCGCGAAACGAATCCGGGAGACACCTGTGACTCATCCCCATCCCTCTCTTGCGACGTTTCCGCGCCTTCCGCTGCTGGACCATGTCGAGGAGATCTTCGACGTGAAGACCTCACAACCGCTCGCCGGCTTCTCGATCGTCTGCGTTCAGCATCTTCTGGCCAGTACCGGTGCGCTGATCAGGTCGCTCTCCCGCTGCGGGGCGGACCTGAGCCGGATGCAGATCATCGGCAAAGGCTATTCCACCAACGAAACGGCGCTCCGCATGCTCCGCGAGGCAGGGATACGTGTTCTCAATCCCGGATTCCGTGGATCCGCGGATCAGCCGTACGACGCGATCCTCGCCCATGCGGTGCAATCGGCGTTGACGCGTATACAGGACACGCTGCGGACCACCGGCCGGGGCGTGCTGCTGCTGGACGACGGAGGGCATGCCCTCGCTCATGCGCACGCGCTGTTTCCACCGGAACTCCCCGTCGTGGCAGTCGAACAGACCACGCGGGGCATCCGCGCGGCGAACGCTCTCGAGCCGCGCTTTCCCGTCGTCAATATCGGGCGCAGCCGCGCCAAGTTGCACCTCGAAGCACCACTCATCGCCGCCTCCATGGTCCATCACCTTCAGCGACTGCTGGCATCGGGCCGCGATCTCTTCGACGACCTCGACGAGGTCTTCCTCATCGGCTACGGAGCGGTCGGTCGTGCGGTGGCCTTTCGGTTGAGGGCGGAAGGCTATGGCGTCACCGTGTTCGACAAGTCGGGTGAGGCGCGAAGGGCAGCGGCGGCCGAGGGCTTCCTGACCTCCGACGATCTGCACACCCCGCTCGCTCGACGGTGCGTGACGGCGGCCTCGACGGGTGGTGTCTCGTTTCCGGCGGACCTGCACGCGGTGCTGCGCCCGGGCTCGGTCCTCGCCAACATGGGTTCGTCGGACCTGGAGTTCGCGGCCTGGGAACTACGCCAGGGTGTGAGCGTGGCCGGCGTCTATGACACACAGGGCCGCGAACTCGCCGATGACGATCCGGAAGCGCCATGGGACAGGCACTACCGGCTCGTCGGCGAACAGGGGTGCCGGTACCTGCTGAAGGGGGGATTTCCCGTCGACTTCGACGGAGGACCGGACCCGATATCTCCGTCGGCCATCCAACTGACCCGCGCCCTGCTCCTGGCCGGGGTGCTTCAGGCGTCCGGCGAGACAAGACCGGGCGTGGTACCGCTGGACGAGAACATCCAGCAGCTGATCATGACTGCCTATGCGCGGAGTGTCGCTGAGAGCCGCTGACACGGAACCGATCGGCTTGTCAGGCCTCAGCACACGGAGTGCAGTGCTTCCAGCGTGGCCCTTCGGATCGCGGCCAGCGTATCGACGGAGAAGGCGTCAGATCCTTCTGGTGGGAGGGCGTAGACGGACACCGACGCCGGAGGCCGTGGTCCACCCGATGCGAACAAGCCGGACAGGTCGGTGAAGTTGCCGATCGACCCGGTACGTCCATCGACGATGGACACCTCCTTGGCCGACGCCCGTGGGCTGTCCCAGTGGATCGCCACCCGCATCGGATCCACGCCCGCGGCTTCGGCAACCAGATGTTCGGCCGCCGCCTGCTCCTTCCTCAGGGTTTCCGCCGGCTTGCGGACCGCCTGAGCAGCGACGTCGTCGTCGACCTCGATCCTGACAACCGACTTCATCAGACGGCGCTTGAGGAGCGCGCGGACCATGTCGCCGGCGCGGGAGTCAGGGGCCCCGGCCAAGGTGGCCAACGTCCGATGGTCGTCCCAGCCGATGTACTCCTCCACGAAGGCGGCATCGAGATCCTCAGGGGCGAACACCCTGCGCGGCAGCAAGCCCTCGTGGACGCCGGAGACGACGGCCCGGATGAGCATCTTGTCGATCCCCACCCGCGTCCTGTGCCCGTACACCTGGCGGTGCATGTGATACCGACCCAGCAGGAGACCCTCGACGGCGAAAATCCCGTCGCGGTCATAGGCGAGATGATCACCATCGGGAGTCTGGGCGATCCTTGCTGCTTCGATCAGTTTGTCGAGATCGAAACGACCGTAGTCGACACCGCAGAAATAGCTGTCACGCAGCACGTAGTCCATCTTGTCGATGTCCGCCGAACCGGAGACCATGTCACGCGCCACCGACCTCCGGGTGCCGTGCCCCGTTCCGGTGAGCAACTCGGCGATCCATTCGGCGTCGGCGCCCAGAACAGACCGGATCGGTGCGTGATATCGGACGATGGCGGCCGAGATCTTCTCGTGTACGTGCGTCTGCCCGGTCAGTTCTTCGAAGATGAATTCGCCGACCTGGGAGAAGGGGCCATGCCCGACGTCGTGGACCAGCGCAGCAGCCCGCACACGCCGCACCTGCCTCGGCTCTAATCCAAGACGGCCGGCCAATCGCCCCGCCAGGTGGCATGCGCCGATGCAGTGTTCGAACCGGCTGTGCCGGGCTCCTGGATAGACGAGATGCGTCATCGGAAGCTGCTGAACGCCTCGCAGCCGCTGAAATGCGGGCGAGTCCACTATCCTCCACTCGTGATCGGTCAATTCGATCAGGCCATGTACGGCGTCGCGGACTTCCCTGCTGCTCATCGGCGCCATCCCGTCCTTCGGACCACGGTGATTCGTGTCCCCGAGTCTCCCACGTCCCTGCGGACGAGGCAGGCGTCTCATCGTATTCAGCCCAGAGGGTGAACTGACGCTCCGTGAACCACGAGTGAGGCCTCACGTGCAGCGACCTGGAACAGACCATGACGGTGCGAAAGGCGTGCGGGTCCGCTTTCACGTGTCGGACATCCGCGGTCGACGCGTCCTGGCTGCACGGGCGGACTCGTGTCAAAGTAGGGAAGCGCTGCTGGTCGCCGAAGGGGGAGTCCGATGAGTGGTGCTCGTGAAGGGAAGTGCGACGGATCAGATCTCTGTGCTGAACTGTCCGGGGCGGCCTCCACCGAATTCGGCAGGACCTACCAGGGTGATCCGCAGAGCAGGGTACTGCTGGAGACGATCAACTTCGCCGTCGTGGTCGACATATCACCCCTGGTCGAGGGCCATTTGCTCGTGGTTCCCAAGAAGCACTATCTCAGCTTCTCCCGCGCGATGTCGGACTACCGGCACGAAGCACTCGGCGTCATCCGAAAAGCCAGGGACTGGGTTCGCAAGACCTATGGTGAGGTGACGTTGTTCGAGCACGGGTCCACTGCCGACCAGGCCGGCGGGGCCTGCATCGCTCATGCCCACCTACACGTACTGCCCGTGGAGACCAAGAGACTGGTTGCCGTCATGCAGCGTGACGCGCTGGATCTCAGCGCGTTCCCGGACATCTCCGGTTGGACGGACATCGCGGACGGTAAGCTCCCCTATCTTCTCTGCTCGGACGGGGAGTTGTCCTTCGTGGCCCTCTTGTCAGGGCGCGTGAGACATCAGTATCTCCGGTCCGCTTCGGCGGAGGTGCTCGGTATACCGGACCCTCAGTGGGATTGGTCGCTCGTCGTCCGCCGGGATCTGCTGCGCGGTACCGTCCGTCGCTACCGGAGCGCGATCAGCGGCCTGGCGGGGTGATCCGGATTCCTCGTTCATAGTTCTCGAACTGCCGGATCAGCACGCGCCAACGGTCGATGTCGACCACGTGCTGCTGTCTCGTCGCCGCCTCATGGAGCAAGGGGCCGACAGCCGTGGCCCAGCCCTCAGGAGGATGGGAGACGAAGACCGCTTCACCCAACTTCAGTTGCAGCCTGTTGGTGAGAGCGCCGAGACGGTCCCGCAGGCCTTCGAGTACGAGCCTCCTCTCGTCAGGGGTGCCTTCGATCGCCAGCTCCACCAGCGACCTGATCGCGCCGTAGCGCACCCACTCGCCTCGTTCCTTGTCCAGGGCCTCGAAGAGCAGAGTCGTGTTCGCTGACGACCTGAAAGCCCCGAGGCTGTGGACAACACGCCACCGGATGTCCGTGTTGCTCGTCGACCGGTAGATGGCCCGGAGCTGCCTGAGATCAGCTTCGTTGAGCGACCACCGCTTGGCCGCGTTCGAGACCGCCCAGCCCATCACCGGGTTGTCCCCGGCCAGCAGTTGGAGGTTCTCTTCGCGACCCGCGTGATCTGCGCTCAGACCCAGGGTTCTCCTCCACTGCACGAACCAGTCCTCGTCGGAGTCGATGGAGTGGCTCAGCCGGATGATGTCATCGGCCGACCGTACGACGGCCGCGCCGTGGAAGGTGGCGTTCGGAAGTCCCTCGAGCATCGTCCTGGTCGCCTCGCTCGTCCAGATGAGCGGATCGAGCACCTTCTCGGCCGCGCAGCAGGCGAGCCATGCCTCGACCTCCTTCGAGAACAGCGTTCCCACTCCGTCCGTGGAAACGCCGACGGTCTTCACCGCGTACAGCCAATGCCAGTTGTAGACCGCTTGGAGAAACCTGTCGCCGACGGAGGGAGACCTGAGCATCCGCAGTGCGCTGAGGAGGAGTTCGGTCGAATTCGCGGAGAACGTCACGCGGTTGAAGGAATCGGAATTCCACTCCTCCTCGTGCCGTGCGAGGAAACGCGCGGCCAGGAAATCGTTCTTGATCTGGTGCTCGAACTGGATCTCGCCGTCCGTCGACGTGACCAAGGTGCCATCCGCGACCAGACGGTGGGCGGTCGCCTCCGTCAGCCACTTCTCGGCGAACGACAGCGTTGCCGCGCGTGTGCTGTTGCGGTACATCTCGAAGGCCATGGCGCTCAAGCCGTCCAGATCACCCTCGGTCAGCCGCTCCTGATCCGTATAGAACAGCTCAAGGCTGCTCTCCGCCGATCCCAGCGCCGGCCTCCCCGTCGAGATCGCCTGCTCAAGGAAGAAGGGACGCCCGAGCAGCGCCCTGTCCGCGTCCGATACCGCCGCGCGCACCTCCGCCGAGAAGTGCTCGGACAGGACCGCTTCGACGGTGTCCACGGTCAGGGGATGCAGTTGCAGTTCTGTCCACGGCCACAGATCGGTACCGCCGTCGTGATGGACCCGATCGGCCACCAGGGCGGACAGGCTCAAGGGATGCTGCTGCAGGTAGGCGTCTATCGCGTTCAGGATGATGACGGAGGTTGCCTGGCTCGCGACCTCGTTCAGTCCGTCGACGAAGAGGACCACCTCGCCGAGTTCGAGGAACTCCTCGAACGTACTGGGGTTGATGGGCACGACGGATGTACGTGCCATGACGGCGAACTGCTGGCTTCGGGCTTCGGCGGATTCGCTGATCTCGCTCATCGCCTGGGAGTGTGCGGGCTTCCAATGGCTGAGATCGAGGATGACCGGGATGGCGGCACCCGACCGGATGCTCTGGAGTGCGGCGCGGCGCAAGAGCACCGATTTACCCGCACCCGCGGGCCCGCGCAGGATGATCCGCCTTCTGGCAAGGCACTCGGCGATGATCTCGCTGGGGTCGGACATGCGGGCGTCGTCGCCCGCCTGCCACTCGACGGCCAGCGGACCCGCCACGCCGGGGGGTTTGCGCGAGAGGACCTCTCCGAGCTTCGTGAGGTACTTCTCCAGCAGGCGAGCCCGGCTGCTGTCCCCCTCGTGCGGCGGAACGGGATAGTGATGATGGACGGAGTTGTCGTTGTAGGTCGCGGTGGCGTTCTCCGCAGTGGCAACCGGACCGGTGATGTTGCCGCCCGCCTGGACGGCTTGATCGCCCGCGTTCTGCCCCACCCGATTCCGCCCGTCGCCCTCCGCCCCTGTCCCGCTTGTCGTCATGCCGCTCACGACGCTCCTGACGCATCGCCTTCGGGGGACTGCCGGCGTTCGTCGGAAGGCTGCGTCCGGTCGTCGGCTCGGGCGTTCCTTCCGGTCGCGACGGCTCCGGTGATGTCGCCGGCGGCCTGAACGGCACCCGATCCGGCCCGTTGCTCGACGCTGCCCCTCGGAGGATTCCCGTCCCCCGTGTGAGCCGGGGGCGGAGGGGAAACGGCGGTGGCGCCGGCACCCCGTCCCGTGGCGACCGCGCCGGAAACGTTCCCCCCGGCCTGGACCGAGCCACGGGTTGCCCGCTGCGAGATCCCTTCGACCGGGTTCCTGCCCGAGGCGGGGATGAACCATCCCACCAGCGTGAGCAGCAGCCCTGCTACCGCGAGGACCGTACCGAATGTCGTCCCGCGACTGTCGCGTTCCCCGGCACCGCCTCCCCAGGCCCACCACCCCACGCCCACACCCACCAACAGCAGCACGACGCCCGCCACGACGATCAGGACGCTGCGAGGCCTGGAGACTGCCATGACGCCAACCCCTCTCGAGGCACGAAAGACACGTGCCCCCAACGGTAGTGCGTGAAAGGCCCGTTGCGCCGCCCGTGGTGGGCGCGAGCCGTCCCGGCCCTCACCTCATCCGTCTCTGTGGCTGCATGGCGACGGCCGGCGTCGTCCCGGGTCACCGTCTCGGAGACCACGACCGTCCGCCGAAGCGGCTTGCGGTCATCGGTTGCCCGTCCAGACGATTCGCTCCGCGAAGCCGCCCCGCTCACGGGCTTTGGCGGCGCGGATCCGCTCCAGCCGTTCCGCGTCGGACCCCAGCTCCACGGCGAGTGCGCGTACGACCTCCAGTACATCCGCGAGTTCCTCGAGCGCCGAGTCCTCATCCGCCTCGAGGAACTCGACGACTTCCTCTCCGAGCTTGTCCCGCAGTCGGCTGCGGTACTCCGCCGGACTCGCGACGTAGGTGACCGGATCGCCCCCGTCCGCGCGAATGATCTCCGGAATCCGGTCCCGCACCAGCTTGCCCCGCATGTCACCGGGATTCATGTCCGCTTCTGGCGTCTGTCGCCGGGGAACGGTTGCCACATGCCTCTCCTCTCGCTGTCACGACCTGATCGATCGCCTCGGGATCCCTCGGCAAGATCATGGCCCCTGAGCCTTGGACGTACTCGGGTCTGGGGCCGGTGCGGCGAGAGGGCGTGCATGGCGTCGCCGGGCAGACGGGAATTGTCAGACAGGCCCTAGGGACGGTCCGGCCCCAAGGCGTCGTGGACTGCGGCCAGGATGGCCTCGGTGTCGGCTCCCAGCGCGCGGGCGGAGGAGATGAAGTCGCGGGCGAGGGTAGCGAGTTGGGAGGCGTCGGGGCGGGCCGGGCCGGCCGGGGGTGCCGCGACCCGGGAGCCCGCCCCGCGGCGGGTGCGGATCAGCTCGGCGGCCTCCAGCTCGCGGTAGGCGCGGGCCACGGTGCCCGGCGCGAGGCCGAGGTCCGTGGCCAGCTGGCGCACGGTCGGCAGCCGGTCGCCCTCGGCCAGCCGTCCGGTGAGGATCAGCGCGCCGAGCTGGGCGCGGATCTGCGCGTACGGCGGCACCTGACTGGTGGTGTCGACGCGGACGACGGGCTCATGCATGGTCGGGTGACTCCTCCGCCGCGTGGTCGTTGACGGCCCGGGGTGCCACCAAGGTGACCAGGGACCAGACGACGGTGAACAGGTTCAGCAGGGCCAGCGGGTAGAACACCCAGAAGGTGAGCGCGCCCATCGCACCGGCGCAGCCCGTCTCCGTCAGCGAGACGGAGAGCATCAGCACGGCGTACAGCTGCTGGCTCGACACCAGCAGGCCCCAGGCCCCGGTCACCGCCCACGCGCGGTCACGACGCTGCTGCTCCATGCCCGGTCCGTGGGCGATGCGGCGCAGGGCCCACACGCAGGTGGGAGTGGCTATGGCGAGTGCGCCGAAGATCGGAAGGCTGTAGTACAGGCCGGGCCAGGGGCCCAGGGACGTCCGCATCCCGTTGCACGTGACGGCGACGACCTTCCCCGTGGTGAAGAGGCGGTCGGAGTCCACGGAGGCCGTGACGGCCGCGATCGCCAGCAGCACGGTGAGCGAGAGCCCCTGAAGGGCGATCAGGGGGCCCATGCGCGGTGGCACATGGTCTCTGACCAGGCGCGGGGCGAGACTCGCGGTGCGTACCGCGTCCTGGGGGACCAGGGTCAGCGCGTCGGCGAGAAGGACGCCCGCCACCGCGCACAGGCCGAAGGCCGTGATGCAGAACACGACGCGCTGCTCGAACTCGACCTGCCCCACTGTGGACACCCCCTGTGCGGCGATGATGCCGATGGCCAGGCCGGACCAGCGGGCGTAGTGGTCCGCGTGATCGAGGAAGCGGCTCTGGAGCGGGGCGGCGTCGAGCATGGAGAGATCTCCTCGGATCATCTTGTACCAAGCGGCGAGTACAAGATGCCGCAGAAGGAATCTTGTGTCAAACATGCGATACAAGATGAGGCGGAGAGCGGCAGGCCGGGGGAAGACCCGCGCGCAGGAGACCCGGCACGGGCGTGCGCCGCCGGTCGAGCGCGCACGCCGCGCCACGGAGCCGCGCTCCTCGACCGGCCGAGGCACCGGATCGGCACCGGATCGGCGACGGGACCGCGCGGGCGGCGCCGAGGGCGTCGGGCTCCTCCGGGCGGCAGAGGTGCGCGGGACCGCACGTCCGCTCCGCCTTACGGCCTCACGCGGCGGTGGCGTCGGCCTCCATCGTCATGCGGGCCACGTGGAGCGCCAGGTAGGAGACCTCGTCCTCGCTCAGACGCCGTCCCAGACGCAGCTCGACGATCGTCGCCAGCTGCTGCGCGGTGCGGGTCGCCTCGGGGTAGTACTGGCGGATGCCCTTCCCGATCGTGGACTCGTGGCCCGTGAGCTGCCGGTGCTGCTGGATCCGTACGAAGAGGTAGCGCACGTGGGTGATGAACCGCGCCACGTTCATGGCCTCGTGGGAGACGTCGATCCCGTACCGCTCCCGTATGACGGCGAGCATCTGCTGGATGACCCCGGTCATCGTGTACGTGAAGGACAGATCGCCCGAGACGAAGCCCGCGTTGACCAGGTGCAACGCGAGCGGGGTCGCCTCGGAGGCCTCCAGGCGCGGGCTCACGTGCTCGTTGATGGCCTGGAGCAGGAGCTGCGCTTGCGCGTACTCGGTGGCGTACAGGGTCTGCACCTCGGCGCGCAGCGGGTACTCGATGACGATGCCCTGCGCGGCCCGGTCCAGCGCGCCGGCGATGTGGTCGGCGACGGCGATGGCGAGCGTGGGGCGGGTGGACTCGCGCCCCTCGATGCCGACATCGCCGAGGGCGGTCACGACGGCCTCCAGGACCTCCTCGCTGATGAGGGCGAGGGCCTCGGCCAGATGGTGGGGATCGGCGGCGGGGCCGGAGTCGCGGTCGTCGGCCGGGACGAAGACACGCTCGATCAGCGCGGGGTCGACGGGTTTGCCCTGGTGGGAGCTGAAGCCGATGCCGCGCCCGGTGAGGATGACCGGCTGGTCCTTCTCGTCGCTGGCGAGGACCACGTTGTTGTTCAGGACACGCAGAGCCTTCACCGTCGGCCCTCCTTTCCGTCCGTTTTCCATCCTCTCCCGAACCGACGCGGCGCGTGCACGCGTCCCCTCTCGGGGAGCGTGCACGCGCCGTACCGGATCAGTGGCGGAAGATCACCGCCGCACGGTCACCACAGGGGCGCCCGCGGTGACGTCCTGCCCCGTGTGCGGCTCGACCGAGGCCATGTCCGCGGTGTTGAGGACGGTCATCAGAGTGACGGTCGAATACCCCGCGGCGCGCACGGCGCCGAGGTCGACCTCGGCGAGCAGGTCGCCGGTGGAGACCTTCCGGCCCGCCTCGACGCGTACGTCGAAGCCCTTCCCGTTCATCTTCACCGTGTCGATGCCGATGTGGACGAGGACCTCGGTGCCGTCGGTGGTGCGGATGCCGAAGGCGTGGCCTGTCTCGGCGACGGTGATCAGCTCGCCGTCGGCCGGGGCGACGACGTGGCCGTCGGCCGGTTCGATGCCCACGCCCTCGCCGAGCGCGCGGGAGGCGAAGACCGGGTCCTCGACCTCGCCGAGGCCGATCACACGGCCCGCGACGGGTGCCGCGAGTTCGAGGCCCTTGCGGGCGGCGGGAACGCCGGCCCCGGCGGAGCCCGCGGAAGCCGGACCACCGGTGGCGGCGGGCGCGGCGCCGACGGCGACGAGCTCGCGCTCTTCGGCCGGCACGGTCTGGGCGGGGACGGTCCGGGCGGAGGCGGCGGCCTCGCCCTTGGCGGCGGCCTCCGCCTTGGCGGCGGCCTCGGCCGCGTCGCGCTCGCCGTTGACCTGGGCGCGCTCCTCCTTGGTGCGGTAGTCGGAGAAGTACACGAGCGCCATCGAGGTGAAGAAGGCCGCCGAGATCGCGATGATGTACTTGATCATCGGGTCGAAGACCGGGATGGTCAGCAGGGAGGTGAAGGCGAAGGCCTTGGTGTCCACGCCGCCCAGGATGCCCACGATCAGGCCGCCCACGAGGCACCCGACGAGCATGCGCGGGTAGATCCTCTTGAAGCGCAGGTGGATGCCGTAGAGCGACGGCTCGGAGATACCGCCGAGCAGACCCGCGGCCAGGGCGCCGGTGGCGGTCTGGCGCATGTCCTTCTCACGGTGGCGGACCGACAGCAGCAGGACACCGGCGGTCGCGCCGAAGCAGGCGAAGTTCCACGCGCCCATGGGGCCCTGGATGAAGTCGTACCCGAGGGTGTTGATGTTCACGAGCATGAGCGCGTTCAGCGGCCAGTGCAGCCCCAGCGGCACCAGGAAGGGGTACAGCAGCGGGATGACGATCGCGAAGACGATCGGGGCGTTGCCGTTCAGCCAGGACAGACCCGTGCCGAGGCCGTTGCCGGCCCAGATCCCCATGGGACCGATGAGGAAGGCGGTCATCGGGATCATGATCAGCATGCTGAAGAACGGTACGAAGACCATCTGCACGTTCTCGGGGAAGACGCGCTTCAGGCCCTTGTAGACCAGGGCGAGCAGGGCGACCATCAGCAGCGGCACGAACACCTGGCCGCCGTAGTCGTTGAGCTGCATCGGCAGCCCGAAGACGTGCGCCACGGACTCCGAGGTGCCCAGGGTCGCGTTGGTCGTGGTGGTGACGCCGGGGGTCTTGGACCCGATCATGCCCGTGAAGTTCGGGGTCATCACCGCGGCCATCACGGTGGCACCCACCCACGGGTCGATCTTCAGCTTCTTGGCCGCGTTGTAGGCGACCATGATCGGCAGGAAGTACAGCACCGAGCGCCACATCGAGTCGACGAAGACCCAGGTCGCGGACTTGTCCGCGGCCCGGAAGTCGACGACGCCGAAGGCGTCGAGCATGGAGGCGATCGCGATGATCAGCGAGGCGCCGAGCAGCACGCCCAGGAGCGGGCGGAACGAGTCCGAGAGGTACTCGAAGAAGTTGTCGAGCCAGGCGAAGCGGCCGCGGCCCTTGGCGCGGATCTCGGCCTTGACCTCGGCGTCGGACTGCGGGCGGGGCGTGCCGCCGCCGCTCATCGACGGCAGGTTCATGATGTCGGAGTAGACGCCCGCGACGGCTCCGCCGATCACGATCTGGAAGCGGTCGCCGGACTGCGGCACGGTGCCCATGACACCGTCGAGGGCGTCGAGCGCGGCCTGGTCGGCCTTGCTGCCGTCATGCAGCTGGAAGCGCAGCCGCGTCGCGCAGTGCGTGAGGCTCTCGATGTTCTCGGGCCCGCCGACGCCGCGGAGGATCTTCTCCGCCAGCATTTCGGATGTTGGTGTGTTCATGCTGCTTCACTGCATCCCTGGTTGTCGCGATCCTGCATCGGTCCGCGATCTCTCACGCCCGGACCGTGGCAACAAAAAAGGCCCGGGCCGCGCACGAGGCGCCACCCAGGCCTTGCCTCCCTCAGGCCGGACGCCGGGGGCGTCCGTAGGGAGTAACAATCCTGCGATCGAGATCGATCGGAAATGACTATAGCAGCGCGGCGAGGTTCCGACGGCGTTCGTGACCACCACCACACGACCACGCGGTGGGCACTCGGCACCGGGCGGCGCCGGAGCATTCCGCGACCTTCCGGCGCGGCGCCCGGCCCGGGAGCGGCGCCCGCGCGCACGCGGGCGAGCAGCAGGCCGGCGGCCGCCGGCCGCCGCGGGGGCGCGCCCCCTCCGGTCGGCCGCACGCCGGCGGCAGCCACCCCTCCGATCAATTGAAACCGTTCAATGTTCGAGCACGCGAACCGGTCGATTCGCTTGATGACACGGATAAGCATGGCCGATTTCCGGAAAATACCGCCGCACTTGTTGACCTCCGCCTCCCCCACCCCTACCTTCACCGCGGTGAATCGATTCACAACTCCTAGGTGAGGGGTCGCAGTTGATCAGCAGGAGGAACATCCTGGCGAGCGCGGCGGGTGCGGCGGGAGTCGTCGCCGCGACGGCCGCCGGAGCGGGACCGGCCGCGGCGGAGTCCGCGCCGGCCGGCTCGCGCGCACGGCGCGGGGCTCCGCGTATCACCGCACCGACCGTCGAGTACGTCCAGCACCCCTTGGGACTCGACACACAGCACCCCCGGCTGAGCTGGCCGATGGTCTCGGACGAGCCGGGGACGCGGCAGGGCGCGTACCGGATCCGGGTCGCCTCCAGCGCGTCGGGTCTGTCCCGTCCCGATGTCTGGGACAGCGGGAAGGTGATGTCCGGGCAGTCCGTCCTCGTCCCGTACGCCGGTCCCCGGCTCGCCCCGCGCACCCGCTACTTCTGGTCCGTGCGGGTCTGGGACACCGACGGCGCGGCCTCCGGCTGGAGCGCGCCGTCCTGGTGGGAGACCGGTCTCATGGACACGCCCTGGTCGGCGGAGTGGGTCTCGGCTCCCCCCGCCCTCACGGACGCGCCCTCCCTCGAAGGCGGCGCCTGGATCTGGTTCCCCGAGGGGGATCCGGCGAGCAGCGCTCCCGCGGCCACCCGGTGGTTCCGGCGGGTCGTCGAACTCCCCGACGACGTCACGGCCGCGCGGATCGCCATCAGCGCTGACAACGTTTTCTCGCTCTCGGTCAACGGTACCGAGGTGGCCCGCACCGACCTGGCGACCGAGCACGAGGACTGGCGCCGCCCGGCCGTCGTCGACGTCCTCGGACGGCTGCGTCCAGGACGGAACGTCCTCGCGGTCGAGGCTGCCAACGCGACGGTGGGGCCCGCCGGTCTGGTCGCCGTTCTCGCCGTGAGCACCGCCTCCGGCGAGCGGCGGACCGTCACCGACGCGTCCTGGAGGACCACGGACGCGAAGCCCTCCGACGACTGGCGCGGCGACGGCTTCGACGACAGCGGCTGGCCCGCGGCCCGGGTGGCCGCCGCGTGGGGCGCGGGCCCCTGGGGCAGGGTCGTCCCGGCGCGCTTCGCCGCGAACCAGCTGCGCCACGAGTTCACGCTGCCCGGCAGGCGGGTGGCCCGCGCGCGCCTGTACGCCACGGCGCTCGGCCTGTACGAGGCCCACCTCAACGGCCGCCGGGTGGGCCGCGACCAGCTCGCCCCCGGCTGGACCGACTACCGCGAACGCGTCCAGTACCAGACCTACGACGTCACCTCCCTCCTGCGGCCCGGGGCCAATGCCCTCGGCGCCTTCGTGGCACCGGGCTGGTACGCCGGGAACGTCGGCATGTTCGGACCCCACCAGTACGGTGAACGCCCCGCGCTGCTGGCGCAGTTGGAGATCGAGTACGCGGACGGGACGAGTGAGCGCGTCACGTCGGGCACCGGCTGGCGGGCCGCGGCCGGACCGATCGTCGCGGCCGACCTGCTGAGCGGTGAGACGTACGACGCGCGCGAGGAGACCGACGGCTGGACCTCACCCGGTTTCGACGACCGGACCTGGCTCGCCGTCCGTGCCGCGGGTGACGGCGCGCCCCGCCGGATCGTCGCGCAGCTCGACGGCCCGGTGCGCGTGGCCGGTGAACGGCCGGCCGAGAAGGTGACCGAACCGGCCCCGGGCGTCCACGTCTTCGACCTGGGCCAGAACATGGTCGGCTCGGTCCGGCTGCGCGTCTCGGGCGAGGCCGGGACGACCGTGCGGATGCGTCACGCCGAGGTCCTCAACCCGGACGGCACCCTCTACACCGCGAATCTGCGCTCGGCGGCGGCGACCGACACCTACACCCTCAAGGGGGGCGGCGAGGAGACGTACGAACCGCGCTTCACCTTCCACGGGTTCCGCTATGTCGAGGTCACCGGGTTCCCCGGCACTCCCTCCGCCGCGGCCGTGACCGGCCGCGTCATGCACACGTCGGCACCCTTCACCCTCGACTTCGAGACCGACGTCCCGATGCTCAACCAGCTGCACAGCAACATCACTTGGGGCCAGCGGGGCAACTTCCTCTCCGTACCCACGGACACGCCCGCCCGCGACGAGCGGCTGGGCTGGACCGGTGACATCAACGTCTTCGCCCCCACGGCCGCCTACACCATGGAGTCGGCGCGCTTCCTGGCCAAGTGGCTCGTGGACCTGCGCGACGGCCAGACCGCCGAGGGCGCGTTCACGGACGTGGCGCCCATGGTCGGAACGGTCGGCAACGGAGTCGCGGGCTGGGGCGACGCGGGGGTCACCGTCCCCTGGTCGCTGTACGAGGCCTACGGGGACCGGCAGGTCCTGGCCGACGCCTGGCCGTCCGTCCAGGCGTGGCTGGCCTACCTGGAGCGCCACAGCGCCGGCCTGCTGCGGCCCGCGGACGGATACGGCGACTGGCTGAACGTCTCGGACGAGACGCCCAAGGACGTCGTCGCCACCGCGTACTTCGCGCACAGCGCCGACCTCGCGGCCCGGATGGCCACGGCGCTCGGCGAGGACGCCGCGCCCTGGGCCGGTCTCTTCGAGCGCGTCCGCGAGGCGTTCCGGCACGCCTATGTCGGCGCCGACGGGAAGGTGAAGGGCGACACGCAGACGGCGTACGTTCTCTCCCTGTCGATGAACCTGCTGCCGGACGCCCTGCGCACACCGGCGGCCGGCCGGCTCGTCGACCTGATCCGCGCGAAGGACTGGCATCTGTCGACGGGCTTCCTCGGCACGCCCCGGCTGCTGCCCGTCCTCACGGACACCGGGCACACCGATGTCGCCTACCGGCTGCTCCAACAGCGCTCCTTCCCGAGCTGGGGCTACCAGATCGACAAGGGCTCCACCACGATGTGGGAACGCTGGGACTCCGTCCGGCCCGACGGCAGCTTCCAGACCCCGGACATGAACTCCTTCAACCACTACGCCTACGGCTCGGTGGGTGAGTGGATGTACGCCAACATCGCCGGCATCTCCCCGGGCCGGCCCGGCTACCGGGAGACCGTCGTCCGCCCCCGGCCGGGCGGCGGCGTCACCTCCGCGCGGGCCACGTTCGCCTCCCTGTACGGCCCGGTCTCCACCCGGTGGCGGCAGCGCTCCGACGGCTTCGACCTCACCTGCTCCGTGCCCGCCAACACCACGGCCGAGGTGTGGGTCCCCGCGACCGGCCCGGACGCGGTCTCTCACACCGGCGCGGCCTTCCTGCGCACGGAGGACGGCTGCGCGGTGTACCGCGTCGGCTCCGGCGGCCACCGGTTCACCACCTGACCGGTATCCCCCAGGGGACCGAAGGGATCAGGTGGCCACGGCGGACGCGTCGCCCGTTCGCCCCTAAAGCCTGTCTGACAATTCGCGTCGTCGCCCGAAGGGCGGCCCGGCGGCGTCAGGTACGTGCTCTCGGCGTGCCGGCCCCGGACCTGCGTACTGGACG
>NZ_JBIAQM010000049.1:0-46221 GCF_042888945.1 Streptomyces sp. NPDC002698
AACACCACCACCACCATCCACATCACCGGACACCAGCAAAACCACACCGTCTTCAACACCACCATCACCGGCCCCACCACCTAACCCACCAACACCCCGGAAACCCCACCCCCCCCAAGACCACCCCCACCGCCGCACACCGCGCACCGCACACCGGGGAAACCCCACCGCCGAACACCCGGCCGACCGCGACGGCACACCCCAACACGCACCGGACACCCTCAACCAGGTCGAAGCCGGTGCAGCGATGACACCGCCATCAGCGCGAACGCGGCAAGACCGGAATCCTGCCGAAAGGCCCACCCGGACCACCCAGACCCAGCGAGCAGCAGGCCGCCCAAGCCGAGCGGGAACTGAAACACCGCCCCCTGAGCCACCGCCGGGGCGACCAGCAGTGGACCCTGGCCCGTGTGAAGACGCTGATCCGGTCTTCCAGCTGCCCGCCCACGCGCCAGACCCGAATCCGCAAGAAGGCACCTGGTCGCCGGCCAAGCGTGACATCGGCAACCTCGCCGCAGCCGACCCCGGCCAGATCACCCACGCCGTGAAGCGCAAGCTCAAGATGCCGCAGTACCGACCGGAGGTCATCCATGGCTGCCTCGCCGACACCGGCCTGGTGCCAAAAGCATGAACACGCCGGCCGGCCGATCGGCAACAGCGCAGTCTGTTTGGCCGGAGTCTAAAGTCGCTGGTCAGATACGGTGACGAGATGAACGAGAGCCTGCCCGCTGACGTAGCCGACGTGCTTGCGGCAGTCCTGAACAGGGACACCCCCGTTCATATCGCGCTCCAAAGGCAAGTTCCTCACCTCAGTGTGCGAGCCCGCTGCACCTGCGGGTGCGGCACCGCCTACTTCGAACTCGACACCAGCAAGCTGGAACCCGCGCCCACCGACCCCGGCACCGCCGTGGCCGCCGAAGCGCAGCTCGTCACCGAAGCCGGCGAGTACCCCGGCGAGGTCCTGGTCTTCACCCAGGGCGGCTACCTGTCATGGCTGGAAATCTCCTCATGGAGCAACGACACCGAAGTGACGCTGACCACCGCCCGTCACTGGCTGCAGACACCCTCTTGACCTCGAACGGCAAGCCTCCAGCGGCGCCCCCGCGACACCACGGGCCCCGCCTCCGGATCCTGGACACCGAAGAGACAGGGTCAACCGCCTCTGCGGTCCAGGACCCGACGGGCCGCCTCCGCCTCCGCCGCAGACGGCGACAACTCATCGAGCGTGTCGAGTTCGGCATCTGCCTCCAACTCGCTTTCCCAGGCCGCAGCGAGCCGCTCCTGCTCATCGCGTGGTTCGACATCGACAGCCCGCCGGTCCCCAGGGTTCAGAACCGCCAAAAATCTAGCCACCGAATCCATCGGCATACCGCACTCCTCATCACCGGACAACATGCTGATTCCCGCCCAGCATCGCCAACCGGCTTCCGGCCAGCCGCCTGACACAACCTCAACACACCCGAATGGCCCCAGCCCCGCCGGACAACCACCACCCTTGATCGATGCCGTCAAGACTGCGCACCCGAGTGGCACCCCTCCCGCCGTCCTTGGGCCCAAGTCACCCGTACGCACTCTCGACGCTCACGCTCCCTAGGTCGTCAGAGGCGGGTGGCCATCACGTGCGCGAGGCGCAACAGGTCGCGCACGCCCGGATTATCCCCGTCAGCCCGCGCCAAAGCCGCGCGCTCGGCGTCGCCCAAACCGGCCGGCGACCGCCGCAACAGCGAACCGGGATGGTGCAGATCGTGCACCCGGGTCACGAACGCGAAGGAGCGGCGCCGCGGCGGCGCGTCCACGTCGAGCTGCCCGGAGTAGATGACGTGACGTCCGCCCGGCGCCGCCAGCACCGCGCGCAGGCGACGGGCGGAGCCGACGATCGCGGGCGGGGCGTCGACCGGGGCGAGACCCCGCCACGGGTCGAAGAAGCGGACCCGGCCCTCGGAGCCGGCGTGACCGCCGACCACGTCCCAGGCCGGGACCGCGCACAGCTGCGACAGCATCGGGGTGTCGCGGGACGCCACCGGCCGCATCCCGTCGGCGTCCAGCCGCCACAGCACCAGCCCGCCGTGCCGCCCCGCCGTCACGAGCGCGTCCTCCCCGGCGAAGACCAGCTCCCGTACCGGCGCGTGCTCCGCCGGTACAGGGGCCGCGTCCAGCGCATGGCCGAGTGCGGCGTGGACGGCGATCAGGCGGTAGCCGTCGCACAGCACCATGCGGTCGCCCCTGGGGGTCACCGCCATCGGACCGCCGGTGCTCAGCGCCCACTGCCCGAGGTCGACCTGACGCAACTCCCCGGTCGTCTTCAGGACCAGGACCTGCGGCGTGAGGGGCAGCGAGACCACGCAACCGTACGCCGTGGCCGCCAGGTGCGCCCCGGTGAGCGTGCGGCTCTGCGCCAGCACCCGCGTCTCGAACGACGTGTGCCGGACCAGTTCGGCCCGGGCCGCGTACCCCTCGCTGCGGCGCAGCGCGATCACGTCCCCGGGGCCCAGGACGGCGAGCGACTTGTGGCACACAGGGCCGCGGTGGAGCACCGTCCGCGTGCCGGACCCCGGCTCAAGGGTCTCGATCACCTCGCGCGACTGCTCGTCCGGGTCGTCCGTCACGCGCGCGGTGGCCAGCACCTCGCCGCCGTGCCCGAACGCGCTGTGCGCCGCGGAGAACACCCCGAAGTCCTCGGGCAGCGTCCGGGTGGCCGCGCCAGCCGCCCCGTCTACGAGGGCCCGGGCGCGGCGCGGGGAGAGGGACCGCAGCCAGCCGAACAGTTCCGCGTCCAGCGGATGGTCCGGCGCCCCGGTGCGCCGCGGGATCCGGCGCACGAGGTGCACCGCGTCGGTGAGGGGAGCGGAGCGGACGAGCTCCCAGTACGCCGTCCAGTCCCGCCGATGCGCGAGCCCGCTCGCCGTGTCCTCCAGTACCGCCGCCGACACGTGCGGCACGGGCAGCAGCTCCGGAAGCCACCCGTCCACCGCGATCCGGGCCTCCGGCATCTGCCGGCCCAGGGAGTCGGGGTCGAGCACCCGCCGCGGAACGTCGGCCTCCGGCTCCGGCGGCAGGCCCGCCGCCCGCAGCGCGCTGTTCTGCCGCGACACCGCGTCGCCCAGGGACGACATGTAGGTGGCGGGCGCGCGGTCGGTCAGCCGGCGCAACCACTTCACCGCCTCCTCGCCGACCTCCACGGCCTCCCGGGGACGGTCTGCGTCGAGCAGGATCCCGTGCAGGCTCATCAGCGCCGTCGTCCACGCAAAGGTGTACCGGTGCGGATCGGCCTCGGCGAGGCGCCGGTTGAGCTCGGCCACCTCCCGCGCCGGTTCGACGGCCTCCACGTGCCGGCCGCGCGCGGACAGGTGCTCACGCAGCCGCTCCAGCGACGCGACGAGCGGCGTGTCCTCGACCAGCGCCCCCTCGCGCACCAACTCCCGTCCCAACTCCACCGCTTCGCGCAGGGCGACGTCCTCCGCAGGCGGACGGAACGTGAGGACCGCCCCGTTGGACAGCACGATCGCCAACCCCCTGCGCTGCCCCGGATCGTGGACAGCGGCCCTGCGGTACGCGCTCGCCGCCTCCTGGTTGGCCCGGTACGCCTCCTCCCACCGACCGGCCGACTCCAGATGCACACTGACATTGGCCAGCGCGGTCGCCCGGTACGGTTCGTACCGGCGCAGATCGTCCCGGGCGAGACGGGTGAAGAGGTCCACCACGCGCTGCTGCGTCGCCACCGCTTCGTCGACCTCGCCGGTGCGGTGCAGCAGACCGGCGACGTTGGTCAGGGTGCGGCCGACGTGCTCCTCGTACGTCTCCGGATCGTCGGCGGCCAGCTCCTGGAAAAGCCCGGCCCCGCGCCGCGCCGCCCGCAGCGCCTCCTCCGTGCGCCCCAGTTCGTGCAGGTCGTTGCCGTGCCCGGCGTACAGCCAGGCGCGTTCGTGCCGGTCCGGTGCCGCCGCGATCCGGGACGCGAACAGCCGGACGTTGACGGCGGCCCGTCCCACCACGAGGTTCGCGGGGGTCGGATGCGGCACGGCGTCCACCACGTCCTCCAAGAGCGCCGTCGTGATGTCGGGCAGTTCGGCCAGAGCGGTGAGGGCAGCGCCCCCGGCGGCCACGCCGAGGGCGGGATCGGCGGCCAGCAGCGGATACAGGCAGGCGGGCCCGAGGTGCGGCCAGCGGCCCGCCGCCGCGATCAGCGTCGACACCCCCCGGGCGGGGCCGGAGCCGTGCCGCAGCACGGCGCCCGCGGTGTCCGCCGCCCACGCCTGCGCCGGGTAGTCGGCCGCGTGGCCCGGCACGGTCAGCGCGACGAAGTCCTCCGCCAACCGGTCCGGATAGAGCGGTTCCAGGACCGTGCCGTCCACGCCCTCGGGCGGCGGATAGCAGACGCCGTGGTCCGCCAGCACGGTGGGCGTCGGCTGCCCGACCTCCAGCGCGTCCACCAGCAATGCTCCCTGCTCTTGCGGCTGCGCGCCGCTCAGGGAGGCGGCGAAGACCACCCGGTTCATGACCGCGGGGGACAGGGTGATCCGTCCCGCGCCCCGCCGGTCGTGCAGCAGCACCCAGCCCAGGTGCTCGCGGTCGAGGAGGTAGAGGGTGAGCCCCGCCAGATCGGGCGGGGCACGCCGGCCCGAGGCCGCGGCGTCGATGGCGACCAGGGCGGCCATGTGCACGGCGAGCACCAGCCTGAAGTCGTCGTCGGTGAGGTCGGGTTCGCCCGCCGGCGCTACGATCCCGTACCGCTCGGCGAAAGCGGCGCGTGCCGCACGGAACATCGCCCCCCGCTCGCCCTGCCCGGCCGCCGGGCCGCTCGGCTCGTCCAAAGGCCCGAGGGCCTGTGCCGACACGTCGATCTGCTCACCGGCGAGCGCCCCGCGCAGTGCCGGCCACGGATTGGTGCCGCGCGCCAGCAGCAGAACGCGGGCGCGCACGTCCGGCCGGTGCAGCAGGGCGTTGCTGAACAGCCAGGTGAGGGTGGTCAGCGGCCAGCGATCCGCGTAGTCGACCAGGAGCAGGAGCCCGGCCGCACTGTCCGGCGTCAGGTCCTGGCTGCCGGGCGGCGGCAGCACGGTCCCGGGCCCCTCGACCGCGGTGACCACCTTCCAGCCCTGCCCGGACAACTCGGCGGCCAGCTGCTGGGCCAGCCGGGTCTTGCCCTGCCCGCCCGGCGCGTGCAGCCAGCGCGCCGCCCGCTGCGGACCGCCGGCGCACCAGGCGTGCAGCGCTCCCAGCTCGTCCTCCCGCCCGGTGAACGGCGCCACGGCGAACCGAGCGTGGAGCATCCGACTGGGCTGCTGCCGCAGCCACTGCGGATCCGCCTCGGGGGTCGGTGCCCACCGGCGCAGCACGTACAACGGCGTGCCGTCGCCGAACACATGGATGTCCGCGCCGACGACACCGTAGGCGAACCCGCCCGTCGCGCTGACGTGCTGCTCGCTCACGTCGCGTGGTCACCGCGGCCGGCGCCGGGCTCCTGATGGACGATCACGTTCCCACCCTGCGCGCCGAACGCCTGCCCGTGGTCGCGCGCCTCGACGTGCTGCACCCAATGGCGCTGCTGGGCGGGCAGTTCGTCCTGCAGCCGCCGGGTCAGCTCACGCACGTCGTCGGCCACCTCCGGGTGCGCGCGAAGGAACTGCTCGAGCCGCAACTGCCACGCCGGTGCCAACTGCCGACGCGCCGCCTCCGGATCCTCCGCCCCGGACACCAGCGCGGCCTCGCTCTCCAACAGCGCCACCAGCGCACCCTGTTCGGGTGCGTCATCCCGCCCGAACAGCCGCAGCAACCCGGAGCGCGCGGCGCCCCAGGCGTCCGTCGCCATCGCGGCGACGAGCGTCGTCGAAGCGGCCGTCGCGACCGCCGCCAGGGATTCGATCATGAGTGTCCTCCCGTTGCCGTGCCCGCCCCATCGTGCCACCGCGGCGCGGCCCGCGCCCGCGCCCTCCCCGATCAACGTGCGGCGGTTATATGGTGGTTGGCCGCACCACCGGGACAACGACACGGCGACGACGCCGTGGGCGAGGGGGCGTCGTGTGGCGTCGCAAGGGCCCGAACCGCACCGGCCTACGCCGGCAGCTTCGCACGGCGCGCGTCCTGTTCGACACCGGCGACTTCGCCGCGGCAGAGGTGCTCCTGCGCCGCTTGCTGCCCGACTGCGAGGCGGAGCTGGGAGCGAACCACGGGGAGACCATCGGCCTGCTCAACCTGCTCGGCTCCACCCTCTACCAGCAGCGCAAGGCGACTGCGTCCGCGCAGATCGCCCGTGAGGCCACCGACCGTGCGGCCCGCGCCTGGGGCCCCGACGATCCCGCGACCCTCGACTGCGCTCACAACCTCGGCGGGGCCCTGGCCATCCAGGGTGACGTCTCCGCGTCCGTCGCGGTTCTCGACGACACCTGGCAGCGCCGCGCCCGCCGCCTCGGAGCCGCCCACGAATCCACCCTCACCACCGCCAACACTCTCGGCGCGACCCTCTTCGCCGCAGGCCTCCGCCACGACGGCCTCACAGTCCTGCGCCGCGCCCACGCCCAGAGCACGGGCCTGCCGGCCGGGCATCCGGTGCGTGTGGACATCGCCGACAATCTGCGGATCGCGGAACGGAACGCGGGCGGCTAGAGGGCGTCTGAAAAGCCTGTCAGCGGGCAAGTCGCCTGGTAGCGGGGCGGTGGCGCACTTTCGGGGGCTTGGGTGAGCGGGCTGCGTACCCGTTACTCGACGGATCTGTCCGATCCGGAGTGGGAGATCCTCCATCCGCTGGTTCCGGCGATCAGGCCCGGTGGCCGGCCGGCGAAACACACGCGGCGGGAAATCCTCAGCGCGCTGGTGTACCGGCTGCGGTCCGACTGTGCCTGGAAACTGCTGCCGCATGATCTGCCACCGTGGCAGACGGTCTGCCACTACTGGCGGCGATAGCAGCAAGAAGGCGTGTGGGAACGGATGCTGACGGCGCTGCGCGAACGCGAGCGGGCACAGCTCGGCCGCGCCCCCATCCCCAGTGCCGCTGTTGTGGACAGCCAGAGCGTCCGGGCCAGTGAGAGCGGCGGCCTGCACGGGTACGACGGCGGCAAGAAGGCCAGCGGCATCAAACGGCACCTGCTCGTCGACACCCGCGGCACCGTCCTGGTCACCTGCGTAAGCCCGGCCAGCGTCGGAGACCACGACGGCGCCGCGGTGCTGCTCTCCCGGGCGGCCGACGCCTTTCCGCGCCTTCGGCACGTATGGGCGGACCAGTGCTACCGCGGCGACGACTTCCACGCCTGGGCCCGGGAAGCCGCCGGCATCACCGTGGAGGCCGTGCAGCGCCACGACAGTGGATTCCGCTCGACCTGGGCGAGGGCAGAGACACCGCCTCCGGCAGCGCCCCTCTTCGCGGTGGTCCCGCGGCGTTGGGCGGTGGAGCGGACGTTCGCCTGGCCGGGAGGGCGCCGCCGCCTGTCAGCGGGATCCGTTGCACCATCCCCGACAAGGCCGACCGGGCACGCAACCGCCAGAAGCCCGACACCCGTGGCGGCCCGCCGTCGCATTTCGACCGGGCCGTCGTTCCACGCCAGCCGCCGCACCGCGGCCACCCGCCCCGTCACCCTGTACTTCGTCGCACACTCCACCTCAGCCGGGGAGCGCGAGGACGAGGCGGCCGCGGCTCCCGAGGTCGCCAGCACGCCGGCGAGTACGACCGCGGCCGCAACTGCCCATGAGGTCACGCGTCGTCGCGGCGTCATGCACGGACAACCGCCGCCGCGACCGGCTGTTACGGCTTCGCTGAGGTGATCACCCGACAGAGAAGGACCTGCCGGGTGACGGGTCCTGGAGGGTACGGAAGAACTCCGTGACGATGGGGCGGGCGCATACGGCCTTGGCTCGTGACCACTTGCGCGAATAGGCGGAGGGCGTTACCCGGTTGCCGGCGACCACGGCACGTTCCCTCTCCGTTCCCTTGGGCCGGTGGGTCGTGGTCCAGTCACTTCTGAATCGTCGCCTCCCAACCGGCGGGGAGCACCCGGCGCGGGCACGGCCGGAATGACGGATTGGGGTCCGGCCCCGGCGGGAAGGGAGCCTGCGAATGTCATGCGCACGACTACCTTCCCCCACAAGGAGGTCGACCATGCACGTCCGTACCTTGACCACCACCGTCGCCGCGGTTCTCGCGGTGACCTTCCCCCTGCTGGGCGGCCAGGCCGTGGCCGCCCCGTCGTCGGTCGCGGACCACACCCTGGCCGCACGCGTCGTCACCTACGACGCGAGCGGTGCCGCGGAGTTCAAGTCCGCGGTCGACCGCGGCGCGGCGATCTGGAACGAGAGCGTCGACGCGGTCGAACTACGGCCGGTCACCGCCGGGCAGCGCGCCAACATAAGGGTCCTGGCCGACAACGGCTGGCCCCGGGCCCTGCCCGGGTCACTCGGCAACGGAACCGTCTACATCGGCCGGCAGGCGGTGGACCAGGGCTACAACACGGTCCGCATCTCCGCCCATGAACTCGGCCACATCCTGGGCCTCCCGGACCGCAAGCCCGGACCCTGCTCCAGTCTGATGTCCGGTTCCAGCGCGGGCGTCGCCTGCACGAACCCGTACCCGAACGCGGCAGAGAAGGCCGAGGTCGAGGCTGACTTCGGCGGCGCCCTCGCGGGACCGGCCGCGACCACGCCCCGTGGCGTCGTGATCGTGGACTGACACGCGGCGCGGCGGCACGACGACGCCTGAACGCGCGTCAGGTAGCGTGCCCGCCGGTCCTCCCGGCGGGCACCCTACCCGGGCGAAGCCTCAGGCCTGAGTGCGCCGCACGCACGTCCCCAGCCGACTGCGCTCAGCCCGGAAATCGGGCGGATACGGCTGAGTAGCAGGCCGTCGACGTCCTGCCCGTTGTAGGCCAGGTAGGCCCTCGACAGCATCGGCACCCACGACGGTCTCCTGGCCTTCGGATCGCCGGACCGGCTCGTCCGCGGCTGCGGTCACAGGCTCAGCAGCAGGTCCCTGACCGCGACGGGCTGGGACAGGAACGGGTGGTGGCCGGCGTCGAGTTCGACGACGCTGTTGGCCCGGCGGGCGAACTCGCGCTGCAGCCGCGGCGGGGTGCCCCGGTCCTGGGCGCAGATGAGGTACGTCGAGGGCAACTGCTGCCATGCGGCCGCCCCGACCGGCTGCCCGGTCACCTGCACGCTCTGCCGGGTGAGGTGGTCCGCCGCCTGCGCCTGGACCTCGGGGTCGCAGTCCTGCAGGAATGTATCCACGAGCAGCTCGGGGCGGACCCCGAATGTGCCGGCGTCGGGGTCGACGTCGAGAAACGGGGCGGGGCCGCCGTCCCCGAACTCCGACAGGCTCTGCCCCACCTCGGGCAGGTAGCTGGAGACCAGCAGCAGGTGGCGTACCGACCCGATTCCCGCGGCGGCTTCCGCGGTGATGATGCCGCCGTAGCTGTGGGCGACCACGATGGTCGACTCGTCGCTGTCCTGCAGCACCTGCCGCACCGCGGCAACATCCTCGGGCAGCCCCGGACCGCCGACGCCGCCGGGCAGGCCCGCCTCGCCACAGCTCGGCAGCGCCGGGGCCACGCTCGGCACCCCTCGCTCCTGCAGCAGCTCGCCGGTGCGGTGCCACCACCACGACCCGTCCCGCACGCACGCCCCATGCACGAACACGACCCTCATCGCCACCTCCACGTCTGCCTTGACCGCCCCCTGCCGACGATAGGACTACAACTCCGGCTGATCCGGTCGCATCCGGGACACAGGGACGGCCGTGGTCATGGCGGTGATCAACTGGGTACTCATCGCGGTGCCGGCCGCCATCGCCGCACTGCTCCGGGACCGGGAGCCGTCCCGCGTCGGCTGCCCCGGGGCAGGTCACCTGAGCTCAACAGCGTAGGAGTCGCGGCTGAACGCCCAGCCGTCGGTGCCTTCGCCGATGATGTCGTCGATGAAGCGGTCCTCAAAGTCGTCGTCGCGCAGGTCGCCGGCCAGTCAGAGCGTCTCAGTGTCGCTCCAGTCGCCGCGGCTTCCGTCGATGCGCAGGGGTGCGGCGCAGCGCCGGTCCGGGTGACCGAGGTGCCGTCCGGGGCGTGGACGATGCCGAAGTCCAGCACCCGCGGCCCGTCCGGCGCCAGTCTGCCGGTCGAACCAGAGACGATCACCTACGGATGGCGCGGGTGACGACACCAGCGATAGCGGCGAGCGCGCTCATGACGGCGGCTCCTACCCCCAGAGGCTGCGCGAGACCCGGGTGCACACGGGCCACGTAGACGGCCGCCGTGGTGATGAGCAGCCCCACCAGCAGGGCGAGCAGGAGGAGCACCAGGCGCAGTTCCCGGAGGCTGCGGTCCTGAGGACGGGATGCGTCCGTGTCCGTCGTCATCGTTGAGTCCTTTGCGGATCGGGCACGGCGCGGAAGCGCCCAGGGGCGGGCGCGCTGTGCGGGCAGCGGGCCGGATGGCTTCAACAGTGGCGGAACCGCCACGGCGTCGGTGTGCCGTCCGTATGCCGTGTGACTGCCATTCCAGAGGACGGATAGCAGAGCGACCGGACAAAGGTGGGGGGTCTCCAAAACCGGCCTGTCGCCGATGAGGGCATCGCTAGTGCTCTGACCGGGAAGGTTCGCCGGGTTCGTGGGTGGGTGGATGACAAGCGACGACTTCCGGCGACGGAGATCCGCCCCATACGATCTTGAGTCCGGACTGTGGATGTCGGAGGGCGACGATGGAAGAGCCGCGGATGCGCCTCGGCAACGATGATGTGTGGCTGGAACTGGCTCGGCCCCGTGCGGACAGTTGGCAGATCACCGCAGATTGGTCGTCCTGCTTGACGGCTGACTTCACTGCGGATCTCAGCGCTGCGGAGGTCGTGGACTTCGTGGCCCGCATGCTCTCTCACTTGCGCGTGCCGTCGGCTGGACGCTTTTCGGTGGCGGTCACTCCCGGTCGGAACAATCCGCTGACGTTGAAGGCGGAGCCTGTGGGGAACGGTTTCGCCTTTTTCGTGCGCCTGACTCCGAACGGCGACGACGACGTGTGCCATTTGCAGATGGAGATCGATCCGATCGCCACGTTGGAGCTTCGTGAGACCTTCAGTGCGCTGCACGCGGCGCTGGTGGTCTGACCCTGCAGAGCGTTTTCGTCAGGCTGCGGCGTTGAGAGGGCGTCCGCCCCAGCGGATGCCCTTCTCGCTTTCGGGCTCTGCCGCTTGACTGCGCTCCTCGTTGCTCTGCGTACCCATGGCAACTCCTTTCACAGAGGTTGTACTGGTCTTACGAGTACACGCTGCCCCTTCGGAAGTGGCATCTCTTTTCGGAGCGGTTCCGCTCCGTGCTGGGCACCCAGACGATCGCGGGTGCGGGTCTGCCGTAGACGACCGCGCCGGCATGGCCTACGCAGCTGGGAGGAATCGAACGGAACGATCCGCCACGTGACTGTCGACGAGACCGACCACCAACGGCTCACCACTTTGGTGGCGGGCGCGAGGGCGGCCTGCGCCCTGCCCCTGGGCCTCGACGAACGCCACCCGCTGTTCCACGTCGCTCTGCCTGACAGTGACGGCGTGCTGCGCGCCAAGCGGTGGAGCTGTCGGGGAGCGCGATGCCGGCGTACGCGTCGGGTCGGACGGCCGAGCAGTACCGGTCGTGGGTGCGTGAGCGGTAGGCGGGCCGGCGGCCCGGGCTCTGGCCGAGGAGACGATGCGTGTCGAGGCGGCGTCGAAGAACAATTCGACGGAGTTGATCAACAGCCCGTCTCGCGATCCGAACGCGCCGATCCCGGAGGACGAGGAAGATAACGTCAGCGCACTTTGAGCTGGGCTGTCCACTCGCGTTGGCGAGGCCCGCGCCTCTTCCCCTCCCTCGAACGAGGGGCCTGCGGCCGATCCGTCCCCGCTCGGCTCCTGTGGTTGCCTGCCCGTCATGGTGATGACACCCCGGTGCAGATCCCGGGCGGCGCGCTGAAACTCTCGGATTGTCGTACCCGCCAGGTTCAATGGAACCGACAAGACGACCGACGGGGGCACCGCGCATGGAGTCAATCTTCTTCTCAAGTCCTGAGGAGTTCCGGGAGTGGCTAGAGGAGCACCACGCGACTGCCTCCGAATGCCGGGTGGGTATGTGGAGGAAGGGAACGGGCAAGCCCACGCTGAGCTGGTCGGAGGCGGTCGACCAGGCCCTGTGCTACGGCTGGATCGACGGCCGGCAGAGCCCGATCGACGACTTCTCCTGGACGATCCGGTTCACCCCGCGCAGGCCGCGCAGCAACTGGAGCCTGGTCAACCTCCGCAAGATCGAGGAGCTGACCGCGCAGGGGCTCATGCGGCCGGCCGGCACCGCTGTGTTCGAAGCCCGTGACCGGGACCGCGAGGAGAAGTCGGACTTGGAGTTCGAGGCGGCGCAGCTGGCTCGCTTCCAGGCAGAACCGCGGGCGTGGGAGTGGTTCAGCGGGCAGGCGCCTTCCTATCGCAAGCAGGCCATCCACCATGTCACCAGTGCCAAGCGGGATGAGACTCGCGAGCGGCGGTTGGACCAGCTGATCGCCGACAGCCTGGAGGGGGTGCGGCTCAAACCGTTCCGGCGGCCTGGAAGCTGAGGGTCTGCTGGAACAGGCCGAGCGCGATTGGTGCTGTCTGGTGCTGTGGGCATTGATGGGGGTGCCACTGGTCTGGCTTGTGGGACGCTGCTGGCCGAGGCGTCGTGACCGGTTCGCGGCGTACTGCCGCCGTCTCCCGGCGCACCCGGCCGAGCGGGCCCTCAGCACAGAGGAGCGTGACCTGCTGGAGCGCAGCCGGACCTGGCGCAGCGCGTACGACCGGGCCAGGGACGAGGAGACGTGGGTGGACCACGGAGGCGGGTTCTGATGACGGAGATGCGCGAGAGCCGGAGCGACCGGGGCACGTCTGAGAAGCAGCGCCCGCCGCGGCGCACTGTCCGCACCTGGCGGGTCAGGCGCCGTTTCCGGCACTGGGGGCGGCCGAAGGCCCGGCCCTGACCGGACGTGCACGAGGACGTCGCGTATCTCACCCGGGAGTTGGGCCGCTGGCACCCCGACACCCTCGCCGCCCGCTCGAGGGTCTTCACCTGGCTCCTCCACGAAGGGCGGCACCCCGAGATCCTGCGGCTGGCCGAGGCGGAAGTGGCCGAACGGACCGCGGAGTTCGGGGCCGACGTCCCCGACACCCTGAGGTGTCGATGGTCACTCGCCTGGCGCCGCCGCAGGGTCGGTGATCTGGACGGCGCCGTCGCCGAGGCGCGGGCGGTAGCGGACGACTCCGCCAGGGTGCTGGGCCCCGACCACGCCGACACCCACCGCTGCCGGGCGAGCCTGGCCCGGTTCCTCGCCGAGAACGGCGAAGCGGCCGAGGGGGGTACGTCTGCTGCGAGTCCTGTATGCCGAGTCCCAGGCCTTCGGCTGGGAGCGGAGGGACGAGACGCGGTCCATACGCATGGCCCTGGTCACGGTGCTGGAGCTGAACGGCGACTTCCAGGAGGCCCTGGACCTCCTGGAGGAGGAAATCGAAGCCGAGGCGGGGACGATCTACGGCGTCGACGAGAACCTCGGTGACTACGCGATGAAGGGTCTGCAGGAGCGGCGCACCCGGCTGGTAGCCAGCGTGGCCCTGTAGGACTGGAACCGGCGGAGCAAGGACGCCCCCGGCCAGTGACAGCTGTAGACCGGGGAACTACAGAGGACACCCGCGTGGATGCCGACTTGTCGGGATGGACGTTCGCGGCGGAGATCGCGAAGAAGCTCACGTCAAGATCGACAAGAACAGAGACACGTCCTCGGCTGTCACCTCCCTCTGCCGGGCACTCGGTGAGGCCAAGGAAGCCGAAACAGCCGCGTAAATCTGAAAGCTACTGCCCCGTTACGTGTGCCCTGGTGTCTCAGCTAGTACTCCAGCCGTAGTTCGTGATCTTCATGCCTGAGTGGCTTGTCGTCGGTAGTGGCTGGCCTGGGATCGGGCCTGGTGGCGGCGTCGCCAGACGGACCAGCCGAGCCGGTGGACGGCGTCGCGGAGAGGGGTTGGACGACGAGCGTGATGAACAGCCGTTGGATCTCGTTGCAGGTGAGCGGTATCAGCTCGTCGGGTGCGGGGGTGGCGGTCGCGTTCGTCCGCGCGGACGACGGCGAGGAAGGCGTGCGCGAGCATGGCCAGGGTGACCCAGCGGGACCAGGACGGGTAGCGGCGAACCTGGTGCTCGTCCAGGGCGGCCAGGCCCTTGCCGGACTGGAAGAACTCCTCCACCCGCCACCTTGATCCAGCGACGCGCACCAGGGTGGTCAGCGGCACCGGTGCAGGCGAGTAGCAGCGGTAGTAGGCGAGTTCGCCGGTGCTGCGGTTGCGGCGGATCAGCAACTGTCGGCTCCCGGGCCGGGGGTCGGTGAGGTCGATGACGGCCCAGTCGTAGAAGCGGTGGCCCTTGGCTTTGACCCCTGCGGACAGCTTCTGCCAGGCCCTCTTGGGCACCTTCCTGGCCGGCGTGTCCGCGCGGAACTTCCCGGCGCCTGTGGTGGCTTCGTGCGAGCAGGCCACCGCTAGGTCGTGTCCGCAAAGTCAGGGGAGCCAGAGTCGTAGGCAGGCGATGGTGAACCGGGTCTGCCGCACGATCGGGTGACATCTTGACCTGCCCCACCTCTCAGGTTCCAGTTCTGGTGGCTAACTGACGGCCTTCACGAAAGGCTGCCGGACATGCCCCGCGCCTACCCCGCTGAGTTCCGCGCCCGCGCCATCGCGTTGGTGCGGGCAGGAAAAGAACAGAAGCAGACCGCCGTTGACCTCGGCATCCATCCGGTCACGTTGTCGAAGTGGTTGCGCCAGGACGACATCGACAACAGCCGGCGCCCCGGCAGGGTCTCGGAGGAGTCCGCAGAGCTGCGTGCAGCGCGGCGACGGATCCACGAGCTGGAAACCGAGCTCGAGATCGTCCGCAGGGCCGCCAAGTTCCTCGGCGAGGACAAGCCGGCCCCAAAAGGCTCTACCCGGTGATCGACCGACTCGTCGATGCCGGGGCACCGGTCGACCGATGCTGCCGGATCCTCGGGGTCGCCCGGCAGAACTACTACAAACACAGGCGCACCCCGACCACACCGCGGCAGCTGCGGCGGGAGTGGCTGACCGGACTGATCCGGGAGGCCCACGTCGCCTCACGCGGCACCTACGGTTACCGCCGCGTCCACGCCGAGCTCACCCTGGGCATAGGCATCCGGGTGTGCTCCAGGACCGTGTCGGTGCTGATGACACAGGCCGGGATCCACGGCCTGCCCGGCCCGGTGCGGATCAAGCGCCTGCGGGGTGTCGTCACCGCCGATGACCTGGTCAACCGGAAGTTCCATCGTCTGCGTCCCAACGAGCTGTGGGTCACCGACATCACGCAACACCGCACCAGGGAAGGGTGGGTGTACTGCGCCGCGGTCCTGGACGCGTTCAGCCGCAAGATCGTGGGCTGGTCCATCGACTCCAGACAGGACTCCACCCTCGTGGTCAACGCATTGGACATGGCCCTCCGCAACCAGCGCCCCGAACCGGGCGGGATAGTTCACGCCGATCACGGCGCCCAGTTCACCTCCTGGGTCTTCGGGGAAAGGATCCGCTCCGCCGGACTCCTGCCGTCGTTCGGCACCGTCGGGGACGGCCTGGACAACGCGATGATGGAGTCGTTCTGGTCCTCGATGCAGATCGAGCTGTTAAATCGCAGGCGGTGGAAGACCCGGGTCGAGTTGGCGAACGCGATCTTCGAGTACATCGAGACCTTCCACAACCGACAGCGGCGCCACTCAGCACCGGGCTACCGCACCCCGATCGAGTACGAACTACTCTCCGAACAAGACACCATCCCCGCCGTCAGTTAGCCACCGCAACTGGAACCCAAACCGTGGGGCAGGTCATCTGAACTGGCTTGCCCTGCGGGGCGGGTGGGAAGGATGTTGCTGTGCCCAAGCCCTATCCGGAGGAGTTCCGTCAGGACGTCGTGCGGGTCGCGAGGAACCGCGGGCCGGGGGTGACGGTCGAGCAGGTGGCCACCGACTTCGGAGTCCATCCGATGACGTTGTGGAAGTGGATGCGCCGGGCGGACATCGACGACGGGACCAAGCCCGGAACGACCAGCCAGGAGAGCGCGGAACTGCGGGAAGCGCGTCGGCGGATCAAGCTGCTGGAGCAGGAGAACGAGGTTTTGCGCCGGGCTGCGGCCTATCTGTCGCAGGCCCATCTGCCGGGAAAAGGGTCTACCCGCTCGTGAAGGAGCTGGCCGTGGACGGGGTGCCGGTCACGGTGACGTGCCGGGTGCTGAAGCTCGCCAGACAGCCCTACTACCGCTGGCTGGGCAAGCCGGTGGCCGACGCGGTGCTGGAGGAGGCGTATCGCGCGAACGCACTGTTCGACGCGCACCGTGACGACCCGGAATTCGGCTACCGCTTCCTGGCCGACGAAGCGCGCGGGGCCGGGGCTCCGATGGCCGACCGGACCGCGTGGCGGATCTGCCGGGACAACAACTGGTGGAGCGTGTTTGGCAAGAAGCGCGGCAAGGGCACGAAGGCCGGCCCGCCGGTGCACGACGACCTCGTCCGCCGTGACTTCACCGCGACCTGTGCGAACCGGCTGTGGCTCGCCGACATCACCGAACACGCCACCGGCGAAGGCAAGCTCTATCTCTGCGCGATCAAGGACGTCTTCAGCAACAGGATCGTGGGCTACTCCATCGACGAGCGGATGAAATCCCGCCTGGCCGTGACCGCCCTGGACAACGCCGTGGCCCGGCGTGAAGACGTCGACGGCTGCATCCTGCACAGCGACCGCGGATCGCAGTTCCGCTCCCGGAAGTTCGTCCGGGCCCTCGACCACCACCGGATGGCCGGATCGATAGGGAGGGTCGGAGCTGCCGGCGACAACGCGGCCATGGAGTCCTTCTTCAGCCTGCTGCAGAAGAACGTCCTCGACCGCCGTGTCTGGGCCACCCGCGAAGAACTCCGGATCGCGATCGTGACCTGGATCGAGCGGACCTACCACCGACGCCGCAGACAAGCCGCACTCGGCCGGCTGACCCCCATCGAATTCGAGACCGTCATGACCACGTCGGCCCTCCAGGCCGCGTGACCACACCTGTCACCCGAACCTGCATCAGACCCTTCGGCCACGCACGAGGACGATGCGTCGCGGCCTCACTCGGTCCACGAGCCGGGCGCAAGCCTTGGGCGCGGTGGCGTCCAGCGCGTGCCACCGCGGCCGTTCACGTCCCTCAGATGTGGCGCCCTGCGTCGCGCGAGGCGACGGTGACGTCCCACCTGCTGTGGCCGGCCGCCGCGCGAGGCCCACACTGACGAAGCCGCTGTCGACGGCGGGCGTGCCCCCGGTGCTCGTAGCGTGCCCGGTGCTCATCGGGCCCCCGTGTGCGAGGCCAGGGACATCCGGTCGGTCAGCAGCCTGCCGACGCCGATCAGGCCGTGCTCGTCGTCCGGTCTGCCCAGCGACACCAGGGCGTTCACCGCGTCCCCGTCGAGACCGAAGCAGCCCAGGCGCACGAGTTCGTCCACCAGCAGCTCCCGGTAGCGTTCTCCGACGGCCAGGGCGAACCCGCCTATCACGATGTACCGGCACACTCCGATAGAGGTGAAGACGGCGCCTATAGCCTGCGCGAGGCGGGTGAGCGTGCCGCGCAGTACCTCTGTGGTGAACGCGTCGCCCTCCCGCACTGCGGCCGCTATCGCCGGGTTGTCGATGTCGGCGGCACGGCCCCCGCACCGCGCGGCGAGCAGGGACCGGGCGAAGCCGGCCGGATCGGCGTCCGCCACCCGGCGGACCGCGGCGAGCACACCCCGTCCGGAGGCGATGGCGGCGAGGTGTCCGCGTGCACCGCAGTCGCACAGCGGCGCCTCCGGGGAGGGGTCGCACACCCAGTGCCCGAGCTCGCCCCCGTGCCCGTCGGCGTTCAGCAGTACCTCGCCGCCGCGGAAGACCTTGTTGCCGATGCCGGAACTGACGGTCAGCAGGCAGAACGGCTCGGTCTCGGTCGCCGCGTAGCGCCAGGCGGCGGCGGTCAGGTCGTTGACGACCACGACCGGCGCGCCGATCCGCTCCGTTAAAAGCTGCCCGAGCGGCAGCGGCTCGCCGCGCTGCCCCCACACCGTGGGAGCCGCCAGGACGAGACCGTCGGCCGAGATCGGTCCGGCGAAGGCCACACCGACAGCGCGGGGCGCCGCACCGCCGGTGTGCCGGCCGACCTCGTCGACGATCTGGTCCACGATGCGGCGTTGCAGCACGGCCACGGGGTCCTGCGGATGGCGGGCCATGCCCTCGACCGGCACCCGGCGCACGCTGTTGACGGCCGCCGTGGCCGGGTCGTAGCCGCCCGTGCGCAGCGTTGTGCCCCCCAGGTCGAGCACGGTGAGGACGCCGCCGGCGTCCCCTGGGTCCCCGGAGCCGTCGCGGCGTGCGGAGCCGCCCGCCGGGGCGTCGTCCGGGACGGGGACGACAGCGAGACGGTCAGTCTGGGGAATGGTCACGAAGTTCCTCCTCGAAGGCATGAAGCCATGGATCGGCCCGAGTCATTGACGAGGCCGTGTTCACCATACGAACAGTTGACGACGTCCCTGCGGCCGACGGTGCTGATGCGGCGACGTTCGGCCCGGTCGGGCCGGTTGACCTCGAGGACGTGCGGCCCGTGCGAGATCGCGGTGCGGGTGAAACCGGCTCCGTAGGAGGAGGTGCCTTCCACGCCGATCGCGATCACGTGGCTGTGTGCGTTCAGGAAGGCCAGGGCCGCAGCGTATCCGGCGGCGGCGGTGGCGAACTCGGCGTCCGCGAGGTGACCGCCGTTGTCACTGATCACCGCGACGTGGACGGTGTCGGCATGAGAGTCGACCCCGCCGAACACATCCTGATCCGCCGTCTCCTGTGCCGCTGCCGATGTCATGCTGATGCTGCCTTCCTTGCCGGAGGGGGGCACCGGCCGGGTGGCGCAGACAGGACATTGGTCGGGTGGCCCGAGGTGGAAGCGAAGGCTTCTCAGCCGGAAGCCACCCTTTCCGGATCGTCAGCCGGGGTACCGGCGCGCAACCACCGGTAGCCGTAGGCGGGCAGTTCGACGCGGAGCAGACCGTCGTCTGACACCTCGAGACCGGCATGGTCCTCGTCGAGGAGGTCGGTCAGCCGGCTACCCGGCCCGGTCTCCGGGAGCCGCAGCCGTACGGTGAGGGGGCGGCCCGCGAAGTTGTGCAGCGCCAGGACCCTCCCCTCGGTGGTGCAGCTGAGGTGGGCGAGCACGGCGCGCTCTCCCGTCTCAACGAGGCGGTACTCGCCCCAGGCCAGCTCGGGAGCCTCTCGGTAGCGCTCGACGAACAGCCGTATGCGGCTCAGGAGCGAGCCGGGGTCGCGGCTCTGCTCGTACACGTTCACCTTCCGGGGTGCGAACGCGCCGTCCGCCAGCGGGTTCGGGAAGGTGTCCGGATCGGCGGTGGAGTAGCCGGCGCCCTCCTGCGGGGTCCACTGCATGGGGGTGCGTACGGCCTGACGGCCCTCGGCGGCCAGGTTCTCGCCCATGCCGATCTCCTCTCCGTAGAAGAGGACGGGGGTGCCCGGCAGGGTGAACAGCAGGCTGTAGGCGAGTTCGACGCGGCGGCGGTCACCGTTCACCATGGGAGGCAGCCTGCGGCGCAGTCCCCGGTCGTACAGCTGCATGTCCTTGTCCGGGCCGAAGGCCGCGAAGACCTCGGCGCGTTCGTCGTCGCTCAGCTTGTCGAGCGTGAGTTCGTCGTGGTTGCGGACGAACGTGGCCCAGTGGGCGTCGCGCGGGGCAGCCGGGCGGTCGCTCAGTGCGGCAGCCAGCGGCCCCGCCTCCTCACGTGCCATCGACAGGTACATCTGCTGCATGCCGACGAAGTCGAAGCACATGGTGAGTTCGTCGCCACGGTCCGAGTCGGGGTCGCCGAAGAACCGGGCGAGGTCGCCGTAGGGCAGGTTCACCTCGCCGAGCAGCACCGACTCACCGTTGCGGCGGCCCAGGAAGGCGCGCAGGTCCGCGAGGTACTCGTGCGGGTCCGGTAGCGCCTCGGCGTCGTCCTGCCCGTCCGTCTCCAGCAGGAAGGGCACGGCGTCGACGCGGAACCCCGACAGCCCGAGCTGAGTCCAGAAACCCATGACGCGGGCTATCTCGTCCCGTACGTCGGGGTTGGCGACGTTGAGGTCGGGCTGCTGCTTGTAAAAGCGGTGCAGGTAGTACTGGCCGCTGCCCTCGTCGTACTCCCACAGGCTGTCCTCGGCGTCGGGGAAGACCACACCCTCGGGGCCGTCCTTGGGCGGCTCGTCCTGCCAGACGTACCAGTCGCGGTGGACCGAGTCCCTGCCGGAGCGGGCGTCCTGGAACCAGGGATGGTCCTCGGAGGTGTGGTTGACCACGAGGTCGGCGATCACGCGGATGCCGCGGTCCTTGGCCGTACGGACGAACTCGGTGAAGTCGCCGAGCGTGCCCAGGCGGGGGTCGACACCGTAGAAGTCGGTGATGTCGTATCCGTCGTCGCGCTCCCTCGTCGGATAGAAGGGCATCAGCCACACGCACGTCACTCCGAGGCGCACCAGATGGTCGATGCGCTGCGTGAGGCCCGCGAAGTCGCCGATCCCGTCGCCGTTGCCGTCCTGGTACGTCTCTACGTCGAGGCAGTACACCACCGCGTTCTTCCACCACAGGTCGGACGTGCGGGTCAGACGCATCGGTACTCCTTCGCCGTGGCGGCAAGCGGGCGGGTGAGGTCCAGCCGGGGCAGGACCTCGGCACCGAACGTGTCGATGAACGAGGCTTGTTCGCGGCCGACGTGGTGGAGCATCACCGCGTCGAATCCGAGGTCGGCGTACTCCTGGAGCCAGGCGGTGTGCCGGCCGAGGTCGGAGGAGACGTTGACCGTGCCCGCCACCTGCTCGGGCGTGACGTGCTCGCTGACGAGGTCGAAGAGCTCCGCGGAGTCGAGGTCCCAACTGGCCGGGGGTGCATGCACGTTGGTACGCCACTGGTCGTACGCCAGCGCCAGGGCCTGATCCTCGTCGGGCGCCCAGCTCAGGTGCACCTGGAGGTGCAGGGGCCCGCGCCCGCCTGCGTCGCGGTAGGCGTCGGCGATCTCGCGCAGCCGTTCCCGCGGGGCGTTGACCGTGATGAGGCCGTCCGCCCACTGGGCGCACCAGGCGGCGGTTGCGGTGCTGCAAGCGGCTCCGATGAGCGGCGGCACACTGGGCGGCAGCGTCCACAGCCGGGCCCGGTCCACGGTCACCAGTCCGTCGTGGCTGACTTCTTCTCCTGCCAGCAGTGCGCGGATGATGTCGACGCATTCCCGCAGGCGTGCGTTGCGTTGGTCCTTGCGTGGCCAACGGGCTCCTGTGATGTGCTCGTTGGAAGCCTCTCCGCTGCCGAGTGCGGTCCAGAACCTGCCCGGGTACATGGACGCGAGGCTGGCGATCGCCTGGGCGATGATCGCGGGGTGGTAGCGCTGCCCCGGCGCGTTCACCACGCCGAACGGCATCTGGTCGGTGGCCTGAAGCGCGGCGCCGAGCCAGGACCAGGCGAATCCCGACTCGCCCTGGCGGACGCTCCAGGGCGAGAAGTGGTCCGAGCACATGGCGGCGGTGAATCCCGCACGCTCTGCTTGCACCACGGCGTCGAGCAGGTCCGCGGGCGGGGCCTGTTCGTGCGAGGCGTGTAGTCCATAGACAGTCATGCCGGGGTGGGTACCCCGGCAAGCGGACCTCAGCGGGGACGATCCGGCGGGACATCGAAGGAGCCCGAGGGATCTCGAAGCCGGGCCGCTCACCTCGCCGGGCTTCGCAGAAGGCTCGGCCGCGACGGCAGTCTCGCTCGTGGCTCTGTTCACTTCTAGGGGTTCTGGCTCGCTTTCCGGATGCTGTTGGTGATCTCTAGGGGGGTCTGTCCGTCGGCGAAGGCGTTGCGTGACCTGCGCCGGCGGATCGGCAGCGCGTCGGTGCGGGCGTTGTTCGAGGTGCGGGCCGGGTTGCTGGCCCGTCCGACGACGCCAGGTGTGCGTTTCGGTTCGTACCGGACGGTGTCGTTCGACGGGTGCAGTTCGCTGAGGGTTCCAGATTCCGAACGGAACCGTGCCTGGCTGGGCAGGACTTCGCATCATGGCTATCCGACGCTGGAGTTGATGACGCTGGTCGAGACCGGCACCCGGGCCCTGGTCGGCGCGGTGTTCGGCCCCACCGCCGAGGGCGAGACAAGCTACGCCCGCCGGCTGCTGCATCTGCTGCGGCCGGACATGCTAGTGCTGTGGGACAAAGGATTCGACAGCAACGCCTTCCTCGCGGGGGTCACCGACACCGGCGCCCAGGTCCTGGGCCGGCTCCGCAGCAACCGGCGCACGCCGGTCCTCACCCGCCTCGCCGACGGCTCCTACCTGTCGGTGATCGGCACCGTGAAAGTCCAGATCATCGACGCACAGATCGCCGTGACCTGCGCGGACGACGCGTCCTTCACCGGGTCCTACCGACTGGTCACCACCCTGACCGACGCCCGCCATTACCCCACCACCGCGCTGGTGGGTCTCTATCACCAGCGGTGGGAACACGAATCGGCGTACTACGCGCTCCGCCACACGATCATGAACGGCCGCAACCTCCGCTCGGGCGACCCGGCAGGCATCGAGCAGGAGATGTGGTCACTGCTCACCCTCTACCAGGCCCTACGCACCGTGATGGTCGAGGCCGCCGAGTTCCTCCCCGACACCGACCCGGACCGCTGCTGTTTCAGCATCACGCTCCACACCGCCCGCGACCAGGTGATCCAGGCCACCGGCATCGTCACCACGGACACCGATCGGGACACTCTCCTCGGGACGATCGGCCGTCGGATCCTGACCGGCCTGCTCCCGCCCCGTCGGCAACGGGTCAGCACCCGCAAGGTCAAGTCACCGATGTCCCGCTACAGCGAGCGACGCGAAGACGGCCGCCCCGACACCAGCCGCACCGTCACCCACCTCAACGTCACTGTCCTCGAACCCCTGGATCACTCACCCGCACTTCCCTCGGCATCCCGGGACGACCGGCACGCCGCCCCAGCCGCGCGGCGCCGACACCGCATCCTGGCCCTGCTCCAGGAAGACCCCACGCGCCTTTGGCAGCCCCGTGACATCGCCGCCCACTTCGGCGATGTCACTCTGGAGACCATGCACAGACAACTGAATCGGTGGGCTGTCAGCGGCCTCATCCACAAACTCGGCCCCGGCCTCTACGCCGCAACACCATGGTCTCCAGGCCCACTTGCGTGACCTGCGAAAATGCTAACTACCCGGCCTTGGGGCAAGGCCCGTCAGCGCGTCAGCCGATCACAGGTATGGAATCAGGTAGGACAGCCTGGCCGCCAACTCCACGGGGTCGTCAAGCGGGCCCACGCATCCCGATCGTGATGTGTCCGTCTCGTCGGCGGTGCTCACCAAATGCCCCGTACGGGGCTCCTGCAGACGCCGCTCGTGTCTGGGGCGCAAGCTAGGGTTCGCGACCATGGACAGAGTCGACCTTGAGCACCGCCATCGCACGTACGACGGCTGGATACCGCCCACCGTCGCCGCGCTCCTTCACGAGCATGGCCATCATGACGTCCTGCGCCAGGCGGCCACCCACGGTGACTGGTTCTGCGTCCGCCGGCTCGCCGAGACCGCTTCCGAGTCCGGCCCGGACGGACAGGCGACGGCGCTGGCATTGCTGGAGCCGTTCGCGGTCACCGGCTGGTGGCCTGCCGTCGACACCGTCGCCGGGCTGCTCACCAAGTGGGAGCGGCACGACGAGGCCATCGTGCTGCTGCGTCCGCTCGCCGCCACGGGGCACCGGTACGCCCAGCGCGACCTGGCACGTCTGCTGGCTCGGCAGGACCGCCTCGACCAGGTCGTCGCCCTGCTCGGCCCGCGGGCCGCAGACCTCCTGCTCGCCGAGGAACTGGTGGAGCTCGCTGCGGGCCACGGCCGCGACGCCGAAATTGCTGCACTGCTCCCCGATATCGGGACCGGCCCGACAGACCCGTTCGAGTCCTGGAACCCGGACGCCGCAGACACAATCCCTCTGCATGCCAGGTTCCTGGAACTCCAAGGCCAGATCGACGAGGCAATCCACCTGCTGGGCAGGCACGTCTGTATCGACGGTGTCGTTTACGCAGACCACGCCGAGCAGCTCGCCAGTCTCCTGGGCCGCCACGGACGTGAGGCGCAGTTGCGCGCGTTCCCGGCTGACGGTGGCGAGGAATACGCCCTGGCCGCCCTGGCCCAGTTGCTGGAAGAACAGGACCGGATTCCGGAAGCGGTTGCCCTGCTCGGGCAGTCAGCAGGGACCGGGAATCCTCATGCGGCCTTCGGCCTCGCCGAACTCCTTGCACGTCACGGCCACCACGACGAGGCGGTCGAAGTGCTGCGCACGGCCGCGGAGACAGTCGGCGGCGACTGCGACTGGCTCATCCACCTGCGCTGCCGCATCCTGGTCGATGTCGGGCGGGCTGACGACGCCCTCACTTGGATCGACGACTACTTCAGCCGCCACGGTGGCGACCACCATGAGCAGGCGTTCATGAGGGCCGAGATCATGAAGTTGAGCGGCTGTGTCGTGGATGCTGAAGCGGAGTCGGCCGAGTTCGCCAGATCCGACGAGGAACTCCTTCGCTCCGGAACGGTGGCCGGTGCCATCGCACTCGCTGAACGCCTGGTGCGGCGCGGCGAACCGCAAAAGGCCGTAGCTCACCTCCGCGATCGTCTGGACGGGGCGAAGGTAGTGCTCGGGTAGCACCTGCGATGACTGAGGGTCTGCCGCACGATCGAGTGACATCTTGACCTGCCCCAGGTCCTGGATTCCAGTTCTGGCGGCTACTGATGATCTTTGCGTGATGTCACTCTGAGCCCGACGATCGGCGCAGTTCAAGCGGACGCGGTGTGCGACATCACGCCTGGAATCTCAGTAACGGTAGTTCGTTAAATCCGGCGGTGGCGTGGGTTGACGGCGAGGCGGGTTGGTCGTAGTCCGGTGGTAGGAGTCAACTGCCTTGCTGGGGACTGAAGATGACTGTTCGCCGTCCGTGTCCGCCCGCGCCGGGACCGTGGGAGGAGTACGCGGCCCGGTTCGATGACCTCTTCTTCAGCCTGGCACAGCGGCGGGGGTTTCGTGAGTATCTGACTGGGCTGCTGGCGCCGCGGGAGCGGAACAAGACGATCACCTGCCTGGCAGGAGCGGAGCCGATGACCGGCGCGGGCATGCCGGGGGTGCAGCGGCTGCAGTTCTTCCTGTCCGAGTCGCCCTGGGAGATGGACCAGATCAACGACCGGAGGCTCGAACTCCTGCACGAGCAGTCGGCGACAGCTCCGCACGACGGCGGGGTCATCGTGATCGACGATTCCGGGGCCCGCAAGGACGGCACGGCCACCGCCAACGTGGGTCGGCAGTGGCTGGGCCGGTTGGGCAAGACGGACAACGGCATCGTCACGGTGACCACGGTGTGGCCCGACGGCCGCGTGTACTACCCGCTGCACGCGACTCCCTACACTCCCGCCCACAACTTCGCCCGCGGCCGGTCCGATCCGGCCTTCCGCACGAAACCTCAACTGTCCGCTGCTCTCGCGGTCCGAGGGAAGGAGGCGGGCTTCGGCTACCGGGCGGTGGTCGCCGACTGTGCCTACTCGGTCAGTGACACCTGGTATCTCGCACTGCACGGGGCCGGCTTGCCTACGTGGTCGCGCTCAAGCCGCGCAACGGCATCTGGGCCCCGGCCGGCCAGCCGCACACCCCCATCGAGGCCGCACACGCCCTGACCTGGCACGATGCCAAGCGTCCAGGCGACTGGACATCCGTGGAGCGTCACTTCCGCGACGGGCACACCGAGACCTGGTGGGCCGACGATGCCCGCTTGGGCGGCTACGGCCCCGACTCACCCTGCCGCCTGGTCGTGGCCACCACCAACCCGGCCCAACTGTCAGAGAAGGCCACCTGGTATCTGGCCACCAACCTGCCCCACCCCGGCGCACCCCACGCCGCCACCGGCCCGCACCCGCCGGCCGACCTCGCCGAGATCGTCCGGCTCTACGGACTGCGGCCCTGGATCGAGCAGAGCTACAAACAGGTCAAGGACGAACTCGGCTGGGCCGACTTCCAAGTCCGCTCCGCCCGTGCCATCCGCCGCCACCAGACCCTGGTCAACTGCGCCTTCTCCTTCTGCTGGGACCAATGGTTCGCCCCACCCGGCCCCCTGGATGCCACCGCGCCGGACTCGTGCCCCGACGAGGGGCCAAAGAAGGGGACCGGCCCCATCCCACCAGCACCAACAGCCTTGCTGACCCAGGGCCTTACGATCCATCCGTTCCTGGCTCACCCCAGCCGGTCACCCCCAACCGATGGTGGCAAGCCTGGACCGACACGGACCCACCCTCCGAGCTCCAGGCCCTCATCGACGCGGTCACCACCGGACACGGCATTGACCTCTACCGCCGGATTTAACCAACTACCGCTACCCCGGTTCAGGGCATGCATACCGGTCGGTCCGGCAGGGGAAAGCCGCGCACCCGAGCCCGCTGCGTGCTGACTGAATCCGGTACACGAGAAGGGGCTCGCCCGGATCTCCCGGTGGGCCGGGACTGTAAGACGTTCGGTGTAACTCCCGATCATGGAAGATGCATCGATGACCAGTGAGAACGTGTCCGAGTCCGGAGCCGTCGAGTCCTCTAAGACTGTGTCGGCGAGGGCCGTGGACGACCAGTTGATCGACGAGCTGGTGCACCGGGCCCAGGCGGAAGGGCTGCAGCTGACCGGTGAGGGCGGGCTGCTGCAGCAGCTGACCAAGCGGCTGCTGGAGTCCGCCCTTGAAGGCGAGATCACGGACCATCTCGGCTATGACAAGCACGACCCGGTCGGCAAGAACGGTGGCAACTCCCGCAACGGCAAACGCTCCAAGACCGTTCTGACCGACGTCGGCCCGGTGGAGATCACCGTGCCCCGCGACCGGGACGGCTCCTTCGAACCGAAGATCGTCAAGAAGCGGCAGAAGCGCCTGACCGGCGTCGACGAGATGGTCGTCTCCCTGGCCGCGAAGGGCCTGACCACCGGCGAGGTCCAGGCTCACCTGGCCGAGGCCTATGGCGCCGAGGTCTCCCGCCAGACCATCTCCACCATCACCGACCAGGTCCTCGAGGGCATGGCCGAATGGCAGAGCCGTCCCCTCGACGCCGTTTATCCGGTGGTCTTCATCGAATGCCATCCACGTGAAGATCCGCCACGGCGCGGTCGCCAACCGGCCCATCTACGTGGCTCTGGCCGTCACCGCCGAGGGCCGGCGGGAGATTCTGGGGCTGTGGGCGGGTGACGGCGGCGAGGGTGCCAAGCACTGGCTGCACATCCTCACGGAGATCAAGAACCGCGGGGTCGGCGACGTGCTGATGCTGGTCTGTGACGGGCTCAAGGGCCTGCCCGAGGCGGTGGAGACGGTCTGGCCGCAGACGATCGTGCAGACCTGCGTGGTCCATCTGCTGCGGAACTCCTTCCGCTATGCCGCCCGTCAGGACTGGGACAAGATCGCGCGTCTCCTCAAGCCTGTCTACACGGCGCCGACCGAGGAGGCTGCCCTGGACCGGTTCGCGGAGTTCGCCGACGCCTGGGGCAAGAAGTATCCGGCAATCGTGAAACTGTGGGAGAACGCCTGGGAGGAGTTCACCCCGTTCCTGCGGTTCGACACCGAGATCCGCCGCATCGTCTGCACGACGAACGCGATTGAGTCAGTCAACGCCCGCATCCGCCGGGCGGTCAAGGCCCGCGGACACTTTCCCAACGAGCAGGCCGCCCTGAAATGCGTCTACATGGCGATCATGTCACTCGATCCCACCGGCAAGGGCAGGCCCGCTGGACCATGCGCTGGAAGACCGCACTGAACGCATTCGACATCACCTTCGACGGCTGCCTCTTCGCAGCCCGTCAGTAACCCTCAACTACCCCAGTTACAGCACTCGTTTGACAGACCCCAGATTGGAGGAGATTCGCGACAATCTAATCGCCCGCATCGCCGAGGCCGAGCGCGAGGGCTGGCTCGGCGAGGTCGAAGGACTGAAAGTCAGCCTCGTCGGCGCCGAGGATAAGCTCGCCCAGATCGACAGGCGGTCCCAGCAGGCCGCCATCAGCCTCGGCATGCCTACGACCAGGAGGGGGGACCTTGAGTAGCGACACATATCGAGAAGAACCAGGCCGCGATTTGAGCACGTGGACACTCGACCAGCTGCAGACGTTCATCCATGACGCCCGCGGCCAGCAACTTGAGACAGCACGCGTCGCCGCGCAGGGACAGGCCTACAACTCCAGCCACCCCCAGGAAGCCCGTCGCCAGTGGGCGAAGCTGTCGCTGCTCGCGAACCGGCGCATGCTCGACAACGCCGAAGAGCCCTCTGCGCGGTTGGCTCAGCAGGACTTCATGCTCCGGATGTGGGTGATCGACCGGCTAGGCCCTGACGACACCGACCCCGACTGGAGTCCAGAAGCGCTGGCGTCCGACACGCTCGACGCGCTGACCTTCACGCTCACACAGGCCGCTGGTCTCGCCGAGGGCTGGCGCGACCTTCCTATCGAGCAGATCCGCGAGCTGCGGTGGCACAAGAACCTGACGGCCCATCTGGACAACCTCGTCGGTCACCTGGAACCTGGCCCGGTCCGTGAGCGAATCGTCGCCTGGACCGCGACCCGACAGCACCTGCCTTGACCTCAACTGACTCGCTTCAAAGCGGAGTTAAGAGAAGCCGAGTTCAACCAGTCCACAGGAATGGTCGAAACGACGAAGACGGCATCGTGATCGAAGCTAAACGGCAGCCGAAGATCAAAACGGAACCGACAGGCCAGCGTCGCGCAGCCGGGCCAGAGCGACGGACATGCACTGCTGGACAGTCCTCCCGTCAGCTCGCATCCCATTCGCCAACGGGCCGCCGCTGGCGGCGAACGTCCACGCTGGCGCGTTGTCAGTCAGCCTCTCGGCGTCCATCCTGATCATGGCGTTCACACCCTGCTCGCCCAGCCACTCCAGGATCAGGAGAGTCACGTCCTCGACGCCGCGTTCTTCATCGGCCTTCGGCCAACGGCCTCGGTTCCCAGTCATCACCCCGACTCTATCGAGGCCCTGGAGGGGATCGAGGGGCCGCAACTGGCAAGTTCAGAGAAGCCTGTGTCAGATGCCCCCTACTTCTCGTGGACCCAGCCCAAATGCCACGCCTCCAGGAGATCCACGCCAACCTCGTCGACCGCCTCCAAGAGGCCAAGGACCAGGGCTGGCTCGGCGAGGTCGCCGCCATCGAGACCACCATGGCCGCCGCCAGGCAGAAGCTGGAGGCCATGCGCGAGCGTGCAGCCCAGCCGTCCACGGTCCACCTCGGCATGCCCGACTTCCGCCGCGATGCCGGACGAAGCAGCGCTGAGCTTGAGGACTGAGGTCGGCTGGTCGTCGGCCAGCGACATGCGGGCCGCTCATGGAGTGGGGCCTGGCAGGATGCCTGGATGGAGATCTTGGAGGAAATCGCGCCGTTGCTGGGATCACTGGCGGCATCGAGCCATGTCTACTCCAGGTGCGGCGCGGTATCCGAGACCACCATCGCGGAGCAGGTCTTCGACCTCGTCATGATCGCGCAGGACGACTGGGCGCATCAGGCCGTCGCGGGAGCGGTCTGCCCCGCGTCTGCCCGTGAGATCGAGGCAGCGCTTGAACCCGTCGACGGGGCCGGAGCCATCGAGTTGATGACTGACTTGTCGGCTTTCGATCTCCTCTACTCGCGAATCCTTCTCCGTGACCGTGATCACGCGAAGCGGGCGGCTACGCGGGTGGCGAAGCTGCTTGGCCCGGGCACCAGTTGGGTCACGAACATGGAGGGCATGGGCAACGGCCGCGCGTGGACGCCCGTCACCCGACACGGCATCGATGTCGTGGTTGCCGGAACCAACAGCGAGCAGTTCGCGATACTGCTCGCGCTGGGTGACGACTAGGGGCTGTCCGGCGGATCTCCTGACCGAGGAATGACCATGTGGACCGCGGTACATCCTGCTAACGTCTGCGCCATGAAGCGCGCTGCTATGACGACGACGCCGGAGAGTGTCCCGGCGCGCTGACAGATGATCTGATCCGAAGCCCCGGGGCAAGTGCCCCGGGGCTTCGGCGTAGGCCCGGTCACTTGCTCCGCAACCAGCAAGGAGACCGCGATGACCACCGTGCACGACCACCGCAAGATCGGCCGTGAACTGGGCCTGTTCGACACCGATCCGCTGATCGGCGCTGGCCTGCCGTACTGGCTGCCCGACGGCGCGACCGTACGGCACACCCTGGAGGAGTACATCCGCGCCGCCGAACGCCAGGCGGGTTATCAGCACGTCTACTCACCCGTCCTCGGCAAGCGGGAGCTGTACGAGATCTCAGGGCACTGGGCGCACTACAGCGACGACATGTTCCCCCCGATGGACCTCGGCGGAGAGCAGGTCGTCCTGCGGCCCAGCCTGTGCCCCCACCACGCGGTGATCTACCGCTCCCGCTCCCACAGCTACCGCGAACTGCCCCTGCGTATGGCGGAACTGGGCGGCATGTACCGCTCCGAACTCTCCGGCGTACTCGGCGGACTGACCCGGGTACGGGCCATCCAGCTCAACGACGCGCACATCTTCTGCACCCTTGACCAGGTCGCCGAGGAGGCGCAGGCGGCGCTGGAGATGATCCGCCGCGCGTACGAGGCGCTCGGCATCGCCCCGACCCGCTACAGGCTGTCCCTCCCGGGTTCCGGCGGCAAGTACGTTGCCGCACCTGAGAAGTGGCAACGGTCCACCGCCCTGCTGACCGACGTCCTCGACCGCTCCGGCCTGCCCTACGAGGCAGCCGAGGGAGAGGCCGCGTTCTACGGCCCCAAGATCGACGTCCAGGTCACCGACGGCGCCGGCCGGGAATCCACCCTGTCCACCGTCCAGGTCGACTTCCACCAGCCCGAGCAGTTCGACCTGCATTACATCGGCGCGGACGGCGCCAAGCACCGCCCGGTCATGGTCCACCGCAGCATCATCGGCAGCGTGGAGCGAGCCGTCGCCCATCTCATCGAACAGCACGGCGGCGCTTTCCCCGCCTGGCTCGCCCCCACTCAGCTGGTGATCCTCCCGGTCTCCGACACCGAATTGCCCAACGCTGCAGCCCTCGCCCAACACTGCACCCGTCTGGGACTGCGTGCCAAGGTCGCGGGACCGGACCGCGGAAGTCTGGGCGCCCGTATCCGAGAGGCCCGCCTGGTTCCCTACCAAGCCGTCATCGGCGCCAAGGAGGCCGTTGACGATCACGTCGCCCTGCGTCTGCGCGACGGACGCCGACTCGACCCGCAGCCGGTCAGCGACGCACTCACCCACATCAGCGCTCTCATTGGGGATCACAGCACCGAACTGTGGACCGACCCGGCCTCATAGCAGGCGCCGCGATCACGGTGGGCCAGCCGCCCTTACTGCCGCGGCGGTGGCGGTTGGCCCACTCGTTCTTCGTGCGGCTCCACGGCTGCTTCTCCTCGACTCCGGCCGCCTCCCCTTAGTCCGGAAAGCGCCGGCGTCACGGCCCACCTCCTGGCCCGGCGCCTGCGCCGCCGCGGCCACCAGGTCACCCTCCACCACCGTGACCTGCACCAGCCCGTCGTCGACCGCGCGCCGGCCTGACGGCCCCCGTGCCGCCCCAACCCGCCCGCACGGGTGGGGCGTTGCGGAGGACCGGACAAGTCCGGCCCCCTACCCGCAAGGAGTGTTCGTGAATCTCTCCTCCTCCATCACCCGCACCTTCGGCGCCAACCTGCTCGACAGCATGGGCGTGGTCGGCACCGTGGTCGTCGGCGCCACCGTCGGGCGCATCGCACACGCCCACACCACCGACCGGCACGGGCCTGCAAGCCGCCTCGCCGCCGGTGTGGCGGCCGGCCTGGCGGCCGTGATCGTCACCGACAGTGTGCTGAACACCGCCACCGGTCCCTGGCGCAGCACCCTGAACGGCTCCGCCCCCAAACCCCCGGCCGCGACCTACGACCAGGCCCGGCCCCGTATCGCCGTGCGGCCGCCACCGACGCCGCCCACAAGGCCAAGTCCCGCTGGCACTGGAGCGATCTGCGCAACCCCGACCCGAACGATGCGCTGTGGCACGGCTACGAGGACGGCACCGCCACCTACTACCTGGCCCCGGGCCAGTACCTGCGATTCCAGCCCGGCCACAGCGATCTCGGAACCAAGCTGTCGGTGGGCTGGACGGAGCAGTACACGCTGGAGACCGGTGACGGCACCATCGTCCTGACCGGACCCGCCCACCTGATCCAGTTGCTCGACTCCCGTCACACCATGCCCATTCCCGCGGACGAGCGGACCGAGCAACTCGCCCGCATCGTCGACAGGGCACTCGCGGAACAGCCCCAGGACGACCTGACGTGCGCGAGCGTCACCAGCGACGTCATCCAGCGGCGGGCGGCCGATCAAGGCATCGTCGACGTCACGCACCGCGAGGCCGTCGAGGTCATCAACGAGCGCCTCTACCAGCGCAGGCTCCGTCTCACACCGGACCGCACCGCCGAGCAGCAGGAGACGAGCGGGGACGCGTCGCCGACGGACGCCCACGCTGACTCCACCACGGCGACGGCCTGAGACCGCAGCACGCCTCGAACACCGAGACGCCCTGTGCCTGGTCAGCCCGACCACAGCCCCGACCACCACCTCCCGGCCAACGCGTTACCTGATCGTGACCACTGGTCGGGGCTGGTGGACGCCTAGTTGGTCGGGGGTACGGGGTGAGCTGCCCTGATGGAAGTGCGCAGACACCCGTGCGGCCTCCCGCCGCACCCACCCCTCGGTCCCGTCCCGGCCCGCAGCCGTTCACGCCCATACGGATGACCGTCTGCGGCGCCGGCCCCCCGCCACGAGACATCCCGCTCCCTTGACGCGCGAAGGAGAACCCATGGCCCCCACCGCACGTAGCCGGACCGTTGGCCCCCGCCTGGAGTCCACAGCCGAGACCCTGACCCATGTCCTCACCGTGACCGCCGCGATGGCCGGAGGCTTGTTCACCTACGGCGCCGCCACCGCCATCGGCATTCCCGCCGGCTGGCGCCTGGCCGCCGCCGTAGTCGGCGGCATCCTCTTCACAACCTACTTCCAGTTCATCAGCCCGCTGCTCGGGCTCCTGCACTCCTGGAACCGCACCGGTGCCGCAGACCGCGACACCGACGCGCCCACCATGATCAGCCCGCCGAGGCTCTTCGGGCGTCTGGACGATGCCATCTGCGCGGACGCCGCAGAGCGGGCCGCCGGCGACTCCTGGGGTCTCGACCTCGCCCATCAACTCCTCGGCTGCGCCGGGGAATGGGCGGGCGCCAAGGACGGCACAGCCCGCTTCGACCTCGCCTTCGACTCCCACATCCTCTACCGGCCCGGCCCTGTCCCGGAGACCGCGTTCACGTTCGTCTCCCCGAACCCGTACGAGGAGACCGTGATCACGTCCCTGCTGCACTTGCGGGAACTCCTCCAGGAGCTCGCCGATCGCGACGCGGTGGACACGACGACGTGACGCTGCCCGACCTGCGTGCCGTCCCAACCCCGTCCGCGGGCTGGGGCGGTGCGCAGGACCGGACAGACCGACCGGCCCGAGCACGATCCATCCCGGACAGGAGAGCCATGACGGAAACGCTGCACACCCCGGTCCGCCCGTACGGAGCGGACTCCCCCTTCGCCCACCTCCTGGACATCGCCGCCCAAACGGTCGGCGCGCCCAGCGAGGACGAACAGCGCGACGAGGCGGAGACGGCCGCCGCCCACCACCTCTACAACGACTTCCCTTACTCGCTCGCCCAAGTCGTCGACGCCATCGACTGGCGGGGCTACCCGGCCGTACGCGAGGCCGGGCAGCGGCTGTGGGAGGCGTCGGCGGTGGCATGGCTGGACGGCGGATTGTGGCTGCACCACACGCTGCGCAGCGCCGAGGACGACGGCGCGAGCGACGTGCTGACGCTGATCGTGCCGTGCACGTGCGGTCGCGGCTACACCGACATCACGCTCGACTGTGAGGACCTGCTCATGGAGATCCTCGCCGAGCTGCGGCCCACTCACGGCCGGTCGGTGCACCACGCCGCTCTGCTCGACTGCGCCAGCGTGCCCGCCGCCTCGAGCGCGGTCGACGACCCCGAAGGCAAGGCTGACCTGGAAATGCAGGCACTCGACGCGATCCGCGGCTGAGTAGGGCTCCGGGGCGGCGGCAGCATCGGCTAAGGCGCGTTGACCGCCCCGGACGCTCCCCATCCCCGTCACGAGCAGGGGAGCACCATCCAGGATGCCCGACACCTGGTTGGGCCGGAACACGAATGATCACAGCAAGAGGCGCACCCCCAAAGCCTGGACAGCACGGGATGCGCCTCTCTCAATTCCGCCCCGAAAAGGGCGAGAACAGGAGACCCACTATGCCTGCTGCCGCGCTCTTACGTCAGCGGTCCCGCACAGTGATCCTCGCGGCCACGGTGCCGCTCGCGCTGGCCGCGCTGCTCGCCGACGACGTCCGCGTACGCCGCCAGCTCGACGCCGCCCGCCGCGATCCTCTGACCGGCCTGCCCGGCCGCGACGTTCTCACGGACCGCATCGAGCGCCTCGCCCGTAGCCATCGCGAGCAGCTGCACGTCCTGGTCGCCGACGCTGACGGCTTGAAGGCCGTCAACGACAGCCTCGGGCACGCTGCCGGCGACATCCTCATCGCCGCCATCGGCCACCGACTCGGTGCGTGGGCGGCAGGCCGGAGCGAGATGGCGGCACGCCTGGGAGGCGACGAATTCGGCGCAGCCCTTCTGCTACCTCCTACGGTGATCGCACGTGAGATCACCGGGCTGCGCGACATCCTGGAGCAGCCCGTCGACATTGCCGGGCACCTCCTGCGCCCCGCAGTGTCGATCGGTGTTGCGCGTGCCGTAGACCTGCCCGACGCGGCCAGCGCCTCACGCCTGCTGCGCGGCGCGGATATGGCGATGTACCGGGTGAAAACCCGTGAGAAGCCGGCCGGATACACCGCAACGCGACAGGATGCCTACATGCCCACGGTTCACGGGCGTCGCCCGGGCCGTCCCGGTACGCACCTGCCTGTCGGATGAAGGCGCCCGCCCGGCGACGTCGTAGGCCGTCGCCGCTGTGGGAACCCGGCCTCATACCGGTTCCCGGTCAGTTCCTGGACTGGCGGGATAACCGTCCCTTTGACCGCTGGCAGAACCTCCCCTGTGTGCTGTGCAAGCAGCCCACCTCGATGCGCTCCCACTACGGCGAGCCCGTCCACAAGGCCTGCGCGGAGAGCTGGATCAGCGCGAACCCCGCCGAGGCACGTCTCGGCAGGTTCGCGTCCGACACGCAGCCCAAGTGCGCACGCGACAACGACGACCACGCCTGAAAGTCCGCACTCTTCTGGAGAGTTCTGTCATGAGGCGATCCACCCAGACCCCCGAGCCCGGCATCCCCTTCCCCTTCCCCTACTCCCCCACCCCCACCGCCTGCCGTACCACGCCGCAGCTCTTCGCCTACGACGTCGGTGACTCCGACTCGGCACGAGCCGAACAGGCCAAGCTTGCCTGCACGGCCTGCCCGATTGCGACCGCCTGCCTGAAATGGGCACTCGCCAATCCGGCGCTGACCACCGAAGGCATCTGGGCAGGCACCATCCCCCGCCAGCGCAGGGTGCTGCGGCGACGGCTCGCCGACCGTCTTGGCGCGGACTGGGTCGCCGTGGTCGCCGACCACGACCAGCGGCTGCGCAAGCAGCGCTAGGCAGCCCGGCACACCCCGCTCACCGTCGGCCAGGCCCGCATCGTGCGCATGGACCGCGAGCTCAACGGGCCCATGCCGCGACGACGCACGACCACCCCCGTCCAGCAGCAACGCAACCGGGCCCGGCTCCTGGCCGGCGCCGCGTAGAAGGGCACAGTCATGGACGACCCCGCGATAGTCCTGGACGGATACCTGCACGACCAGACCCTGCCCGACGACCTCCACGGCACCACCGCCGCGTTCCAACTGGTCGTCTTCCCCACCGAAGACCGCATCGACGAGCTCATCATGCCCTGCACGGTCACCAACCACGAGCTCGCGCAAGGGCATGAGGAAGACCGGGCGCTGGTGATGCCGAAGATTTGCGGCCCCGTCCTCGGCCGTCGGGACTGGCCGCTCATGCCTCTGCGCGGGATCGTCACAGCCCCCGTCGTGCGCCCGGACGGCACCATCGTTCAGGCGCTCGGGTACGACCGCGCCACGGGTCTGTACATGCATCCCCGGGTGCCGCTCCGCCAGCTCCAGGTGGATGTGACGGAGGAGTCCGTCACGGGGCCGACTGCGAGAGTTCAGATACGCGTGCCGACCGCGAGGGTGTCGTTGCCCGCGAGCCGTGCGACCGCCCGCAGCATCACCGCCAGGCGCCGTTCGTCGAGGTCGGACACTGCGGCCAAGGGAACGTGCCCGATGCCGACCATCGACAGGACGAGGCCGAGGAACGCCCGCTGCTCCTCGTCGAGGCCGAGGCCGTAGACGCGGCCCATCAGCCCCTCCCACCGGACCTCCGACCAACTGGGTACATCGAGGAGGCCGAGCGCTCGCTGCACGTTCTCGCGGGCGAGGATCGTCTCTTCCTCGACGAGGGCCTGCGCGGCCGCCCGCTCGCCGACGGACGCCACCGACTTGATCAGCCTCTGTCCGCAGCCTTCGAGGAGGGCGCCGTCCGTGGTCTCGGCTGAGGTCAGGGTCATGCGAATGCCTCCGCGGGAAGTCGTGGCCCGCCGCCGGGACCGAGCGCAGCGCCGAGCAGGACAGGGTCGGTGAGCCGTCCGGTCCCGTCCGGGCGCTCCAGCCAGACACGGCCCCGCACCGGGTACAGCACGGGCGGGCAGCGCAGCACCCAGCCGCGGGGGTGGACGGTGATGGTGCAGACGTCGTCCAGCTCCTCGCCGAGGGTCGGCGGGAGCAGCCACCAGGCGAGGCCCTGGGTGACGTCGGACAGGACCGGGCCGCGCCGGTGCGGATCGATGCGCTTGAGGGCGTCCATCGTTCGCGCGAGGGTGGTCTCGGCGACCACCCAGTGGCCGCCGACCGGGAACGGGCCGAGTTCGTCCGCGTCCCACAAGGACCGTATTTCGGCGGGTGTGTCGGCGCAGGCGAGGAGCCAGTGCTGTCCCGCCTGCCGTGCATACGGGGCAGGGTGTAAGGCCATGACCAGTAAGTTAGTGATCGGCGAGAATCAGAGTCCGGTCTGATTCGCGAATATTCGACCGCGCTCCTCGGCGATTCGCCGTGATGCTTACGGGCGGTCCGTGAACTGGCTCCGCGCACGGGCGATCAGACGCCGGGCGTGCGTCCCGTAGACCGCGGCCTGGTCGAGGGTGTCCCATACGCGCCGGTAGAGGGCGCAGCTCTCGGTGTCGTTCAGCCACAACTCGGCATGCCAGTCCTCGACGATGGTGAGGCGCTGGTCGTACAGCCAGAAGGCGTTGGCCGGCGGGACGCCGAGCTGCGCGCCGAAGAGGATGATCCCGAGCCGGACGGTGTCGAGGCCGATCACGCTGCCGAGGCGGTCCAGTTGCGCTGCGAGGACGTCCGGCGGGGCGACGCCCGCGTGCAGGGCTGCCTCCCACATGAGGAGGTGGAAGGTGCGCCCCGGCTGGTAGAGGAGATCCTGGCGCCGAACCCGGGCGCGCGCAGCGTCCTCGACGTCGCGCGGCGACTGGTGCAGTTCCGCGTACCGGGTGAACACGGCGCGCGCATAGTCCGGAGTCTGGAGCAGCCCGACGGCCATGGCCCCCTGCCACGCCCGCAGCTCCGTGGACCGCTCGTACTCGATGGTGAGGACGTCCTGCACCGGGCGGTGTCCGGCCCGCAGTTGACGCCGCCAGGACCGCGTGTGCGTCTCCAGACCCTGGAGCCGGGCCGCGAGTTCGGCGGCTGTCTCCGGGGCACCTAAAGCCTCAGCCCACGCAGTGACGTCGTCCGTGGTGACGGTCTGCCGCCCGGTCTCCAGCTTGGAGACCTTGGCCTGCGGCCACTCCAGCGCGGCCGCCAGGTCCCGTTGAGTGCGCTGGCCACGCAGCTCACGGAGCCGACGGCCGAGCGCCTCGCGGGCTTGCTGGAAGTCCGTGCTCACCCTTGGGAAGCTACCCGCTGAACTGGTCGTACGGCATGGCAAAGTGCCAGGCAGTCTCGCGAGCCTGGGCGTAGCGGAGAACCTCGACGGGGTTGGTGATCAGCTCCACCCCGGTCATGACGTCGTCCTCGTCGAAGTGGAGCAGGGCGACGACGCGGGCATCGAAGAGCCAAAAGTCCTCGCGCGGGAGACCCAGCTCATCGGCCCGGCTGCGGGCCAGGACGCGGATCTCCTCGCCCACCGCGGTGTTCCGGCGCGCGTTGTCGAGGAGATACCGCTGCCCGGCAGTGGGCGGCTCGTCGAGGATCCGCACCCGCTCGAACCGTTTCCCGGCCGCGGTCTGCTCGCGGCGGTTGGTGCACCACGGGTCGTCGAGGTCCCACGTCACCGGCTGGCCGGCGGTGAACTGCCGGTAGGTATCGGTGACCTCGTCCTCGGCGTACCGGCCGCGCGTCTCCAGCCTCCACGCGGAGTCCTTCAGCGTGGTGAACATGCCGCCGAACTCGGCGAAGCTGATGGGCTGAGGCACGTGAACGGATTCCTTCGGGCCGAAGTTGGCGAGCAGTTCGCGGGGCACGGTCACCGCGGTCTCCCCCTCTCCGAGGTCGAGCTGCGCGAGCTCGGCGGGGTCGGTGACCGGGTCGCCCTGCACGACGTAGGCGTCGCTGCCGGGCTCGGTGTACAGGGTGGGGCATCCGTCGTTGCCGGAGTTCGTGCCGACTTTCCACAGCTTGCGGGTCATGAGGTCCCCTCAGGTAGACGGTGGCGCGCACCGTAGCCCGTTACGCAGCGGATCCGACAGGGCGCCCATTAGACGTCCGACGGGCGCGCATCGGCTACTTCTTGGGAGTGACCCCGTTGACGGTCTGCCCGGAGGTACGCGGAGGAATCGGGCGCATGCCAGGCATCTTTCCGGCACGTGCGTTCCACCCTGCGCGGAACATATCGTCGCGCAGCACGGCTACCTCATCGGTGAGCGCCTCCATCTGCTCGACGGAGATGGAGGACACGCGGTACCCGAGCTTCTTACCCATCGGGTTCATCGCCTCGACGCCGTTGCCAGACTCGGCCAGCGCGTAGATGGCGTGCACGATGGTGTTGCGGCGATCACGGCACTTCTCGGCCCGGCCGAGGCATCCGGAGATCTCAGCGACATCCTCGTCTGCCAAGTGTCCGACCTTGAGAGCTAGCTTGCAGAACTCGATGAGCTTGCTGGTGTTCTGGCTGTTCGCGTACATGATCAGCGTGGGCTCGAGCACGATCGCACCGAGTAGGCCCTTCAGGCTGATGTCGAGTTCCGCACCCGCGAGGGTTACCCGGCCAACGGCTTCGAGGAAAGGGTTCCGCTCGCGGGAGGTGGCATCCGTTGTCATGGCGCGATGCTACGGCTCCAAATAGGGACAAGGCGGGCGAATTTATTCAGGCCCCATTGCACCCGCTGACTGCACAGCGCGCTCGACTACGGCTTCGGGACCGCCCACTCCATCGGCTCGTCGAGGTCCGACGGCGAGTACATCACCCGCGCGGCGCGCCCCTTCAACGGCACCTGGAACGTGACCTTTCCTCGCACGCAGTCCCCGCCCTTCAGCTTCGTGTCCTGCGGATACAGGGGCCCTGGCGTCACCCCACCACTCACATGCGTCGCTTCCACCCGCGAGCCATCCGCATACGCCAACGTCCAGGTGAAAGGGCTTGTCGACAACGCCGGCCCACCCGTGTTGCACACCTTGATCTCGACCATCGCCCACTTCTGCCCGTCGTCCAGCAGCCCCGGGCTGCTGCTGATCCCTGAGTCCTTGAACGACAGCGCGGCCGCCGTCCACTTCAGGCCGTCGGCGGCGCGGTTGGCCGTATCGCCGAGCTTGAATCTGTCCGGGCTGGGTGACGGGGTGAAGCTCTTCGTGGGGCTGGCCGACTCCGTATCGGAGGCGCGCGCCGTGGCTGGCTCCTCCTGGTTGCCGGAGGAGCAGCCGGTGGTGAGGCCTGCGGCGAGCAGGCAGGCGACGACAACGGCGGTGGTGCGCATGGTCCCCCATGGTGGTTGGTGCCGAGGGGGAATCATGGGCGAAGCCGCGGCCCGGTGTGGGGCGTGCGTCCGGGCTGTCACTCGCACGAGTGACAGCGGTGCGGGAGAGCAGCAATTCCCCGCAGGACTTGGTGTCAGGCCTTGCAGAAGCCGAGGCCCTTGAGCGCCTCGTTGATCTGCTTGCCCTGGGCCTCGGTCGTGGTGACGTCCTTGTATGAGAACCGCTGCGAGGCGGCCCAGTCGACCTTGGCGCTACCGCCGTTGATCGCGCTGCACTGGTTGCGCGCGGCGTCGATCGCCTTGTCCTCGTACTTCACGATGCCCGGGTTGGCGGCGGCCAGAGCGCGGAGCAGCTGGGCGCGCTTGACACCGGTCGGCTCGGACGGGATACCGACCGCCTTCTCGGCGGCGCTCACGTCGACACTGGGCTCGCTGCTCGCGGTGGGCTTGGGCGTGGGCTTGGCGTCGGTGTCGTCGTCGCTGCTGCTGCAGCCGGCGAGCGCGGCGGCGAGCGTGACAGCGATGGCCACGACGATGGTGCGGGTGCGCATGGTCCCCCCTGGGCTTCTGAGCTGAACGGTCATCATGCGCAGAGGAGGGCGGGGCGTGTGTCCGTGGTGTCCGTGTTGTGACATTGGTGGAGGGGTGAACTCGGTGAGCTGCGCTCCGGTCCCAGAAAGATCGGAGCCGCATCCTGTCCGGCGCGTCTGCGCTGACCTATGGGGCGAAAACACTTCTCACCTAGGAAGGCAGATCATGGCCAAGGGCACGCCCACCGTCGCCGTCTGCAATCGATGCGGCCGCCCCATCCGCCCCAGCACCGTCACGCTCTGGGGCCCGAGTTCCCCGACCCGCCACATTACGGTGCCGGGTCAGCGGGAGGACTGCCCGGAGTAGCCCCGGATGCGCTCTGACCTGCGGCGCGTAACGCTGGCCTCACGAGCGTGTTGCCGATCATCGTGTATCCGCCCGACGAGCAGGGCGGCCGGCGGGTGCGGATGGACGGGGAGATCCTCGGGCTGGCGTTCAACCTGCGGGACATTGCCGAGTTCCTGCGGCGGGCCGGGCTGGACGATCCGGCCCCGGCGTGGGTGGAGGCGTCGACGCTGATCGAGTGGCGGGGCGGCGGCCCGGACGCGTGGGAGCACTGAACGCACAAACGCCCGGCCAGTCCTGTACCGGCCGGGCGCAGCTATCTCTCCGTCACTTCCCGACGCTCACCTTGTCGTTGTCGAGCAGCGCCGTGTGCGTCGCTGCGGTGACGATCAGCAGCACCATCAGGAATCCGGGCACCGGGCTCTTGTCATCCGGGTTGGGGCTGATGACGAACGCGATCGAGAAGATGGCGATCTCGCCCACGGCGTATGCGGCGGCGAGCCAGGGCTTCACTACGCCCTTGACCGCGGCGACAACGAACGGGACGGCCTACTGCGGTAGTTCTTCCGGCCTCCGTTGGGCGGTTGCGATGAGCTGGTCGGCCAGATCCTTGAGCGCCTGCCGTAGTTCGTCGGGATGGTGGATGGTGAAGGGCCATTCCAGGGAGGCAAGTAGGTGGGCCATGCCGTCCAGCCGTTCTGCCCGTGCGTACATCAGGACGCCGGTGGGCTGGGCCGTGAGGGTCACAGCGGAGCGCGGCAGTCGGCGGGCGATCTCATCGAGGGCGCCATGGATCGTCACTTCGACCTGCCAGCGGTAGGGCGCCTGGGCCAGCGTCGAGGTCAGGTGGGCCACGGGGTCGAAACCGTCGGGGGTGGTGAAGCTGTCGGCTCGGGCGGTGACGGAGGTGATGCGGTCGATGCGGAAGGTCCGCAGGCTGTCGCGGAGATGGTCGTGGCCGACGACATACCAGCGGCCGGTGTGGAAGACCACGCCGTAGGGGTCGATGTCGCGTTCGGTGTGTTCCTGGCGCCAGGACTGGTGGTTGATACCGACGGTCGTGCAGGCGCGGGAAGCCTGGGCCAGTGCCAGCAGGACACCGGTTCCGGGTGCCTGCCCGATCACGGCGTTGGCGGTGAAGGACAGGGTCTCCCGCATGGCGGCGAGCGGTTCACGCAGGGTGTGCGGGAGCACCCGCTCGATCTTGGCTAGGGCACCGGCACTGGCCGGTGCGGCCGTCCCCATGCCCAGACGTTCTGCCGCGAGCAGGCCAAGGACGACGGCGAGAGCCTCGTCATTGGTGAGGACCAGAGGTGGCATCCGGTACCCGCGGGCCAGTCGGTAGCCGCCGTAGCGGCCGCGTTCGGCCTCCACGGGGATGCCCAGCTCCCGCAGGTGGGCGGTGTACCGGCGCACGGTGCGCACGTCGGTGTTCAGCCGGTCGGCCAGCTCCGTCCCGGTGAGCTGGGCGTGTGACTGGAGGAGTTCCAGCAGGGTCAGCACACGGGTCAGGGGATGCGACATGGATCCCTCGGCATTTCAGGGCGGATTCTGTCCTGTATCGACTTTACGCTCCTCGCAGCACCTCACTTCAGGGAGATCACATGGCCATCTTCGTACTCGTTCCCGGCGCCTGGCTCGGGGCATGGGCCTGGGAAGACACCGCCCGCGCTCTGCGGGAGCGCGGTCACACGGCGCTGCCGCTGACATTGACCGGACTGGCCGAACACGCAGACCAGGGTGGCCCCCAGACAGACCTGGACACGCACATCGCGGACATCACGGGATTCGTCGAACGGAATGATCTGCGCGACGTCACGCTGGTCGCCCACAGCTATGCGGCTGCCCCGGTAACCGGGGCAGCCGGACGTCTCGGCGATCGGCTGCAGCGCGTGGTCTACGTGGACAGCGCCCCGTTCGCCGCAGGCATGTGCATGCTCGACCTCATGCCACCGCAGGCAGCGGACCAGCTGCGTCACCAGGTCTCCGCTTCTGGCGACGGGTGGCGGCTGCCGATGCCGCCGCTCGAGGTCCTGGGCTTGTCCAGCAGCCTCGACGGGCTCGATGAGGGCCGGCGGGACGTTCTGCGCTCGCGTGCTACCCCTCAGCCGTTCGGCACCTACACCCAGCGCCTCGCCAGCCTGGCCGAGCTCGGTTCCGGTGTAGACCGGGTCCTGATCGCCTGCCATGACTTCAAGGGTCTGCTGGACGCCGGGGTGCCGATGCTGGCCTTCCTGAACCAGCCTCCGTGGCGGCGCTTCCACCTGCCCACCGGGCACTGGCCGATGCTGTCCGCGCCCACCGAACTCGCCGGCATCCTCGATGCGGCCGTCTCCTGACCGCGCTGGATTGCGAGCGCTAGCCGGGGTGTTGCCGCCGGTTGCTCACGACAGGTTCAGCGCGGCCCGTGCCCGCCCGATCAGCCGGTGCGCCGGCGCTCCGTGGACCGCGGACTCTGCGAGCCACTCCCACGCCCGCTCGTACAGAGCGAGGTTCTCCTCGCCGTCCAGCCACATCTCCGTGCTGAGCGTCTCGACGATGACCAACCGGCGGTCGTAGATCCAGAAGCCGTGCGAGGGGCTGCGCCGTAGCTGTGCCGAGAACGGCACGATGCCGAGCTCCACGGTGTCCAGGCCGATCAGGGAGACGAGCCGGTCCAGTTGGGCCGCCATCACCTCGCGCGGGCACGTGAGGGCGTACAGGGCCCCTTCCCAGATGAGCATGGGAAGGAGCGGCCCGGCTCGTACAAGGCGCCCTGGCGGCGGATACGGGTGCGCACGGCGTCCTCGATGTCCATGTCGGGGACCTGCCGGAACGCGGCGTTCGCGGCGAACACGTGCCGCACGTACTCGGTGGTCTGGAAGAGGCCCGGGATCCGTACGACTTCCACGCCGCGGATCATCTGCTTCTGCTCGGTCTCGGCGACGGCCTGCTCCTGGCGGGCGCGGTGCCCGTTGGCCAACTGCCGGCGCATCGACCGGTACTGCGTCTCCAGGCCGGTGAGCCGCCCGGACAGTTCGGCCGTGACGTCCGGGCGCTCGACGGCCTCGGCCCACAGCCGTAAGTCGTCACTGCTCGAGGTCTGCTTGCCGTTCTCCAGGCGGCTCACTTTGGAGCGCTGCCAGCCGAGGCGCTCGGCGATGCCCTTGCCGTCCAACCCGGCCTCGGTGCGCAGCTCCCGAAGGCGCGCACCGAGGGCGACCCGGGCGGACTGGCAGTCGGTGCTCACACTGTGGAAGCTACCCGCCGGGCGAAGTCGGCGGTACGGATCGCGTAATGCCAGGCCGCATCCCGGGCCTGGCAGGCGCCGAGGACGTCGGCCGGCTCCTGCGACACGGTCACCCCGAGGGTGGTGTCCTTCTCGTCGAAGACGAACCGCAGCAGGGTACGCGAGTCGATGAGCCAGAAGTCGAAGTCCGGCAGGCCGAGCCGGACCGCGTCCGCGCGAAGCAGGTAGCGGACCTCGTCGCCCGCAGCCACGTTGCTCGGCGCGCGGGCGAGGAGGAACTGCTGCCCCTCGGTGAGCGGCTGGTCGACGACGCGCACGCGGCCGAACCGTTTGCCGCGCGCGGTCTGCTCGGCGACGTTGCGGCGCCAGTCGTCCGGCGGGTCGTGGGCGACGTCCTCGCCGGCCTGCCACCGCGCCCACGTCTCGCTGCTTCGGTCGGTGGCGTAGCCGCGTCGGGTCTCCAGCCTCCAAGCGGTGTGCTCGAAGGTTTTGAAGACGTGCGCGATCTCCTTGAAGGGGATCACCTCCGGCACGGGCTACTCCTTCGGCGCGAAGCGGGTGAGCAGCTCGCGCGGGATGACGACGAACGTCTCGGAGTCCTTCACGTCCCGCAGTTGCTCGAGGTGTTCGGGGTTGGTGAGCTTGTCGCCCTGGACGACGATGTCTCCCGTCTCCTCGACCTCGTACAGGGTGGGGCAGTCGCCGCCGTCGCTGGTGGTGCCGAGGAACCTGAGCGTCATCTCGTCCTCCGTCTGACCGGGTTGGGGTCTCAGGATGCGTGGGATTCCGCGGCGCTGCTGCCGGATTGCGGCGGATTGCGGGAAGCCGGGCCCCGCTTTCGGTTGCGCGCAATCACCTCGGAGCATCCACAGACGGCCTTCGTCTACGCCTTGGGTACGGACCACTCGACGGGATCCCGGCCCTCGGGTCCGTAAATGATCCGGTCGGGGCGGGTGCCGCGCTCCATGGAGAACGTGATCTTCCCTCGGAGGCATGAGCCGGGCGTCACGGCGGCGCTGTCGACGGGGTACTCGGGCTTGGGTACTCCCGCCCCACTGACTAACGGAGCCTGGATGCGGGTGTCGTCGGGGAAGCCGAGTGTCCAGGGCTTCTGGGAGGACATCACTGTGGTGCTGCTGGAGTCGGCGCAGAGCTTGACGTCGAGGGTGGCCCAGACGGGATGCTCGAAGTCGGAGAGGCCATGGGAGAGGGAGCCGTCCATCTTTATCGGCTGGGTGTAGCCCTTGACGGTCGTGGTGCCGCTGATATGGCTGCCGTCAGTGTCGGTGTCGGACCAGTGGTGGCCGGTCCCGATTTTGAGCGGGCTGGTCTTGGCAGCGGTGGATGCGGTCGCTCCGCTCGTGGTCTTGGCACTGGCGGTACGCGGCTTGTTGTCGGTCGAGCTACTGCTGCATGCGGTGGCTGTGGCGGTGAGCAGCAGGACGGCGGTGAGCGCCGTGGTCGTGCGGGTGTGCATGGTTCCCCCTGGACGTGCGAGCTGAAGAGGAATCATCCTTCGGGGCCTGTCCGCTTCGGGGCGATGTGCTCAACATGTGACCTATGGGGTGGCGGATCTGGCGCGTGCTGACGCTCCTGTGGAGTCTGGACGGCATGACGAACGCCGCCTCCCGGCTATCAAGCGGAGGCGTTCGTCGCTCTCACGGTGCGACAGGTGCACCAGGTGGCGGCGTGGCCGAGTCGTCGAAGTAGCCGAGGAGCTGGCCGCAGGGCGTCCACCGGTCCCGGGGGACCACTCCGCGGGCGTCCGCATCGGTGCAGACGGCGGGCGTGGGTATGTCGGTCAGACCGTCGTCGACAGCCGCGTCCGGGAGGTCGGTTGATACCTCGGGTCGCTCGGGCCAGATCTCGGTGACCGTGACGGTCGGCGTCGGGCGGGGCTCGTCGTCGGGGCTAAGGGTGTGCAGATCTTTAACTCGTCTTTTTGACCTTGGTCTGGGTGGGGTCGGGAGCAAGGAACATCACGACATCGGCTGGTGTGCGGAAGCG
>NZ_JBIAQM010000050.1:0-45736 GCF_042888945.1 Streptomyces sp. NPDC002698
CCGCCCGCTGGGCATCAGTGACCGACAACGGCGGAATCCTCGGACCCGGACGACTCATGCCTGACCAACGACGAATCTCTGACTCAGGTCACTAGAGCTGGGCGAGCAGTTCCGCCTTCTTCACGGAGAACTCCTCGTCCGTGACGAGCCCCGCCTCGTGCAGCTCCCCGAGATGCCGGATCCGGTCGGCGATGTCGGCCGGGTCGCGGTGCGGCGCCGGGACCACGCCCGCCGGAGCGGGACTCGCGGAGCGTGCGGCGGCGAGCACGGCCGCCGCGAACGGCAGCGACTCGTGGACGGGCCCGTACCCGAGCCCGAAGACGACCGCCGCCGGGTCCTGGTCCGCCTGGGCGGGATGCGCCGGGGCGGGCTCCCGCCGCAGCAGCCGCAGATGCCCCTCGAACACCTCGGGGGAGCGCCACTCGACCCCGCACAGCGAGGAGACCGGGAAGGTCTGGTCGCCGGCCTTCCACTTCGCCGAGGACGCGCCCGTCCAGAACCACCGGAAGGACACGTTCTTGCCGTCGAAGGTGGCCTTTCCGTCGTAGGCCTTGAAGGTCAGCGGCCCCTCGGGGGGCTTCACGAGAAAGCGCTCGGCGGGCTCGTCGTCCGTGGTGAGCTGTCCGCGCAGCTCGTCCGCGTAGTACTCGGCGAGCGTCTCGCGTTCGGCGGGCAGCACCAGCCGATAGGGGTCGCACCCCTCCTTGAGCTGTCCCGCGGCCGCTTCCATCAGCGGATCGGCGCCGGGTCTCGGCACCGCACGCAGAACGACCGTGCCTCGCTTCCCGGGCGTCAGCGTCACCGCCGCGAGCGCCTCCAGGGGGACACGGCGTTCGCCGAGCGCCTGGAACAGCTTCGGTGTACGGATCCCCCGTTCGAAGCGGATGAGCACGGAGTCGGACTCGAACTCCCAGGCGGCATGAAAACCGGCCAGTACGTCACCCATGCGGGCCATCGTATGCGGCACGCAAGCCTCCGTCGCCTCTCTGGGCGGACCGCAGTTTCTCGTCCTCTACGCGCGTCAGGCCGATGCCCCGGCGGACAAACCCGTCCGGCAGGCGTCATCTTCACGCGCGCAGCTGACAGCGCGGTACGCGCCGATCCCGATCTCCGCGAAGTTGCGGAGACTCTCCGTGCCCGGCTCGAAGTAGCCGGCGTGACCCTTCGCCCCCTCGGCCGACAGGACGCGCGCCCCGAACCCCTTCGACACCGGGTCCGCGCCGTGTCCGAGGCCGCCGACCTCCATGTGCGGCACGTCCTGGATCCAGTCGTCCGCGTCGCGCATCGCCCAGACCCGGGCCGTGGTGTGCAGGTTGGCCGCCTTCGCCGCCCGCATGCCGGGGCTGCCCGCCACCGCTATGTCGGACACCCGGGAGGGCAGCGAAGAGGCCGCCACCCCGCAGAGGACCGAGCCGTAGCTGTGGCAGTACAGCGCCACCTCCGAACTGCCCGGCAGCGCCCGCACCAGCGCGTTCAGCCGCACCGCGCCGTCCTCGGCCCGCATGGCGGTGGCCGAGTCGATACCGAGTCCGCTGGGCGTCGTGTAGTCGGCCCACGCGATCACGGCCGTCCGCACGCCCGGGTCCGCCGAACGCTCGGCCCTGTACAGCGAGGCCGCCATGCCGACCGGCGCCGAGTACTGCTTGTACGTGCGCTGGAAGGTGAGCAGGTCGGTGTCGACACCGGGGACCACGACCGAGACCCGGTGGGCCTTGTCGAGGTCGCCGAAGACCTCGGCGACCCGGCCCGAGCCGTTGGGGTCGAAGGCCAGGATCCTGCGGTCCTTGTGCAGCAGCGCTTCGTAGCGGTGCATGCGGCGGCCCGCGTCGTACTGTCCGAGCGAGGACAGCCGGTTGTCGTGCATGCGTCCGCGCTCGACCGTGCGCTCGTGTTCGAGCGCCAGACGGTTCGCCGCGTAACGCAGGGTCACCGGCGCACCGTTCATGTTGCCGACCGCGAGCGGATAACGGTGGGCGAGCCGCGAACGCTGCTGCGCGTCGAGCGTGGTGAAGAACTGGGACAGCGAACCCGGAGCGGAGTCCGGGTCGGGCAGCTTGTGCCCGGCGATGCTGCCGCGCTCCCACGCGGAGCGCGACGCCTGGAGCGGAGATGCCGCCCGGTGGCTGTGGAGCGCGGTCCAGCCACTGGTGGCCAGCATCACGAACACCACGGCCAGCGCGAGCAGTGCGCGCCAGACGTTGAGTTGGGGGGTGGTGTCGAAGGAAGTCACTGAGAGGACACCCTAGGAGAAGTGAAGAGCCTCCCGTTAAACGAGTGACTGGGATCACGTTTCTGATGGGGTAATTAGGGCAAACCGGGTTCAGTTTGGGATAAATAGTGACGCTGTGTATGCGATTTCCCGCTATGTGTGTGCGATATATGACGCTCTGCACGGGGGTGTTGTGATGGTCCGGCGCTTTCGCGGAGCGTCTCGCGCGGGCGGCATCCGTGGAACGAGCGCGGGCACGCGCGAGGTTCCGTACGCGGGCGTACGTCAGCTCGGGTACGAGTTCTGGGCCGGACCGTGTACGCGGGAGGGCGGCGTATTACGTACGCCGACCCGAACCGGCACTCCCGCCCGGCGGGTACCGGGTGTCGCGCCGGGCTTCCAAGGGGGTCTCGCGCCGGCTTCCGGGAGGGACCTGACGGGCTCCCGAGAAGTGATCCGGCGGGTTTCCGAGGAGTGATCCGGCGGTACGAAGCGTCACCGGGCATCACCGGGCATCATCGGGCCGTCACCGCGGCGCGGTGCCCCACTTCTCCGCCAACGCGGGCCCCACGTGGTCGAGATAGGCCGCGGTCAGCTCGCGGATCGCCTCGACGCTGGTGTCCTCGCCCGCGCCCCACAGCCGGCCCGTCACCCGCATCACCCCGCCGAACACCGCGACCGCGATGCGCGGGCGCGGGTCCGTGTCCACGTCGAGGCCCTCGCGCTCGGCGATGAGCCGCGCGATCTCCTCCTCGATCTCCTCCGAGCGACGCAGGTGCGCGGCGAGCAGCGCGGGGGTCGACTCGATCAATCGGTAGGTGCGCATGTGCAGTTCGATGGGCACCACCTCCTCGATCGCCTCGCCGATCGTGTCCCAGCTCTCCAGGACGGCCCGGCGCAGTGCCTCCAACGGGGCCTCGTGGGGCGGTCGTTCGCGCACCGCGTCGATGAAATGCGCCTCCGTGAGCCGCTGGAGGAACAGGGCGGCGTCCTCCTTGCCCGCGAAGTAGCGGAAGAAGGTGCGCTGGGAGACGTCGACGGCCTCGGTGATCTCGTCGACCGTGGTCCGCTCGTAACCCTGGGTGGTGAACAGTTCGAGGGCGGCCCGCAGCAGGGCGTCCCGGGTGCGCTGCTTCTTGCGCTCCCGCAGCCCGGGTCGTGCCACCACCGGCTCCGCCGACGCCGCCGACTCCATGGGCTCCGCCGGCGCCGTCGCGCCGACGGCCGACGCCTTCGTCCCGGACGCGGACTCCGCCGACTCCGCCGCTCCGGCCGCGCCTGCCGCTCCTGCCGTGTCCACCGTTTCCGTCATGTGCCGCGTTCTCTCCCAACCGAACTGTTCGCGCAGTTCAGCCTATCTGTGAGCGACGTGACAGTTACCGACTTGTGAATCAGTTTGTCAATTGTCAGCGGCTGTCACTAGCCTCGAAAAATGACTAGTCAGACCACCATCGACAAGACGGGCCCGGAGGACAAGACTCCGGACTCCCCGTTGGACCGGGCTCCGTCCACGGGCCTGCGCGGCCATCCGTGGTTCACCCTCATCACCGTGGCCGTCGGGGTCATGATGGTGGCCCTGGACGGCACCATCGTGGCCATCGCCAACCCGGCCATCGCCAAGGACCTCGGCGCGACCTTCGCCGACGTCCAGTGGATCACCAACGCCTACTTCCTCGCCCTCGCGGTCTCCCTCATCACCGCGGGCAAGCTCGGCGACCGCTTCGGCCACCGGCAGACCTTCCTGATCGGCGTGACCGGCTTCGCCGCCGCGTCCGGCGCGATCGGCCTGTCGCACAGCATCGCCCTCGTGGTCACCTTCCGCGTGTTCCAGGGCCTGTTCGGCGCGCTGCTCATGCCGGCCGCGCTCGGCCTGCTCCGCGCGACCTTCCCGGCCGAGAAGCTGAACATGGCGATCGGCATCTGGGGCATGGTCATCGGCGCCTCCACCGCGGGCGGCCCGATCCTCGGCGGTCTGCTCGTCCAGCACGTCAGCTGGCAGTCGGTGTTCTTCATCAACGTGCCGGTCGGCCTGATCGCCCTCGTGCTGGGCCTGCTGATCCTGCTCGACCACCGTGCCGAGAACGCCCCGCGCTCCTTCGACGTCCTCGGCATCGTGCTGCTGTCCGGCGCGATGTTCTGCCTGGTGTGGGCCCTGATCAAGGCTCCGGCCTGGGGCTGGGGCGACGGCAAGACCTGGCTCTTCCTGGTGCTGTCGGTCCTGGGCTTCGGGCTGTTCTCCTTCTGGGAGACGCGGGTGAAGGAACCGCTGATCCCGCTCGCCCTCTTCCGCTCCGTCCCGCTCTCGGCGGGTGTGGTGCTGATGGTGCTCATGGCCATCGCCTTCATGGGCGGCCTGTTCTTCGTGACGTTCTACCTCCAGAGCGTGCACGGCATGAGCCCGGTCGACGCGGGCCTGCACCTGCTCCCGCTCACCGGCATGATGATCGTCGGCTCCCCGCTCGCGGGTCTGGCCATCACCAAGCTCGGCCCGCGCATCCCGCTCGCGAGCGGCATGGCGGCCACCGCGATCGCCATGTACGGCATGTCGACGCTGGAGGCCGACACCTCCAGCGGTGTGATGTCCGTCTGGTTCGCCCTGCTCGGCTTCGGCCTCGCGCCGGTCATGGTCGGCGCGACCGAGGTCATCGTCGGCAACGCGCCGATGGAGCTCTCCGGCGTCGCCGGCGGTCTCCAGCAGGCCGCCATGCAGGTCGGCGGAAGCCTCGGCACGGCCGTCCTGGGCGCCGTGATGGCCTCCAAGGTCGACAGCGACCTCCCGGGCAACTGGACCGACGCCAAGCTGCCGCCGCTCACCCCGGCCCAGCTCGACCAGGCCTCCGAGGCGGTCCGGGTCGGTGTCGCGCCGGTCACCAAGGACACCCCGGCCGCGATCGCCGCGCAGATCACCGACGTCGCCCACGAGACCTTCATCTCCGGCATGAGCCTCGCCTGCCTCGTCGCCGCGGGTGTCGCCGTCGTGGCCGTCTTCGTCGCGCTGCTCACCAAGCGGGGCGAGAACGCGGAGGCCGGCGCGGGCGTCGGCCACATCTGACGGACCCGCCCGTACGCGGGCGGGTCTGGGGGCGTGGAACGGGGGTACCCGACTCATCGACCCGAACCGACCGACAGGTCACGGGAGTTCAGGAGTTGATGATGGCGGGCTTCGGAAACGGTACGCGCAGGTACCCCCGTTCACGTGGCCGTACAGGATCACGGACCGGGCCGGACAGCGCGACCCTGGGGATCGTCGGCACCGTGTGCGCGGTGGCCGGTTTCTTCACGCTGGGGATCGTCCTCGGGCCGGCCGCGATGGTCTGCGGGTGGCTCGCGATGGGCCGCCGCTGGACCGGCTCGGGGCCGGTGCCGGCACTGATAGCCCTGGTGCTGGGAGCGATCGACACACTCCTGGCGGTCATCTGGCTGGGCGGCGGACCGGGCAACGGCCTGCTCTGACACCGGAGGGGCCGAACCGGATCCGGGCCCGTGTGTCGCCTGTGCGGCGCGCGGGCCCGTCGGCGTGTTCGGGGGCGGGTCACCGGTCTGCACGAGCGGCCCACCGGTCTGCACGAGCGGCCCACCGGCCCGTACGAGCGAGCCACCGGTCCGTACGAGCGAGCCGCCGCCCCCACCCTCTCCGCCCTAGGTGGGCGAGTGTTCCTCCGACCCCGCCGACAAGGGATGCGGCAGGATTCCCGGGCCGCCGTTCAGGGCCGCGACCTCGGCCCGCAGCGCCCGCACCTCGGCCGTCAGCGCCTCGATCGCCGCGGTCTGCCGCCGCTCCTCCACGTCGTCCTTCTCGAACCGGGAGATGAACCAGGCGGCGATGTTCGCGGTGATCACACCGAGGAGGGCGATCCCGGAGAGCATCAGCCCGACCGCGAGGACGCGGCCCATCCCCGTGGTCGGGGCGTGGTCGCCGTACCCCACGGTCGTCATCGTCGTGAACGACCACCACACCGCGTCACCCAGCGTCTTGATGTTCCCGTTCGGCGAGTCCCGCTCCACCGACAGCACGGCCAGCGAGCCGAACATCAGCAGGCCGACGACCGCGCCCCCGACGTACGTCGTCAGCCGGATCTGCGAGGCCATCCGCGCGCGCCGCCCCACCAGCATCAGCGTGGCGACGAGCCGCAGCAGCCGCAGCGGCTGGAGGATCGGCAGGATCACGGCGCACAGGTCGAGCCAGTGGCCGCGGACGAAGGACATCCGTCGCGGTGCGAGGGCGAGCCGTACGAGGTAGTCGGTCGCGAAGGCCCCCCACACCACCCACTCCACCACCGTGCAGGTGAACGTCAAGGACCGGCCGGCGCCGCTGTCCACGATCGGCACGGCGTACGCGAGGGCGAACGCCACCGCCAGGACGAGCAGGGGCCGCTGGGTGCGCAGTTCCCAACGGACCTGTGCCGAGTCTTCCTTCATGCCCGCATCGTAGAAAGAAAACGGGCGAGGGGCGGCGGGCCCACGGCCCGCCGCCCCTCGTCAGCCCTGCTCGTCAGCCCTGCTCGTCAGCCCTGCCCCGCGTCCCGCCGCATGATCGGGACGGCAGGTCCTACGCGTCGCCGCCCGCGGCGCCCGGGTCGGCCGCCCTCACGTCGAGGAGCTGGTAGCGGTCGACGGCCTGCTTCAGCACCGAACGGTCCACCTTGCCCTCACGGGCCAGCTCGGTCAGCACGGCGACCACGATCGACTGCGCGTCGATGTGGAAGAAGCGCCGGGCCGCGCCCCGCGTGTCCGCGAAGCCGAAGCCGTCCGCGCCGAGGGACTGGTAGGTGCCGGGCACCCACCGGGCGATCTGGTCGGGAACCGATCGCATCCAGTCGGAGACGGCCACGAACGGACCCTGGGCGGAGGACAGCTTCCGCGTCACGTACGGGACGCGCTGCTCCTCCTCGGGGTGCAGCAGGTTGTGCCGCTCCACGTCGACCGCCTCGCGCCGCAGCTCGTTCCAGGAGGTCGCCGACCAGACGTCGGCCCTGACGTTCCACTCCTCGGCGAGGATCCGCTGGGCCTCCAGGGCCCACGTGACGCCGATACCGGACGCCATGATCTGGGCGGGGATGGTGCCCGAGGTGCCCTCGCTGAAGCGGTAGAGGCCCTTCAGGATGCCCTCGGCGTCCACGTTCTCCGGCTCGGCCGGGTGCTGGAGCGGCTCGTTGTAGACGGTCAGGTAGTAGAAGACGTCCTCGCCGTGCGGGTACTCCTCGGACGAGCCGTACATACGGCGCAGACCGTCCTGGACGATGTGCGCGATCTCGAAGCCGAACGCCGGGTCGTAGGAGACACAGCCCGGGTTCGTCGAGGCGAGCAGCTGCGAGTGGCCGTCCGCGTGCTGGAGACCCTCACCGGTCAGTGTCGTCCGTCCGGCGGTCGCGCCCAGGACGAAACCGCGCGCCAGCTGGTCGGCCATCTGCCAGAACTGGTCACCCGTTCGCTGGAAACCGAACATCGAGTAGAAGACGTAGACCGGGATGAGCGGCTCGCCGTGCGTGGCGTACGCCGAACCCGCGGCGATCAGCGAGGCCGTGCAGCCCGCCTCCGAGATGCCGTCGTGCAGCATCTGGCCGGTCGGCGACTCCTTGTAGGCGAGCAGCAGTTCGCGGTCCACCGACTCGTACTGCTGGCCGAGCGGGTTGTAGATCTTCGCGCTCGGGAAGAACGAGTCCATGCCGAACGTGCGGTACTCGTCGGGCGCGATCAGCACGAACCGCTTGCCGATCTCCTTGTCCCGCATGAGGTCCTTGAGCAGCCGCACGAAGGCCATGGTCGTGGCGATGGACTGCTGACCCGAGCCCTTCTTCACGCTCGCGTACGTCTTGTCCTCGGGCAGGACCAGAGGCTTCGACCGCACGACGCGCGTCGGCACGTAACCACCGAGGCCCTTGCGGCGGTCGTGCATGTACTGGATCTCCTCCGAGTTCCGGCCCGGGTGGTAGTACGGCGGCGCGCCGTCCTCCAGCTCCCTGTCGGAGATCGGCAGGTGCAGCCGGTCGCGGAAACCCTTGAGGTCGGCGACCGTCAGCTTCTTCATCTGGTGCGTGGCGTTGCGGCCCTCGAAGTTCGGGCCGAGCGTCCAGCCCTTGACCGTCTGCGCCAGGATCACCGTCGGCTGGCCCGCGTGCGCCTTGGCCGCCGAGAACGCCGCGAAGATCTTCTTGTGGTCGTGACCGCCGCGCCCCAGGTGCAGGATCTGGTCGTCGGTCATGTTCTCCACCATCGCGCGCAGCCGGTGGTCGTCGCCGAAGAAGTGGTCGCGGATGTACGAACCCGTCTCCGTGGCGTACGTCTGGAACTGGCCGTCCGGCGTGGTGTTCAGCCGGTTGACGAGCACCCCGTCGCGGTCCTGCGCGAGCAGCGGGTCCCAGGTGCGGTCCCAGACCAGCTTGACGACGTTCCAGCCGGCGCCCCGGAACTGCGACTCCAGCTCCTGGATGATCTTGCCGTTGCCGCGTACCGGGCCGTCGAGGCGCTGGAGGTTGCAGTTCACGACGAAGGTCAGGTTGTCCAGGCCCTCGCGCGCGGCGATCGACAGCTGGCCCAGCGACTCCGGCTCGTCCATCTCGCCGTCGCCGAGGAACGCCCATACGTGGGACTTGGAGGTGTCCGCGATACCGCGCGCCTCCATGTAGCGGTTCATCCGCGCCTGGAAGATCGCGCCGAGCGGGCCGAGGCCCATCGAGACGGTCGGGAACTCCCAGAAGTCCGGCATCAGCCGCGGGTGCGGGTACGAGGACAGCCCGTGGGGCGCCTTCGACTTCTCCTGGCGGAACGCGTCGAGCTGCTGCTCGGAGAGCCGGTCGAGGAGGAACGCGCGGGCGTAGATGCCCGGCGAGGCGTGCCCCTGGAAGAAGATCTGGTCGCCGCCGTCGCCCTCGTCCTTGCCGCGGAAGAAGTGGTTGAAGCCGACGTCGTAGAGCGAGGCCGAGGAGGCGAAGGTCGCGATGTGGCCGCCGACGCCGATGCCGGGGCGCTGCGCCCTGGAGACCATCACGGCGGCGTTCCAGCGGGTCGCGTTGAGGATCTTGCGCTCGATCTCCTCGTTGCCGGGGAAGAACGGCTCGTCCTTGGTCGCGATCGTGTTGACGTAGTCCGTGCTGCGCATCTCGGGCACGGCCACGCGCTTCTCACGGGCTCGCTCGATCAGCCGCAGCATCAGATAGCGGGCCCGCTCCCGGCCGCGCTCGTCGACGGCGGCGTCGAGGGAGTCGAGCCACTCCTGAGTCTCCTCAGGGTCGAAGTCCGGGACCTGGCTGGGAAGGCCGCCAATGATGATCGGGTTGCGATCGGATCCGGAAGCCACGCTGTTCCTTCACTGTCAGAGGGCTGTCTTCGGTGGGTTTCCCTGCATCTGCACCGATCCCCATCGTGTACCCCGCGAACGCGTACGTCATCTCTACCAGGGGGTAATGGAGACGCCCGTGCGGACCGTTGGGGCGGTCTCGACCAAAACGTAACGATACGCTCAGGGCGTGACGCGTTCCGCAAAGTCGTTCGGCTTTCGCACGCTCCAAGGGTTCCGAAGGGAATAAATGGGGCAGAAGTGTGTGGTGCCCGTCACGCGGCGTCATGATGGCCCGTCGGGAGTTGCGTCGGCACTGCCAGGATCGTCACCGTTTCGACGGTCTCGGCGGCCGGGTACTTGCGCGATCCGCTCCGCCCGTGTGGACTACGGCCAACGCTTCGCGTACGCGCGTGGCTGAGATCCCCCGGCTCTGGACGAGCAGAGGGAGACCCCCATTCCGAAACATGATCAGGAGGCAAGCCGTGAGCGCGACCGCGGACCACGCGGAGGAGCGGACCAACCCGGCCGCCAGGCTGGGGTTCGAGCCCGGACAGGTGGTCCAGGAGATCGGCTTCGACGACGACGTTGACCACGAGCTCCGTGAAGGCATCGAATCGCTGATCGGCCAGGATCTGGTCGACGAGGACTACGACGACGTCGCAGACGTGGTGTTGTTGTGGTTCCGGGACGAGGACGGCGATCTCACGGACGCACTGGTGGACGTCATCGGTCTCCTTGAGGACGGCGGCCAGATCTGGCTGCTGACCCCGAAGACCGGCAGGGACGGTTACGTCGAGCCCAGCGACATCAGTGATGCCGCACAGACAGCCGGCCTCTCCCAGACGAAGAGCATCTCCGTCGGCAAGGAATGGTCGGGCACCCGCCTGGCCACCCCCAAGTCGAAGCGCTGAGCTGCAGCCCCGTCTGCCAGCAGAGCATCCGTGAGGCCCCCGCCGAGCCACCTCGGCGGGGGCCTCACGCATGCCCCGAACCGGCACCCGGGGGACCCGGTGGGGGTCGCGCCGCCACTGGGAGCCGATCACTGCGTACGCTGGTCGTCACCCGAACGGACCCCTGGAAGGGAAGCGAGTGACTATGGCCATCGAGGTCGGCACCAAGGCCCCGGACTTCGAGCTGAAGGACAACCACGGCGCCACCGTGAAACTGTCCGACTTCCGTGGCGAGAAGAACGTCGTACTGCTCTTCTATCCCTTCGCTTTCACCGGCGTGTGCACCGGCGAGCTGTGCTCCCTGCGTGACAGCCTGCCGCAGTTCACGGACCGCGACACCCAGCTCCTCGCGGTCTCCAACGACTCCATCCACACCCTGCGCGTCTTCGCCGAGCAGGAGGGCCTGGAGTACCCGCTTCTCTCCGACTTCTGGCCGCACGGCAACATTTCGCGCGCGTACGGCGTCTTCGACGAGGACAAGGGCTGCGCCGTGCGCGGCACGTTCATCATCGACAAGGAAGGCGTCGTCCGCTGGACGGTCGTCAACGCGCTGCCGGACGCGCGTGACCTGAACGAGTACGTCAAGGCGCTCGACACCCTGTGATTCTTCGGTTCCAAGCCCTGCAAGGCACGGGAACCCGTCACTAGGATCGAACCGTTGATCCGATACCAACGCACCTACGGGGCTCCCCGCCCCTGAACACCATTGGGAGGACTCGTGGGAGTCAGCCTCAGCAAGGGCGGCAACGTATCGCTGTCGAAGGAGGCCCCGGGACTGACCGCGGTCATCGTCGGCCTGGGATGGGACGCCCGTACCACCACCGGCGTGGACTTCGACCTCGATGCCAGCGCCATCCTCACGAACGCGGACGGCAAGGTCAGCTCCGACCAGAACTTCGTGTTCTTCAACAACCTGAAGAGCCCGGACGGATCGGTGGAGCACACCGGCGACAACATCACCGGTGAGGGCGAGGGCGACGACGAGCAGATCAAGGTCAATCTCGCCACCGTTCCCGCCGACATCACGAAGATCGTGTTCCCGGTCTCCATCTACGAGGCCGAGAACCGCCAGCAGTCCTTCGGGCAGGTCCGCAACGCGTACATCCGCGTGGTGAACCAGGCCGGCGAGGCGGAGATCGCGCGCTACGACCTCTCCGAGGACGCCTCGACGGAGACCGCGATGGTCTTCGGCGAGCTCTACCGCAACGGCGCCGAGTGGAAGTTCCGTGCCATCGGCCAGGGCTACGCCTCGGGCCTGCGCGGCATCGCGCAGGACTTCGGCGTCAACGTCTGAGTCCGCAGGCCCTCGGGCATCCCGGTCCGGTGCCGCACCGCTTCGGTGCGGCACCGGACCGGCCGTACCAACAGAAGATCGCACCTCGGGAGGACCAGCATCATGGGCGTCACGCTCGCCAAGGGGGGCAATGTCTCCCTCTCGAAGGCCGCACCGAACCTCACACACGTGTTGATCGGGCTCGGCTGGGACGCGCGCTCCACCACCGGAGCCGACTTCGACCTCGACGCCAGCGCCCTGCTGTGCAGCGGCGGCCGTGTGCTCGGGGACGAGTGGTTCATCTTCTACAACCAGCTCAAGAGCCCGGACGGCTCCGTGGAGCACACCGGCGACAACCTCACGGGTGAGGGCGACGGCGACGACGAGTCGATCCTGATCGACCTCGCCAAGGTCCCCGCCGTGGTCGACAAGATCGTCTTCCCGGTTTCCATCCATGACGCGGACAATCGCGGTCAGACCTTCGGCCAGGTCGGGAACGCCTTCATCCGGGTCGTCAACCAGGCCGACGGCCAGGAGCTCGCCCGTTACGACCTCTCCGAGGACGCCTCCACCGAAACGGCGATGATCTTCGGCGAGGTCTACCGCTACAACGCCGAGTGGAAGTTCCGTGCCGTCGGTCAGGGGTACGCGTCGGGCCTGCGGGGGATCGCGCTCGACTTCGGGGTCAATGTTTCCTAGACCCACCTGTATCGGCCGAAGGCGGCCCCTTAGACTTCGTGGTCAACAGTAGGTAAAGCCGAGTACGGCACGGGGGTTGCGCACTTCCCGAGCCACCGCTTGGGGGTGCCCCCACCACACGATGATTGGGTAGCCAGTGCTTCTGAAAACCTTCGGCTGGTCGTTCGCGATCACCGCGCTAGGTCTGGCCGCGGCGGCCGTCTACGGGGGGTGGACCGCCTTCGGCATCGTGGCGATCCTGGCCGTCCTGGAGATCTCGCTGTCCTTCGACAACGCGGTGGTCAACGCCGGGATCCTGAAGAAGATGAGTGCCTTCTGGCAGAAGATCTTCCTCACGATCGGCGTCCTGATCGCCGTCTTCGGCATGCGGCTGGTCTTCCCCGTCGTGATCGTCGCCATCAGCGCGAAGATCGGCCCGATCGACGCGGTCGATCTCGCGCTGAACGACAAGGACCAGTACCAGGAGCTGGTGACCGACGCCCACCCGTCGATCGCGGCCTTCGGTGGCATGTTCCTGCTGATGATCTTCCTCGACTTCATCTTCGAGGACCGGGACATCCAGTGGCTGCGCTGGATCGAGCGGCCGCTGGCCAAGCTCGGCAAGGTCGACATGCTGTCGGTCTGCATCGCCCTGATCATCCTGCTGATCACTTCCATGACCTTCGCGGTCCACGCCCACCAGCACGGCGGTGGACACGTCGACAAGGCACAGACGGTGCTCATCTCCGGCGTCGCCGGACTGATCACGTACATGATCGTCGGCGGCCTCTCCGGCTACTTCGAGGACAAGCTCGAAGAGGAGGAGGAGCGCGAACACGAGGCGGAGGAGGAGGCCGAGCGGACCGGCAAGAAGAAGCCGGCCGTCGTCCTCGCCGGCCAGGCCGCGTTCTTCATGTTCCTCTACCTGGAAGTGCTGGACGCCTCCTTCTCCTTCGACGGCGTCATCGGCGCTTTCGCCATCACCAACGACATCGTGCTGATGGCTCTCGGCCTCGGCATCGGCGCCATGTACGTCCGGTCGCTCACGGTCTACCTGGTCCGCCAGGGCACCCTCGACGACTACGTCTACCTGGAGCACGGCGCGCACTACGCGATCGGCGCTCTGGCGGTCATCCTTCTCGTGACCATCCAGTACGAGATCAACGAGGTCATCACCGGACTCGTCGGCGTCGTCCTGATCGGCTGGTCCTTCTGGTCCTCCGTGCGCCGCAACAAGGCGCTGGCCGAGGCCGAGGGAAAAGGCCCGACCTCGGACGAGAAGGCTGAGGTCTCGTCCGGGGTGTGACACCCCTCCGGCTGAGGAACGCTCTGAGCGGGGGGGGGGGGGGGGGGGGGGGGGGGGGGGGGGGGCGCGCCCCCGCCCCCCCCCGCCGCCCCCCCCCCCCCCCCCCCCCCCCCCCCCCCCCCCCCCCCCCCCCCCCCCCCCCCCCCCCCCCCCGCCGCATACCGACGGACGTGGGGGCCGAATGGGCATCTGGCAGGACCTGTGGCGCGGCCGCTCGGCGGACTTCGACTCCGGCAGCGCGGCGTCCAACTCCATCGAAATGACCAAGCGCAACCACACGGTCTCACTCACCAAGCAGGGCGCGGCCAGCGGCAACCTCCGTATCAACCTGTCCTGGCGGATGCGCACCTCCGACATCGGCGGGCCGCAGCGCGGCAGCCTGCTGCGCCATCCCTTCCGCACCTTCAAGCCGGAAGTGGTCCAGGCGCACACCCAGAGCATGGTCAACGTCGACCTCGACCTCGGCGTCATGTACGAGCTGGCGGACGGCACCAAAGGCGTCGTCCAACCGCTCGGCAGCTTCTTCGGCGAACTCAACGCCCCGCCGTTCGTGAAGCTCAGCGGCGACGACCGCTTCGGTTCCGGCTCGGGCGAGACGGCCTACGTCAACCTCGACCACCGCGACGACATCAAACGCCTGCTGGTCTTCGTCTACATCTACGACCAGACCCCGGCCTTCGACCGTACGCACGCCATCATCACGCTCTATCCGAGCAACGGCCCGCGCATCGAGATCGGCCTGGAGGAACGCCATCCGCAGGCCCGTTCCTGCGCCGTCGTCATGATCGAGTGCAACAAGGGCGAGGTGACCGTACGCCGCGAGGTCAGGTTCGTGTACGGCTTCCAGGCCGAACTCGACCGTCTCTACGGCTGGGGGCTCCAGTGGGGCCGCGGCTACAAGTCGAAGGCCGGCCGTTAGCGGCCGGCCGGGTCCGGCCGGCCGCGCGTGCCCACGTCCACCGGACTCAGCGGGACAGGAACTGCGGCCCCTGCGGGGGCAGCCGGAAGTCCGGGTCCGGCCCGGAGCCCACCGCCTGCGGGAAGCCGTACGCGGGCTGCGTGGCGGGCGCGCTCTGCGGCTGCGGGTAGCCGTAGGCGGAAGGATCCGCCTGCCGGCCGACAGGCTGCGGGTAGCCGTACGCCGGGCCGGTCGCGGCCGGGGCGGCGGGCCCGGGATAGCCGTAGGCGGGCTGCTGCGGGACGGGGGCCGGCTGCTGGGTGACCGGGGCGGAATGCTCGGGCGGCAGCGGCTGCGAGGCCTCGGGAGCCGTGGCGGGCGAGGCCCAGGCGGTCGGCTCCGGCGCGGAGGCGGCCGCGGCCGCCGCGGCTGCCTCCGACTCGTCCACCGAGATCCCGAAATCGGTCGCGAGCCCCACCAGACCGTTGGAGTAGCCCTCGCCGAGCGCCCGGAACTTCCATCCCTCACCGCGCCGGTACAGCTCGCCGCAGATCAGCGCGGTCTCCGCACCGGTCTCCGGCTTGATGTCGAAGTACGCCAGAGGTTCACCGTCCGCGACGGCCGCGTCGTACAGCAGAATGCGCAGATCACGTACGCGGTCGAAGGTGACGTCATCGGCCGATGCGACCAGGAGAATCTGTCCGACGCCGGGCTCGACACCCGTCAGATCCGTCTGGATCGTGTCGGTGAGGCCCTCGGCACCGCGCTTCTTGCCGAGCCGCCACACCTTGCCCGACGGATGGCGGGGCTGGTTGTAGAAGACGAAGTCCTCGTCGGATCGCACACGACCGTCGGGGCCGAGGAGCAGCGCGGAGGCGTCGACATCGGGGACACCCTGGCCGGGCGTCCAGCGCAGGACGGCGCGCACCGCTGTGGCGTCCAGCGGGACGTTCGACCCTTTCAGCATCGCGTGCGTCATGCGGTCATCCTGCCCTGTCGGTCCTGGTCACGACAATGCGGGGTCGTTCGCGAACCGGCCGGTGTTGGACATGGCGCAGTTACCTGAACTTCACGCCCGGTGGGAATCCCTGACATGGATAAGTACGTACTATTACCGGCCACATCACATTCGGCCACCTAGCCGCCGCAGGGGAGTCCCATGCGTCATTTCGGTCACGTCACCCCGGTGGAGCGGCAGCGCCTCTTCCACCGCGAACCAGGCGTCTTCACCTCCGACTCTCCGGCCAGAGTGCTCGCCGCCGCCCTCGGCGCGACGCTGTACAGCCCGGCGACCCGGCCGACACTGGCCGACGACATCGTCAAGCAGACCACGCGCGGTGTGGTCTCGATGGTGCTGTGCCTGGAGGACTCGATCGACGACTCCGAGGTCGTGGGCGCCGAGGAGAACCTGGTCCGCCAGTTCACCGACCTCGCGACCCGCCCGGGCACCGGCGAACCGCCGCTGCTGTTCGTCCGCGTCCGCCACCCCGAGCAGATCCCCGATCTCGTACGGCGCCTCGGCCCCGCCGTCCGGCTGCTGTCCGGCTTCGTGATGCCGAAGTTCACCGAGGACCGCGGCACCCCCTTCCTGGAGGCACTCGCCGACGCCGAGGCGGAGAGCGGCAGACGGCTGTTCGCCATGCCCGTCCTGGAGTCGCCCGAGCTGCTCTACCGCGAATCACGCGTGGAGACCCTGGAGGGCATCTCCCGCGCCGTCGACAAGTACCGCGACCGCGTGCTCGCGCTGCGCATCGGCGTGACGGACTTCTGCTCCTCGTACGGACTGCGCCGCGCCCCCGACATGACCGCCTACGACGTCCAGGTGGTCGCCTCCGTCATCGCCGACGTGGTGAACATGCTGGGGCGGGCCGACGGCACCGGCTTCACCGTCACCGGGCCCGTGTGGGAGTACTTCCGCGTCCAGGAACGCATGTTCAAGCCGCAGCTGCGCCGCAGCCCCTTCATGGAGGGGGAGGCGGAGAAACTGCGCGAGAGGCTGCTCGAACACGCGATGGACGGACTGCTGCGCGAGATCGCCCTCGACCAGGCCAACGGCCTGATGGGCAAGACCTGCATCCACCCCTCGCACGTGCTGCCCGTACACGCGCTGTCCGTGGTCAGCCACGAGGAATTCAGTGACGCCCAGGACATCCTCAGGCCCGAGCGCGGCGGCGGGGGTGTACTGAGGTCGGCGTACACGAACAAAATGAACGAGGTGAAGCCGCATCGCGCCTGGGCCGAGCGCACCCTGCTGCGCGCCGAGGTCTTCGGGGTCGCCCACGAGGACATCGGCTTCGTCGAGCTGCTCACCGCCGGACTCCCGGCGTGAGCCGGTCCGGCCGAGCGACGCGCACCCCCGACAGCAAGGAACAGATGAACATCCCCGCTCATGACCCGAACCACCCCGACGGCGGCAGCGGCCCGGACGGCACGAACAGCCCGGCCCCCACGGACGCCGCGGTGTGGACCGGGACCTGGGTCGCCGAGCGGCTCGGCGTCGAGCTCGTCGGCGACGAAGGGCTGAACGGCCTGCTGGGACTCGCGCTGCGGCGCAACCCCAAGCGGGCCCACCTGCTCGTCTCGAACGTCCTCGGCAAGCACGTGCCGCAGTCGCCGGCCGTGGTCCACGGGTACGGCGTCGGGCTCGGCCGCCGGGTACATGAGCTGCTGGGCACCGAGGACGCCCGCTCGGCGGTCGTCCTCGGGTACGCCGAGACGGCCACCGGGCTCGGCCACTCCGTCGCGGACGGGATCGGCGTCGCCCCCTACCTCCACTCCACGCGCCGCCCGGTCACCGGGGTCCGGCAGGCGGGCGGCTTCGAGGAGTCCCACTCGCACGCCACCTCGCACCTCCTCCTCCCCGAGGACCCGGGCCTGCTCGCGGGCTCCGGCCCGCTGGTCCTCGTCGACGACGAGTTCTCCACCGGCAACACCGTCCTCAACACGATCCGCGACCTGCACCGGCGCTACCCGCGCGAGCGGTACGTCGTCGTGGCACTGGTCGACATGCGCTCCGAGGCCGACCACGCCCGCTTCGAGAAGTTCGCCGGCGACATCGGCGCCCGCGTCGACCTCGTCGCGGCCGCCTCCGGCACGGTGCGCCTGCCCGAGGACGTCCTGGCGAAGGGCACCGCCCTGGTCGCCCGGCACGAACCGGCGGCAGCCGGGGTCCCCGCCCCCGCGAGCCCGGCCGTCCGCGTCGGCCTCGGCTGGCCGCACGGACTCCCCGACGGCGGACGGCACGGGTTCACCCCCGGACACCGAATACGCCTGGAGGCGGCCCTGCCCGCCATGGCGGCACGGCTCGCCGACGCCCTGCCCGACGGCGCGAGCCGCGTCCTGGTCCTGGGCTTCGAGGAACTGATGTACGCGCCGCTGCGACTGGCCGGTGAGCTGGAGCGGGCCGTCCCCGCCGAGGTGCGCTTCTCCACCACGACCCGCTCCCCGGTGCTCGCCCTCGACGACCCCGGCTACGCGATCCGCAGCCGCATCGCCTTCCCGGCCCACGACGACCCGGACGACGGCCCCGGCGAGCGCTACGCCTACAACGTCGCCGGCGCCGGCTTCGACGCCGTCGTGGCGGTCGTCGACTCCACCGCCGACACCCCCGAACTGCACGCACCCGACGGCCTGTTGGCACAGTTGGCGGCGCACACCCCGCACGTCCTGCTCGCCGTCGTGCCCTCGTACGTCCCCGTACGGCCGTCCACCGAAAGGCCCTCCATGCTGCCCGAGCCCCTCCGCGGCCCCGCCTTCTCCTCGTACGCCCCCGACGAGGTCGGCTGGCTGCTCCAGGACCTGTCGGACGTGACGCTGGAGGCGCCGACCGAGGAGCGCGAGGAGGCGATCCAGAGCGGCGGCGCCCACTACGCCGAATCGCTGCCGGTCGAGTACCAGCCGAGCGCCGAGTACCAGGACCTGTTCCGTGCCGCCCTCGACGCCTCCGCCGCCCGGATCGCCGAGGCCGTCGGCGCCGTGACCGAACTCGTGCTCGCCGACCGGTCCCCGCGTCCCGTCCTGGTGTCCCTGGCCCGCGCCGGCACCCCCGTCGGCGTCCTGATGCGCCGCTGGGCCCAGCACCAGCACGGCCTCGACCTGCCGCACTACGCCGTCTCGATCGTCCGCGGCCGCGGCATCGACGCCAACGCGCTGCGCTGGCTCGCCGCCCACCACGACCCGGCCGACGTCGTGTTCGTCGACGGCTGGACCGGCAAGGGCGCCATCACCCGCGAACTCGCCGACGCCATCGAGGAGTTCGAGGAGGCCGAAGGCATCACCGGCTTCGACCCGGAGATAGCGGTGCTCGCCGACCCGGGCTCCTGCGTGCGCACGTACGGCACCCGCGAGGACTTCCTCATCCCCTCCGCCTGCCTCAACTCGACCGTCTCCGGGCTCATCTCACGCACCGTCCTGCGCTCCGACCTGGTCGGCGAACACGACTTCCACGGCGCGAAGTTCTACCGCGAGCTCGCCGGTTCCGACGTCTCCGTCGAGTTCCTGGACGCCGTGGCCGCCCACTTCCCCGACGTCGCCGAATCGGCCCGCGACCGGGCGAAGGAACTCCTCGCCGCCGACCGCGAACCCACCTGGGAGGGCTGGGCCGCGGTCGAGCGGATCAGCGAGGAGTACGGCATCCACGACGTGAACCTCGTCAAGCCGGGCGTCGGAGAGACCACCCGGGTGCTGCTGCGCCGGGTCCCCTGGAAGATCCTCGCCCGCGCCGGAGCGGGCGCCGACCTCGACCACGTCCGGCTGCTCGCCGGACAGCGGGGGGTACCCGTCGAGGAGGTCGAGGAACTCCCTTACACCTGCGTGGGGTTGATCCACCCGAAGTACACGCGTGGCGCGACCGGTGCCGACGGCAAGGCGGTGACCCTCTGATGTCCACGCCCAAGGTGCTCGTCGCCAGCGACCTCGACCGCACGCTCATCTACTCCTCCGCCGCGCTCGCCCTCACCATGCCGGACGCCCGCGCGCCCCGGCTGCTCTGCGTCGAGGTGCACGAGAGCAGGCCGCTCTCCTTCATGACGGAGACGGCCGCCGCACTGCTCACCGAACTCGGCGACCTCGCGCACTTCATGCCGACCACGACCCGCACCCGCAAGCAGTACCAGCGCATCAACCTGCCCGGCCCGGAGCCCGAGTACGCGATCTGCGCCAACGGCGGACACCTGCTCGTCGACGGCGTCTCCGACCCCGACTGGCACAGGAGCGTGCAGGAGCGGCTCGCCTCCGAGTGCGCGCCGCTCGACGAGGTGCGCGAGCACCTGGAGGTGACCGCGGACCCGCTCTGGGTGCGCAAGCACCGCGTCGCCGAGGACCTGTTCGCCTATCTGGTCGTGGAGCGGGAGCTGCTCCCCGAGGAGTGGGTCAAGAACCTGGCCGTGTGGGCGGAGGAGCGCGGCTGGACGGTCTCGCTGCAGGGCCGCAAGATCTACGCCGTGCCGAAGCCGCTCACCAAGAGCGCGGCCGTGCGCGAGGTCGCCCGCCGCACCGGAGCCGTCCTCACCCTCGCCGCCGGGGACTCGCTGCTCGACGCCGACCTGCTGCTCGCCGCCGACCGCGGCTGGCGTCCGGGCCACGGTGAACTCGCCGAGGACGACTGGACGGCACCGGCGGTCACCGCGCTGCCGGAGCGGGGTGTCGTGGCGGGGGAGCGGATCCTGCGCGAGTTCGTGGGCATCTGCGCCGGCCGCGGCCCCGGCGCCGGTGGCGTCCCCGGAGCGGTCTGACAGGCACACGGAACCCGGTTCCGGTCCGTACGAAGGCACACCCGGCCGGGCACGCCCCCGGCACACCCGGCCGGGCACGCCCCCGGCACACCCGCCTTCGCGCCCCCGGGACACCCGCCCTCGCGCGCTTCTGGCACACCCGCCCTCACGTGCTCCCGGCACCCCCGGCCAGATCCTTGAAGTACCCGGGTTCCAGCGCCCACTTCCCGCGCCCGGTTCATGAACGGGTGGGCGGTATCGCGAGCTTCGTGCGGTGCGGGCGAATCGAGGGCCTGTAGGTCGTTTCGCGGGCGACGCGCCCGGTTCGGGGCGTCCCGGGGGATGTGGGGAGCTTGGTCCCGGCGGCGTCCTGCCGGTGTGACCGAGACCATGTTTCGGCGAACACGCCGGTGCGGATTCGGGCGTTGGCGAAGACTTGGTAAGAAATCCCCCGCGATCAGCCGCAGCAGCCTCCGCCGCAGCACCCGCCTCCGCCGCCGCCCGAACGCGGTGCGGGCGCCGGCGCGGACGCCGAACCACCCCGGGCGACGGCGACCGCCGACAGCAGTTTGACGGTGTCGCCGTGCCCGGCCGGGCACGACGCGGGAGCGGCCGATTCGGCCATGGGGCGGGTCAGTTCGAAGGTGTCGCCGCAGGTCCGGCAGCGGTACTCGTAGCGAGGCATGCGCACAGGCTATCCGGAACGGGCCGCCGTCCGGAGGGCTCGGCGGCGTTCGCCGCGCGTGGCGCGACGAGGCTCCCGGAGAGGGAGTGACGGCCGCTCGCACAGGGTGAACAAGTGGACTCCGTTGACCTCTGAGCTTTTTTGTCTCGTTGCTGATCGAAGGGATTGCATTGGTCGCTGATAATTTAATAGTGCCGCGACGAGCCGCAAGGTCGGGGAGGGGGGCTCGCAGCCGCGAAAGCGGCCGCTGCAACTACCCGCGCGCGCAGATCCGGAGTGCGGAGGGAGACGCAGTCGTGACCAGGACCAGGCATCGCAACGATGCCTCGAATCCCCTGTCTTTGGGCCGCCGAGGCACGGGAGTGCGCCATGGCTGACGCACCCGGACCGCAGCGCGGTCGCGGCAGCCGTCGCAAGCCCTCGCAGCCCTCCGCGCCGGCCCGGCTGGCCGCACGCCTCACGCCGTACGCCCGGCGCCTCAAGCCCGCCTATCCGCGTCCCGGCCGGGCCGGCCTGCGGCGCTGGCTGCCCTCCTGGCGGCAATGGCTCGGCGCCTTCGCGCTGTCCATAGGCCTGAGCGGTTCGCTGCTCGTCATCGCCTACGCGGCAACGGACATACCCCAGAACCTGAACACATATGCCACCCAGCAGGACAATGTCTACTTCTGGTCGGACGGCAGCCCGATGGCCCGTACCGGCTGGGTGCGACGCCAGGACATGCCGCTGAAGGACATACCCGAGGACGTGCGCTCGGCGGTCCTCGCGGCGGAGAACGAGAGCTTCTACAGCGACCCCGGCATCTCCGGCAAGGGTCTGGTCCGCGCCCTGGTGAAGACGGTCGGCCAAGGGGACACCCAGGGCGGCTCCACCATCACCCAGCAGTACGTCAAGAACGTCTACCTGACCCAGAACCGCTCGTTGACCCGCAAGTTCACCGAAGCCATGATCGCCCTCAAGCTCGACAACAAGATGAGCAAGGACAAGATCCTCGAGGGCTATCTCAACACGAGCTGGTTCGGACGCGGCACCTACGGCCTCCAGCGCGCCTCGCAGGCCTACTACGGCAAGGACGTGAGCCGCCTCAACGCCAGCGAGGGCGCCCTCCTCGCCTCGCTCCTCAAGGGCGCCGGCCTCTACGACCCGACCCTGAGCAAGGCCAACCACGAACGCGCCGAGGAACGCTGGTCCTGGATCCTCGACCGCATGGTCAAGACCGGCAAGCTCTCGGCCGCCGAGCGGGCCAAGTACACGAAGTTCCCCGAGCCGATCAAACAGACCGGGAGCTACGACACCGGAAAGCAGAGCGACTACCTGGTCCAGCTGGCGACCCAGTACGCCAAGAAGGCCGGGCACATCTCCGACCGGGACTTCGACCTCGGCGGCTACCAGATCTACACGACCTTCGACCGCAAGCGCGAGACCGCGCTCACCGACGCCGTCGCCAAGGCCCGCAAGCAGGCGAAGAAGGACGACCCGGCCAACGCGAAGGCCGCCCACTACGGTGCCGCCTCGATCGCCGACGACGGCCGGATCCTCGCCGTCTACGGCGGTCCCGACCACCGCAAGCAGGGCTACAACGAGTCCAACGCGACCACCGTCCCCGCCGGCTCGGCCTTCCTGCCCTTCGTCTACGCGGCCGCCCTGGAGAACGGCGTCCACAAGACCCGCGAGGGCGCGGCCACACCGGTCACCCCCGAGACGCTGTACGACGGCAACGACGGCGTCCCGGTCAGCACACCCGAGGGCCCATACTGGGACCGCGGCGGCAAGAAGGTCGCCGCCCACAACGAGGGCAACAAGAACTACGGCCAGATCTCGCTGCGTTCGGCGCTCGCCCAGAACGTGAACACCCCGTTCATGCAGCTCGGCATGGACGCCGGCCTGGACAAGGTGCGCGAGACCGCCGAGGCGTCGGGCCTGCTCCCCTCCAGCATCGGACCGCAGGTGCCGGGCATGTCCCTCGGCGCCGCCACCCCCAGCGCGATCCGCATGGCCAGCGCCTACGCCACCTTCGCCGCCGACGGAACGCACTACGAGCCGTACTCGGTCCGCCGCATCACCCGCAACGGCTCCCGCGTCCGGCTGGACATGCCCGCACCCCACCGCGCGATGCGCGCCGAGGTGGCCCGCCAGGTCACCGAGGCACTCGCGGACTCCTTCCGCATCGGCCACCCGGGCGCGGCCCCCCTCTCGGTGAAGGTGGCCGGCAAGCGGGGTGCCACGCTGGACGACAAGGCCGCCTGGTACGCGGGCTCGAACGATTCGGTGTCGACGGCGGTGGTCCTGTACCGCATCGACCTCACCAAGAGCCTCGAACCGCTCCCGCTCGAGGGGATCGCCGGCGCGCCCGTCGCCGACGTGCCGTACGGCATCTGGTCCGGTGCGATGAGCCCGCTTCGCTGATCCCGTCGGCCGACCGTCCGGCTCGGCCCCCGCCGACGGCCACCCGGTGGCCGCGCCACGCTCCTTCCGTCCCCCTCGCAGAATGTGCCCCGTATGAACTCGAAGCACAGCCGGCGCCGACGCCGTGAGTCCGATCCCGCTTCCGCCGCGGCCTCCGCACGCCAGGGCTTCGCGGCCATGACGGCCTTCCTCGTCGTCACGTCCATGGCCGCCACCTACCTGGCCCTGAACACCGACCACACCACCCCGGCCGCGTCCGCCCGCGCGCACGGTCCGGCCACCAAGGCGAAGAAGGGACCGGTCTGGGACGGCAAGACCCATGTACTGGGCGACGGCTCCACGTCCTACACCGGCCCGCAGAAGGGCGAGTTGAAGGCCGTACCGCTCAAGCCCGGTGAGAAACCGCCCCAGTTCGTCGTCTTCTCCTGGGACGGCGCCCTCCAGGGCGACGACGAACTCTTCTCCCACTACCGGGAGCTGGCCGCGCAGTACAACGCCCACATGACGTTCTTCCTGACCGGCATCTACCTGCTGCCCAAGGACAAGAAGGCGCTCTACGAACCGCCGATGCACTCGCCCGGTTCGGCGGCCATCAGCTACGCCACCGACGAGCACATACGCGACACGCTGGAGGAGCTCGGCAAGACGTGGAAGGCCGGCAACGAGATCGGCACCCACTTCAACGGCCACTTCTGCGGCGACAAGGGCGGCGGGGACTGGAGCGTCGAGGAGTGGGAGAGCGAGATCAACCAGTTCTTCTCCTTCGTGGAGAAGTGGAGGACCAACACCGGCTACACCGACCTGGCGTCGCTCCCCTTCGACCCGGCGAAGGCCATCAGCGGCGGGCGCGCGCCCTGCCTCGAAGGGCAGAAGAACCTGCTCAAGGCCATGAAGGCCACGGCCAAGAAGTACAACTGGCGCTACGACGCCAGCTCCGCGGGCGACTTCCAGATCTGGCCCAAGAAGAAGGAGGGCGTGTGGGACTTCCCGCTCCAGATGCTCCCCTACGAGAACGGCAAGTACCAAGGCCTGTCCATGGACTTCAACTTCCTCTACAACCAGTCCGACGGTGAGACCGAGGGGGACCCGGCCCAGTACCCGCAGTGGGAGCAGGAGACCGTCAACTCCTACATGGCCGGCTTCAACCGCGTGTACTACGGCAGCCGGGCACCGCTGTTCATCGGCAACCACTTCGAGGACTGGAACGGCGGCATCTACATGAGGGCCATCGATCAGGTCATCAAGGGTGTGTGCACGAAGAAGGGCGTCAAGTGCGTGTCCTTCCAAGAGCTGTCCGACTGGCTCGACGTGCAGAAGCCCGAGACCCTGGAACGCCTGCGCGGCCTGGACCCCGCTCAGTCGCCGGACTGGTCGACCGTGGTGAAGTAGGGCCCGCTGCCGGGTCGATGACCCTGCGGCAGCGCATTGAGATCAACTTACCTGCGACATATGGGACTTGGTTGTACTCGGCGCGAACTCCCCCCGGATTCCGCACAGTTGAGTAGGACATGTAAAGATTCCCTTCCCTGGAGTCCGACCGGGGATCAAGGAGAATCACCAGTGACACCGAAGAACTTAAGCCGCAGTTGTTCCGTCGTGGGGGCGATCACTCTCTCCGCCCTCCTGCTGCCCCTGTCCGCCGCCCACGCGGCGGCCCCCGCACCCCGGGTGACCGCGTCGACGGCCGATGCCTTCGGCCGCGTGGCCGACGCCGTCTTCACCGACCGCACCGCCGCCCTGCTGGACCGGGCCCCGACGGCCCGTACGGCCCTCAAGGCGACCACCGCGGGCATACGGGTGTCCGGCGCCCTCGCCCGCACCGAGAACACCGCTCTCTCCTCGCTGCGCGGCACGCGGTCCCGCCTCGCCGCCCTCGGCGAGGCCTACAGCGCCGCCGACACCGAGGTCGCCGTGGACCGGACCCGGGTGACGGGCCGGCTGGCCACCGCCTGGGTCACCGAGACCACCACCCTCACCTACCGGAAGATCCGCGGCGACGAACCCGCCACCACGGGCTTCCGCGCCCACCACGTCCTGACCTTCGCCGCCCAGCCGGACGGCACCTGGAGGCTGACGGGCGAGCGCTCGACGGACAAGGGCCCCCGGCAGGTCAACGAGCCCGTCACGACGGCACCGCGCAGGACCACGATGGCCGTTGTCGACGCCCCCCGGGCAGCGACCACGTACCCCGCGCCCGCCAACCCCAAGACGCTCACCGGCGGCCCGTACGACTACGCGGGCATGGCGACGTACGCCGAGAAGTACTGGAAGAACTACAACCCCGCCTACCGCAGCTTCAACTCCGTCGGCGGCGACTGCACCAACTACGTCAGCCAGGCCCTGAAGGCGGGCGGCTGGGCGACGGTCGCCGGCTCCGACGAGGAGTACGGCACCTGGAACTACACCTCGTCCACCCAGACCGACACCTGGGTCGGCGTCAACGAGTGGTCCTGGTTCACCCAGACCGCCCGGCGCTCCGCGCCCCTGGCGAACGTCTACCAGATGGACATCGGTGACGTGATGCAGATGGACTTCGACAAGGACGGGTCCAAGGACCACTCCATGATCACGTCGTACCGGAGCGCCGGCGGGGTGCCGTACCTGACCTACCACGACACCGACACCTACCGCCGCTCGCTGTCGAGCCTCCTCGCGGCGTACCCGAACGCGGCGTACTACGGGTACCGCACCTGATCGGACCCGGCCGGAGTCCGATCGGCCCCTGATCGGCCCCTGATCGGTCCCTGTGATCGGCCGGTACCCGCCATCGGTCGGTGATCGGCAGATGACCGGCCGGTGGCAGGGGCCGTGCGGGAGGACTCCGGAGAGCACTCCTGAGGGGGCTCCGAGAGAACCGTGAGGGCCCGAGGCTCCGAGGGGCCCGCGAGGGCTCGAGGGCCCCTCGAGGGCTCGGAGGGCGGCCCAGGGCCCTCCGAGCCCCTTCAGGGCTTCCTGCGCCCTCGAGGCTTCCGCCCCCTCGGGTTCTGATCCTCGGGGGCTTCCAGGCGCCGGGGGTTCCCGGCGCTCCGGGTTTCCAGCTTCCTCCGGGTTTCCGGCTCTCCCGGGGTTTCCGGTGGCGCGGGGCGTCTCAGGCGCCGCCGCGCTCCTCGCGGATCTGCGCGACCACGCGGGCCACCGTCTGCCGCACGGCCTCCGTCTCGGTCAGGAAATGCCAGTAGTCGGGGTGCCGGCTCTCCAGCGTGGCCACGGCCCGGTCGAGCCGGCTGACGGATTCGTCGAGCGGTCGTGCCTGCCGGGGGTCGGGCGTCGAGCGGCCCGCCATGGCCAGCCGCTGCGCGTCCCGGATCGCGAACCGGGTGCGGTCGATCTCCTGCTGGGGGTCCTTCTGCACGGCGTTCAGCCGCCGCAGCCGGTCACCGGCCGCGGACACCGCCTCGTCCGTGCTGTTCAGCAGCGCGCGCACGGTCGCCAGCAGCGAGGTCGCGTCCGGCCAGCGCTGCGCCTCCCGCGCGGCCCGCGCCTCGTTCAGCTTCGCCTCGGCCTGCCGCACGTTCTCCGCGGCCTGCTCCGGCACATGCTGGAGGTCCTGCCAGCACGCCGCCGAGAACCGCCGCCGCAACTCGCTCAGCACCGGCTCCACCTGCCCCGAGCGGGTCGTCAGCGCCTGCGCCCGGGTCCGCAGCGAAACGAGCCGGTGGTCGATCTCCGCGGCCCGCTCCGGCAGCCGCTCCGCCTCCGAGCGCGCCGCCGCGGCCTCGCGCGACACCCGTTCGGCCCGCTCCAGCGTCTCCGGCACGCCGTGCTGCCCGGCGCCCTGGTTGAGCTTGGTCAGCTCGGGGCCGAGAGCGGCGAGCCGGGCGGCGAGATCGTCGGCCTTCAGCCCGGACTGCCGTACGGAATCGAGGGCGTTGGACGCGGCGATCAGTGCCTGGCGGGCACGCTCGACGGCCGGGGCCAGCCGGGCGAGCTGGGTCTCGGCCTTGCCGAGCAGCGGCCCGAGGCCCTGCTCGAACCGGTCCAGATCGGCCTTCACGCGGCCGAGTTCGTCCTTCGCGGCGACGAGTTCGGCGCGGGCCCGCTCCGCGACCGACGCCTCCAGTTCGTCCCGGTCGAGATCGTGGGCGTCGACGGCGGTGATGTACTTCTGGCTGGCCTCGTCGATCCGCTGTCCCAGCGCCGCGAAGTCGGAGACCACGCGGCGGGCGGCCGGCGAGTCGTCCACGGCCGTGATGGTCTCGATCGAGATCCGCAGGTCGCGCTGGGCGGTGTCGAGTTCGTAGAACGCCGCCGCCGCGGCGTCCTTGGCGGCCTGCGCCTCGGCCCGATGGCTCTCGGACCGCCCGCCGAACCAGCGCCGGGTGCCGCCTCCCGCGAAGGCCGCGGGCAGCGCGAGGGCGGCCAGCAGGGGCAGGGCGACGAGCGTGAGAACGTCGCGGACGGCGACGTACGTACGAGGGGGGCGCCCCGACCGTGCCGGCCGGACCTGCCGACCCGGCGGGAGGCCCCGCAGGAAGCCGGGCGAGTGCGGGTGTGGGTGTGCAGGCCGCGCGGGTCCCGCGAACGGCGAATACGGCCGCGAAGGTGTCGCCGTCACATCCCTCTCCCGTGCTGTCATCCGCCTTGCCCGGCTGTCATTCTCCCACCGGTTGAAGACGAACACACGGGCCGGTCAGTTCGCTGTCCGTACCGTGATCTTTCCGTCGTCGGTGTGCGCGGAGACCCGGTGGGAGCTGGAACCGTCGCGAGGCACGTCCACGTGGACCGAGCCGTCACCGCTCCCGGCCGTCACCCGGTAGGCGGCCCGGGGCAGCACGATCGAGACGGAGCCGTCGCCGCTGCGGGAGTCCACCAGGTCCGGCACGGTGCCGAGTTCGAGCTGTACCGAGCCGTCGTCGGTACGGGCCCGCACGCTGCGGGCGTTCACGCCGACGGCCCGGACGGAACCGTCGCCGCTGCGCAGATCCAGCGCTCCCGAGGAGTCGCTGACCCGCACCGAACCGTCCGCCGTGCGAATGCTCAGCGCTGCCTCGAAGCCCCGCGCGCTCACCGACCCGTCCCCGTCCTCGACCTTGACCGCCACCCCGCGCGGCACCACGATCCGGTGCCGGGCCGAGCAGTCGGCGACGACGCCCGAGCACTTCATCCGCAGTACCAGCCGGTCCCCGCCCTCCATGACCCAGGTGACCTCCGGGCCCCCGCCGAGGGTGACGTGCCCCTGGAACCACCGGGTCACCCGGACCTCACCGGCATCGGCGGAGTCCGACACCACCAGATCGAGCGCGGAGTCGTCCGAGTCGACGGTCAGGGTCCGCCCGTGCAGCCCGAAGGACCGCGTCTCGGGCTCCTTGTCGTCCTCCGCGGACGCCCCGCACGCGCTGACACCGGCGACGAGCGCGAGCGCGAGAGCGGTGAGGGCGGTGGCGCGGGTGGCGCTGTGGGTACGGTTCCTGCTGGTGCCGCGGGTGCGCGTGCGGGCCATGACGATCTCCCCCTGGGACGGTCGGTCGGAACTTCGTGACGGCGCGCCCGGATGCCGGATACGGGATACCGGACACCTGGGCACCTCGACCGGAGCCGGTCGGCGAAGCCTCTTCGACGGTAGGCACCCACGGAGCCCCGGACGATCCGGGACGCTCCCGAATGAAGGGTGGGGATAACCCCCGGACCACGGGCCCCGAGCCCCCGCCGCCCCCGCCACGGACCGGCCTGGCGGGCCCCGTCATCCCGAGCCTTCGTCGCCCCCGCCACCCGCTCGCCCGATACGGGTTTGCGGGGCATCCCCCCGGGCCATGTAGGCTGTCGAATCGTCCTGGGCGCGTAGCTCAGCGGTAGAGCGCCGCCCTTACAAGGCGGATGTCGGCGGTTCGAAACCGTCCGCGCCCACCAGGACAAAGGCCCCCAGCCGATCATGGCTGGGGGCCTTTGGCATCCCGGTCTGACATCAGTGCCGTCGTTACTCGTGCTGTAGCCGTCGCGTGAGCAGCCGGTCCATGTGACTGACGGCCTCCCGCTGCGTGTCCTGGGCGACGTGCGCGTAGATGTTCATCGTGACGGCGATCTGGCTGTGTCCGAGGATCTCCATCACGACGCGGGGCGCCACGCCGGCCGCGGTGAGCAGGGTCGCGCAGCCGTGCCGGGCGTCGTGCAGCCGGATGACCCGTAGGCCCGCGTTCCCGGCGACCCGCTGCCGCTGCTTCCGGACCTTGAGCTCGCGCTTGTCGAGGTCGACGTCCTGCCGGCGGAGTCCGATGACCTCCCCGCGACGGAGACCGAGCGCGATGGAGAGCACGAAGGCCGGGTAGAGCGGATCGCGCCGGGCCGAACCTGATGCCGCACCCGTTCCGCCGGCCAAGCCTCACCGGGTCAGGCGCCATCGCATGGCCAGGCGGCAGGGTCCGCGCACGTTCGGACGGCAAGACGCTTTGTGCTCAAAAAGCAGGTGCGCCACGGCTGAGGCCTGTCCGATGCCGCGGGCCAAGACCTGGTGGCCCGATCAGTGTCGACGGTCACGTAATTCCCCACCAGCGGCGTCAACTTCCCCGCCCGCACGTTCGAACGAGGCCGGGTTCTCCCGCGGCTGGTGATCCGCATATGGCACCGTCTGCCGTCACCGCGTGAACACCGTCGCTAGCGCGAGGGCCGCCTCACGCCGGGCTTTTCCGCTGTCGTCGAACGGGTGGCGGACGAACTCGTGGATCATCCCCGGATACCGGGACACCGTCACCGGGACGCCCGCCTTCTCCAGGCGCCGCCCGTACTCCTCGCCCTCGTCGCGCAGCGCGTCGAACTCGGCGGTGACGATCAGCGCCGGCGGTAGACCGGTCAGGTCGGACGCCAGCAGCGGGGAGACGCGGGGGTCCAGCTTGTCCTGTTTGTTGGTGAGGTAGTTGTCCATGAACCAGTGCTGGGCGGCGCGGCTGACGTTGCCGAATTTCCCTGCGAAGGCCTGGATGCTGTGGTTGGCCCTGCGGAAGTCGACGTCCGGATAGATCAGCAGTTGGAATACCAGTGCCGGTCCGCCGAGGTCGCGTGCGAGCCGTGCGACGACAGCCGCCAGGTTCCCGCCCGCGCTGTCGCCGCCAACCGCGATCCGTGCGGGGTCTCCTCCCACGTCGCCCGCGTGCTCGGCGACCCAGACCGTGGCGGCGAGGCAGGCCTCTGGTGCGGCGGGGAACTTGTGCTCGGGAGCCAGCGGGTATTCCACCGAGACCACGACGCAGGTCGCGCCGTTGGCCAGGCTGCGGCACAGGCCGTCATGGGTGTCCAGGTCGCCCACGACGAAACCGCCGCCGTGGAAGTACACCAGCACAGGGAAGGGGCCGGTGCCGCTGGGAGTGTAGATACGCACCGGGATCGGACCGGCCTTGGTGACGATCCGTCGGTCCTCGACCGCCGCAATGGGTTCCGGCTCGCCCAGGAGGGCGATCTGCCGACGCCAGCCCTGTCGCGCCTGCTCAGGGGTGAAGGTGTGCAGCTCGCCGACGTTCGCGGCGGCCAGGCGGTCCAGGTAGGCCTGGACCTGGGGGTGCGGGGAGCCGGGCGGTGCTGTCGTGTCAGTCATGGGTTTATGCTCCGACTTGAAGCGAAGTTCAAGTCAAGGAGGGGCTTCATGACCCTGCTCGATATCGCCGAGGTGGCCGAACGGTCCGGACTGGCGCCGTCGGCGCTGCGTTACTACGAACGGCGGGGCCTCATCGCCTCCGAGGGCCGCAACGGACTGCGCCGCACCTTCCGCTCCGAGGTGCTGGCCCGCCTGTCCCTGGTCGCGTGTGCCCGTGCCTCGGGTTTCACCCTCGCCGAGATCGCCCGGTTCGTGACCGCAACCCCCGACGACACCGAACTGCGCGTCCACTTGGCGGCCAAGGCCGAGCAGTTGGACACTGAGATCGACCGGCTCACCCGTATGCGCGACAGCCTCCGCCACGCCGCCGTCTGCACCCGTTCCCCCCTGGTCGAATGCCCCGATTTCAAGCAGGCCATCTCCGACGACCCGGCCGGCTGACACCAACTCCATGACCACATCGCACGGTGGATCGCGCAAGGCTTGCTCGCTGCGGTCTTCCTGGGCTCTGGGGCCATGCTTGTGAAACCCGTCGCGACCGGATGTCGGAAAGCACCACAAGACTGACGTCACTGCACGATCCAAGTCACAACCAATACCGTGCCCCGCCAGCCCAAGAAGACCACGGTCACCAAGCCCTGAAAACTACCGCCCGGTTACTTGCTCCCCGGTGTCCGAGCCGGGACTCCGGGGCCGGCACCAGGGGGCCCCACTACAGTCGCATGCCCCTCCCGCGGAACGGGTCCCCGAAACCTGAGACGTGGCGTTCGAACGTGCGGGCGGGGAAGTCGACGCCGCTGGTGGGGAATTACGTGGCGTTTCACAGATCAGCGACTCGGCAACCGAATCCACACCTCAGAACATGCCTCCGGCGGGGGTGCTCAGGCTCCGAGATGGCGGGGGCGCCGTTCGTGGGTGCCGGCCGAGTGTGGCGTGTGCGGGATGGGAGCTGGGGTGAGTGGCGGGTTGCGGTAGGGCGGGCCGCTTGTGTCATCCCTTCGGAGCAGAGACACAAGCGGCCATCAAATGGCGGGTCAGCTGCGGTGATGCCACCAGTCGCACTGCCGAAACTCCTAGAGCGCTGCAGCCAGGACCGCGGCCAGCGCGAAAACGCTGGCCAGTGAGGACGAGGCTGCGGTACCGCTGCCGAGCTCGCTCGCACCCTTTACCGCAGTGCCGGTGGCGATCACGGGCTCAAGTCGAGCTGTGTGATGATGCGCTGAACATTCCGGTCCGGGGGAGGGTCGGGTGCGCGAGAAGGGTGGGGCCCGTCGTGGGCAAGGGTGGGGAGTCCATACCGGACGAAGAGTGGGAGCGCTTCCTTCGCGAAGCCGAAGCGGGGACCAAGGGCGCGCCCGAGGAGCCGTCGGCGCGAGCCCGTATGGTGGCGCGGCGCCTGCAGGAGACCGACCGGCCGGAGCCGTGGCGGAGTCATCGACCGGCCCGGCGGCAAAGAGGCAAGGGCTGGTACGCCGTCGGCCTGCTGGCTGCGGTCGCCTTGCTGGCCGTGGCCCTGGATCCCGGGCGGGTGACGGGATGGTTCGGAGGCGGGAGTGGCGAGAGTACGCCGCTCGCCGTGGAATCGGAACGCCCGGATCAGCCGCCACCGACGGATGCGGCAGTGCGGCAAGCGACCTTGGACGAGCCGTTCAAGGGATCGCCCGCGGTGCGGTGGGGTGACGGGACGGATGGGATCGGTCTGCCCGAGGCGCAGGCGACCGGCTGGATGAGCAAGGGGCAGGTCGCACAAGCACTCGAAAAGACCCGGGACTTCCTCGACGCGTCCAGTCTGGATCCTGGTGTGCTGCGCGGGGAGATGCCGAAGAAGGCGATCGCGTTGATCAACCCTCATCAGCAGGATGTCCAGGACTACCTGGCGACCGCGTTCCGTTCGCCGAGCCGTGAGAACGATCCTCTGCTGCTGTTCAGCCGGTTCGAGAAGTCGAAGGTCCGGCTTGTCGGGGACGTGGTCAAGACGCGGGGGCGGATCACCTACCGGGAAGGAAAGCGCGGTGCGGTCGAGGTGACCACCGATGTCACGTACGTGTATCCGGTCGTACGCGCCGCGGCGGGAAGCGACGAAGTCGTGCGCACGATCGTGCGCCGCGAGGTCGTGATGAGCTGGGACGACCCGGCGAAGGTCGTCATCGAGCCGGGTACGTTCTCCTTCGTCTCCTACAAGGTGGACAGCACCAACGGCGGCTGCGACACCTTCACCGGCTACCTCACCCCCAAGTTCGAGGCGGAGCGCGCGACTTCGAGTCCAGGAGACGGCCCTGAGGTCGACCCCTACAACCGGAGCAAGTCGATGGAAGCGCGCATGCGGGAGGCCGGCGACGCGGGGTGCGGGACGGCCACGCGAGAATGACCGGCGTTGACGACTGCCCGCGGTGCGTCAGCTCGCGGGTGGCGGCGCCCCCGGGGGCGGGGAGAGTGCTGCCGGTGTGACGGAGACCGTGAGCCCGGGTCCGGCCTTCGCGTGCTCGCTCCGCCAACTCTCCGGTTTCCGCGAGAACATGAGGCTGGGAGTCGTGGCCCTGGTCGTCCGTCGCGAGCCGTCGGCCGGCACCGAGCGCACGCCCGGCGAGCCCAACCACCGTTGCCCCGACTGCGCCAGGCGAGGTTCAGGAGCGCACACGCCGAACACCGTGACCGGCGTGCCGACGGGAAGCGGCTCGCACGGCGCGCTTTCAGCGGGCCAACGCCACCAGACCCAGAATCGCCGACCCGGCTCCCACGAACCCGGGGGCGACGGCAGCTCGTCCTCCGTCACCGGTGCCGGGGGCAGCGGCAACTCCTCCGGCAGCGGCTCCAGTTCGTCGGCGGGCGGCTCCGACGCGGCCGAGAGCGACTCCAGCGCGTCCTCGTCATCGGCCTCGTCCTCGGGCGGCTCGCCGCAGGCGCCCGTCGGCGCCACCGCCCTGTGCGGCGACGGTTCGTACGGCTATTCCGCGCACCGGCGAGGTACGTGCTCGCATCACGGCGGCGTGGCCAGCTGGCTCGTCGGCGCGCTCTCGTAGAGGACGCGGGCCCACAGCGAACCGGCCCGCGCCGCCTCAGGGCGGCGTGTCGCGGGTGTGCTTCAGCCGCATCCGGGCGTCCACCTTGTCCGGAGGGGCGACCTCCGACCAGAAGCGGTGGCCGGACACGAACACGGTGAGCTCGCGCTCTCGCTGCCGGAGCTTTTCCACCTCGGCCTGTTCGTCGTCGGTCCAGCCGGGGGAAGCGGGGCGCTCCACCTTGCGCCAGCCACCGGTGTCACTGAAGCCGTCCAGCGGCTCCACCGACCAGGGGAGTCGTTTCAGCAGGGCCAGCAGCTCGGCCCGGACCTGGTGCAGCTCCTCCTGACCGGCGAGGAGGTCACTTGGAAAGTCATAGGTCGCAGCCACGCGGCAATGCTACGCCTGTTCGATTTTGAGGTGCGAGTTCCTTCCGGGACTTCACGCGAACGGGTGTTCCGAACGCGTGTTCCAGTAAGAGTGGGAATCTCGCCCGCGGCAAGGGTGGTGGATCGCGGATCTCGGCCGCGGCGAGGGTGGTGGATTGAACAGGCTGGACTGCACAGTTTGAACTGGACAGTTTGGGCTGGCCGATCTAGCGTGGCGGTATGGATGTGAGCGGCAAGGGGCCGAACGAAGCGGGCGTCTCGGATTCCGCGGCGCGGGCCGCACAGGACCTGCGGGTCGCGTTCAGCCTGCTCAGGCGGCGGATCCGCGAGGTGTCCGAGGCGCAGGACCTCACGCCCTCCCAGATCTCCGCGCTCACCCTGGTGAGCAAGAGCGGGGCCGCCACGGCCAGCGCGCTGGCGGCGGCCGAAGGGGTGCGCCCGCAGTCGATGGCCGCCACGCTCGCGGCCCTCGACCAGTTCGGACTCATCCAGCGCAACCCCGACCCCGGGGACGGCCGGCGTCAGCTGGTGACGCTCACGGACGCCGGGCGCGAGCGCGTCGAAGGCACCCGGCAGGCCCGTTCGGAGTGGCTCGCCCGAGCCTTCGAGGAGCGCTGCACGGAGGACGAGCGACAGACCGTCATCGAGGCCATGGCGCTGCTGGAACGGCTCACCCGGTCGTGATGACCACCCTCCGCGACTGGCTCCAGCACCGGATCACCCCCGCACGTCACCGCCCGCCCGACCGCTTCGACCGCCGGCTGATCGCCCCGATGGTCCTCGGGTCCGTACTGAACCCCGTCAACTCCTCGATGATCGCCGTGGCGCTGGTGCCGATCGGCAGGGCGCTCGGAGCGTCCCCGGCGGAGACGGCGTGGCTGGTCTCCGGGCTGTATCTCGCCACCGCGGTGGGGCAGCCCGTCATCGGACGTCTCGTCGACCTGTACGGGCCCCGCCACCTCTACCTCGCCGGTACGGCCATGGTGGGCGTCGCCGGACTCCTCGGCGCCCTCTCCCCGAATCTCGGCGCGCTGGTCGCCGCCCGGGTGCTGCTCGGACTCGGCACCTCGGCCGCGTATCCCGCCGCGATGCACCTGACCCGGAGCGAGGCGGAACGCACCGGGCAGAGCAGCCCGGCCGGCGTGCTGACCGCGCTCGCCGTCTCCGCGCAGACCGTCGCCGTGGTCGGGCCGACGCTGGGCGGCCTGCTCATCGGCGTGGGCGGCTGGCGCACCCTCTTCCTCGTCAACGTGCCCCTGTCCCTGGCCTGTCTGGTCCTCGGAGCCCTGCGGCTGCCGAAAGCCGCGAAACCGACGCCGACGGAGTCACCCGCGTCCGCCTCGCGCGGTGTCGACCTCGTCGGCATGGCCCTGTTCACCGCACTGCTCGTCTCTTCGATGCTGTTCCTGATGAGACCGCGGGCCGCCGACTGGTACCTGCCGGTGCTCGCGCTCGTCGCCGGGGCCGCCTTCGCCCGGCGGGAACTCCGCGTTCCGGCCCCGTTCATCGACCTGCGGGTGCTCGGCGGCAACGGACCGATGCTCGCCACCTTCCTGCGCCAGTTCCTCGGCTACACCACCGCGTACGCCTTCCTCTACGGGTTCACGCAGTGGACGGAGGAGGGGCGCGGGCTGCACGCGGCCGGTGCCGGGCTGGTCCTGCTGCCGCTGTCGTTGGGCGGACTCGTCGTCTCCGGCGTCACCGGACGGCGGGAAGCCGTCCGCGGCAAGCTCGTGGCCGGCAGCCTCGTCCAGATCGCGGGCTGCCTGGTGCTGCTGACGACGAACTCCACCAGCGCGATCTGGCTGCTGGCCGGCGTCGGCGCCCTGATGGGCGTTCTGCAGGGTCTCAATGGCCTGGCCAATCAGAATGCCCTGTACCGGCAGGCCGACCCCGCCCGGACGGGCTCCGCGGCCGGACTGCTGCGCACCTTCACCTACCTGGGCGCGTTGGCCGCCTCCGCCGCCGACGCCGCCTTCTTCACGCACGGCGCCGACACCGGCGGCCTGCACCATCTGGCCCTTTTCATGCTCGCCGGAGCAGCGCTGCTCCTGGCGGTGACCCTCATCGACCGATCCCTTCGCGATCTCATCCCCCGAAAGGCCTGACCATGGCAGTCACCACGCTCGATCCCCGCACCGCGCTCGTCCTCATCGACCTTCAGCACGGCATCGTCGGCAACCCGGGCCTCGCCCCGCACGCCGCCGCCGACGTCGTGGAGCGCTCCGTCCGGCTCGCGGACGCCTTCCGCGGCCACGGCCTCCCGGTCGTCCTCGTCCGGGTCACCGCCGCCGCCGACGGCGCGGACGCCGTTCCCGGCCGGATCGACGGCCAGAGCCGCGGCCGCTCCTTCCCCGAGGGCTGGGACGTCATCGTCGACGACCTGGCCGGGCACCCCGAGGACATCACCGTGACCAAGCGGAACTGGGGCGCCTTCTACGGCACCGACCTCGACCTCCAGCTCCGCCGCCGCGGGATCACCCAGATTGTGCTGGCCGGCATCGCCACCAGCATCGGCGTGGAGTCCTCGGCGCGCGCCGCCCACGAACACGGCTACCACGTCACCCTCGCCACCGACGCCATGTCCGACCTCGACCCCGAGACGCACCGCAACAGCGTCGAGCGGATCTTCCCGCGCCTCGGCGAGACCGGCACGACCGAGGAGATCGTCGAGCTGCTCGACAAGACCCGAGCCTGACCGGCCAACTCCACCGGTCCGCGGGTACCTTGGGGCCGTGACCCTGGATGATCTTCGTGTGTTCGTCGCCGTCTGCCGGGCCGGGAGCCTGAGCGCGGTGGCCCGGGAACTGGGCTGCACGCAGTCGGCGGTGAGCCAGCACGTACGCCGGCTGGAACGCGAGGTCGGGCTGGGGCTCGTCGAGCGGCAGGCCCGGGGCGTGGTGCCCACCCGCGCCGGGCGGCTCCTCGAACGGGCCGCCGCCGACGGCATCGCCGGGCTCGACCTCGCGCTGCGCGGGCTCGGCGAACTGGCGCGCGGGGGCGGCGGTACGGTGCGGATCGCCACCGGCGGCACCACCGTGCGGCACTTCATGGCCGAGGCCGTGGTCGAGTTCCGGGGGCGGTACCCCAAGGTCAGCCTGGAGTTCCAGACCGAGAACTCCAGCCGGAGCTGCTTCGACGCGCTCGCCGACCACGGGCTCGACCTCGCCTGGGTCACCCTCGGCCCTCCCGTACGCGGGGTCGAGCAGCGGGCCGTCGCCGAACTCCCCTGGGTGCTCGCCGTGCACGCCGACCACGAACTCGCCGCGCGGGAACGGATCGAGGCGCGGGAGCTGGCCGGACTGCGGATCGTGGGACTGCCCGAACGGTCCACCTCTCGCGCCCATCTCGACGCGGCCTACCGGGAGTTGGGGATACCGACGGGTACCTCCGACACCAGTGTCGCGGACTGGGACACCGCGATCCTGCTCGCCGAACTCGGGCTGGGCCACGCCGTCGTCCCCGCCCTGCCCGGCCTGCCCGGACCCGGCCACCCCCGCCTCCGCTTCCTCCCCGTACCGGACCTGCCGCCCCTCGCGGTCGGCTGGGCCGTCCGCCGCTGGGACGCCCTGTCACCCGCGGCGCACGCCTTCGCCGACACGGTGGCCCGGCACTGCTCGGGCGCCGGGACGGCGGCGGGGGACTCACCCCGGCACCGGTCCCACGCCACCCGGACGCCGTCGGGCGCCGCCCCCGCCATCCCTGCACGGCGCCCTCGCTCTCGGCCTCGCCGCAGCGCTGCCGCACGGCCGCCGTAGCGCCGCCGTGCGGCCGTCAGTTGCCCGTGCCGGCGATCGGCGTCAGGTGCCGGACCAGTTCGCCCGCCACCGGTACCGGCACCCCGGTCCGCTCCGCCGCTCGCAGCAACGCGCCGCCGATCGCGTCGAGTTCGAGTGCCCGGCCCGCCTCGGCGTCGCGCTGCATGGAGGACTTGGTGGCCGCCGGGAAGGCGTCGTAGCGGGCGAGGGCGGTCGCCGGATCGGTGGCGGCTCCGCACGCACGGCCCACCGCGGCCGTCTCCTCGACGAGAGCGGCCAACTCCTCGCGGTGCAGCGTGCGCACGTCGCCCACCGGCACCCCGTACCGCGTCGTCAGCAGCGCGAACGGCGCGAGGAACGACATCTTCGCCCAGAGCGTCGCCGACTCCCCGTCCTGGACCCGGGCCCGCAGTCCGGCCCACTCCAGCGCCCCGGCGAGTGCCTCGACCCGCGCTCGGGGCGCGATGTCGGCGGTCAGATCGAGCTCGGCGAACGGACTGCCGTGCTCGACCACTCCCGGAGCGACCCGCGTCGACTCCACGCGGATCACCGCGGGGGCCACCTGCTCGGAGCGGTAGCGCTCGCGCAGCAGCGCCGGATGCTCGACACCGTTCAGGAGCGGGACGATCAGGCCCTCCTCGCCCAGGGCCTTCGCCGGGAGGCGCTCCAGCGCGGCGTCCAGGGCCGTCGCCTTGACGGCGATCAAGCACACGTCGGCCGGCTCGCGCAGTTCGGTGTCCGCCTCCACCCGCGCCGTGAAGTCGCCGAAGTGGCCGCTGCGCGCCTCGATGCCGTCCGCGGCCAGCTTCCGCACGGTCTCGCCACCGGCTAGGCAGATGACCCGGTGACCGGCACGGGACAGGAGTGCCGCGAGCAGCCCGCCGACCCCTCCCGGGCCCAGCACCGCCACCGTCAGCGCTTCGTTCGCCATAGATCCTCGCTCCTCTCCACGGGACCCGAACGGGTCCCGGAGATGATCACAACTCACGGTGATCCGAGTCAATCCTCGGAGAAGCTTGCCGAACTCCAAGCATTCGCAAGGGTATTGCGGCGAACTGGACCGCGCCCGGCTCCCCGGCTCTACGGCAGCCGTACCGAGGTCCTGGGCTCCAGCAGTCGCAGCCGGGTCCGTACCGGGCTGGAACGGCCGTCACGCGCGGGGCTCCGCCGTCCGGGTGCGCCGGGCGGGGCCTGCGGTCTTCACCGGCTTCCGCGCGCCGACGGGGTACTCGCCGGGGGCGTCGAATGCCGGATCGGTCGGAAGCCGCAGGCCGCCGATCGCGAGGAGGACGGCGGTGGGACCGCCGACGTAAGTGATCTCCGCTGAGGTCGTGTTCTGCTCGGTCCACGGATCCGGCGGCGGTGTTCCCGGCCGCGGCGGGCCGCCTTTCGCGAGCGGTGACCAGGACGGCGCCGGACGCGCGAGACTGGACCCATGTGCCGCAGCATCAAGACACTTCGCCCGCCCGTGATCCCCGAGGAAGCGACCGAGGAGGAGATCCGCGCCGCCGCCCTCCAGTACGTCCGCAAGGTCTCCGGGTTCCGTGCCCCGGCCGCCCACAACCGTGAGGTCTTCGACCGCGCCGTCGAGGCGGTCGCGGCGGCCACGGCCGAGCTGCTGGACCACCTGGAGGTGCGTGGGGCGGCGGCCCAGCGCGCCGGATGACCGGCGGGACGGCCCGCCCGGCGTACGGCCGGGGTGCCCGCGCGCCCTTGCGTGAGGGTGCCCGTACGCCTGTGTGCCCGTACGCCGGTGTGTCCGCGTGTCCTGTGCCGCCGTGCGCCCCTGGGGCGGGGCTCAGGCGCCCGCTTCCTGCTCCCGTACCGCGGGACGGCGTACGACGTAGGCGGCGCCCGCACCCGCGATGAACAGGGCCCCCACCGAGATGGCCGCCGTGAGCCAGGTGGCGCCCAGCCACTGGCCGCCGAAGTAGCCGAGGGCCACGCTGTAACCGGCCCACGCCAGGCCGGCGAGGACCGACCAGGGCAGGAAGTCGCGGACCCGGCGGTGCGCGGCGCCCGCGCCGAGCGAGACGACCGAGCGGCCGGCCGGCGCGAACCGGGCGACGACCACGAGGACACCGCCGCCGCGCGTCAGGACCTCGCCGAGACGTTCCTGCGCCCGGGTCAGGCGGCGGGACCGGGCGATGGCGCGATCCAGACGGTCGCCGCCACGCCAGGCGAGGCGGTACGCCACCAGGTCGCCGAGGACCGAGGCCGTGGCCGCGCAGAGAGTGAGCACCAGGATGTCGGGCACGGCGTGGGGGACGTCGCCGGTCGCCGTGGCGGAGCCCGCGGCGGCCGTCGCCGCCGTGATGACCAGGACGCCACTGGGCAGGACAGGCAGAAAGACGTCAAGAACGATGGACACGGCGATCACCGCGTAGATCCATGGGCTGCTTGTCAGCGACCCCACACTCTCCAGCACCGGACTCTTCCCCCGACTCCCCCGTAAGCCCGGCCGCACCGCTACTCGCGAGGGAGTGGCGTGGCAGCCTGTGACAGCCAGACAGCGTACGCCGCGGATGGGTCGGAAGATCTTCCGGGGACGCATGTGTCGGTGACATCACGTTCACGCCTCCACACGCTCCGGTATTCCGTACGACGCCGGCAACCACGAGGAATGGACCTATTCCGGGGTGATCCGGGACTCCGCCACCGTCGTCAGCCGGGCCGCTCGGCCCGTACTCCCGGTGCCGCCGCCTCGCACGGGCCGCGCCTGTTCGAGGCGCAGGGAGGCCGAACGGCCGCGCAGGGTAAGGGTCATGAGCTGATTGCCGAACCAAGGGCCGCCGGTTTTGCGCCAGTCGACCGGCGAGTGTCCGCAACGGCCGTGCCGGGCAAGGAGGGTGCCGAGCAGCCGGGCCGGTCGGCTCCAGCCGAAGCGGAAGCCGAGCCGGACGGAGAGCGGGATGGAGTTGTGGACGGGGGAGCAGGTCAGCTGGAGCACCCGGGCGGAGGGCTGCTCGGCGGGATCCGCCCAGACCGGATCGGCGACGTAGGCATGATGCACGTCTCCCGAGAGCACGCACACGGTCGCCGGTGCCCGCTCGCCCGAGCCGGCCTCGGCGATCAGCTCCGCCAACTCCCCGAACGATTCCGGGAACGCCGCCCAGTGCTCCAGGTCCGCCGCGCGCCGCAGCCGCTCGCCGAACCGCGCCCAGCGCCCGCCCCGCTCGCCCCGGCACAGGGCGGCGTCCCACGTCTCCACGTGATGGATCAGCGGGGGCAGCAGCCAGGGCAGCGACGTGCCGATCAGCAGATGGTCCCGGGAGTCCGGCGCCTCCAGGGCCTGCTCGCGCAGCCAGGCCGCCTCCCCGGGATCGAGCATCGCGCGGTGCTTCTCGTCCAGGACGCGGGCGGCGCGGGTGTCGAGCATCAGGACACGGGTCCGGCCGAAGTCGCGGCGGTAGCTCCAGCGGACCGAGGCCGGGTCGGCGTCGGCCTGGGCGGCGAAGGCGCGCAGCACGTCCGTGCCGTCGGGGGTCTCGCGTACGGCCGCGTACAGGAGGTCCGCGGAGAGCTCGGCGGGGGAGAGGTTGCCGAGGTGCTGGTGGACCCAGTACGACATCAGACCGCTGAGCACCCGCTCGCGCCACCACGGGGTCGCCCGGATCTCCGCGAGCCAGGCCTCGCTGGTGTTCCAGTCGTCGATGACGTCGTGGTCGTCGAAGATCATGCAGCTCGGCACGGTCGACAGCAGCCAGCGGATCTCGGGGTCGAGCCAGGATTCGTAGTAGAGGCGGGTGTACTCCTCGTAGTCCGCGACCTGATGGCCCGGGGGGTCCGCCAGACCCCTTCGTGCCGCGATCCACGCGCGGGTCGCCCTGGAGACCTCGTCCGCGTACACCTGGTCGCCCAGCAGCAGGAGCACGTCCGGGCGTTCGGCGTCCGGAGCCGAGGCGATCCGGGCGGCGAGGGTGTCCAGGGCATCGGGTCCCACGGGGTCCTTCTCGTCCGCGGGCGGCGAGGCCCAGCGGCAGGAACCGAAGGTGACACGGACGACGGCGTCGTCGCCCTCGGGGGTGCGGACGACCGAGGGGGGAAAGCGCGAGTCGGGCAGCGGCCACACGGGCGTGCCGTCCAGCAGGATCTCGTACGGGGTGGCCGTGCCCGGTGTCAGTCCGCTCACCGGCACGAGCGCGTAGTGATGGCCCGCCACCTGGAAGGTGCGGGTCTGTCCGCGGGCGCCGTCCGCGCAGCGCACCTCGGCGGTGCACGGGCGGCTCGCCTCGACCCAGAAGGTCGCCGACGAGCCGTCCACATACCTCAGCAGCGGTCCCAGACGCAGCTCGGCCATGGTGATCCCCTCCTCCGTCGCCCCGTACGGTACGGAACGACGGAGGCCTGTGGGGAGGTTCCGGAGACCGTGGGAACACCGTGGGGGGACGGTGACCGGAACCCTGGCGGCCTGCGGCCGCCGGTCTGTGCCGAGGGTGCGGGTCGGGGGTGCGGTCAGCAGCCGGCCAGGACCGAGCTCAGCTTGGTCTTCTCGGCGGAGTCGACCTTCAGGTTGTAGTAGTACTTCACCTGGACCCAGGCGCGGACGTAGGTGCAGGCGTACGCGGTGCGCGAGGGCATCCACGTGGCCGGGTCCTGGTCGCCCTTGGACTGGTTGACGTTGTCGGTGACGGCGATGAGCTGGGGACGGGTGAGGTCGTTGGCGAAGGCCTGGCGCTGGGCGGTGGTCCAGGCCGAGGCGCCGGAGTCCCAGGCCTCGGCGAGCGGCACCAGGTGGTCGATGTCGAGGTCGGAGGCGGCGGTCCAGGTGGCGCCGTCGTAGACCGAGTACCAGCTGCCGCTGGTGGAGGCGCAGGCGGAGTCGGTGACGACGCCGCTGCCGTCGCGCTTCAGGACCGTCTCACGGGTGTTGCAGGCGCCGGAGATGGTGATCCAGTGGGGGAAGAGGTCGCGGTTGTAGCCGGTGCGGTTCTCCGTCGCGACGGTGAGGGAGGCGAGGTAGGTGCGGGCGGTGGCCGCGCTGACCGGGGTGGGGAGGGCGGCGGAGGCGGTCGGGCCGGTGAAAACACCGGCCATGGCTATCAGACCCGTGATGCCTGCGAGTATGCTCAGCCGTCGACGCGCGTAGATCTTTGGCATGCGAACTCCCTTGTGGTGTGGGGGTGTTGGAGTGCGGGCGAACGAATGCTCGCGGCGTCGTGTTGCCGTGAGGTAAGTGCGCGGTTAGAAAATAATGACGCGTACATGACATAACAAGGTTCATGACAGAACTTTCTCCGGTGTGAGGGCGTCCGGGTCCGGGGACTTTCGGCCCTGTGGGGCCGCCGCGCGGGTCGCGTACTATGGACGGCGCAGAAGGGGAGTAGCTCTTCGCCGGACCGTCGACATACTGCTCAGCTCGTCTGAGCCGGCGCCCGGAGGCAGGTCTCGATCGCGAGGCCGGCCAGCGAGACCTTCGGCAAGCAGTGCACTTGCCCTGCCGGGCCTTTCCGGCGTGGGTGCTTGTGCCCGTGCCTCCCGGTGCGGGCGTTGCTGTGTGCTGCCGTGCCGAGGTGTCGCGCAGTCACAGCACGCGTAATCGCAACACTCTCGGCGGGGCGGCCCGACCGATTGAGGGATTTTGATCAGCTTCAGCGTGATGGCGCTCGTTTTCGGTGTCGTCTTCCTTGCCGAGCTGCCGGACAAGACCGCGCTCGCCGGCCTCGTCCTCGGCACGCGCTACCGCGCCTCGTACGTCTTCGTCGGTGTCGCCGCCGCGTTCGCCGTCCATGTGGTGCTCGCCGTCGCGGCGGGCAGTGTGCTGACGCTGCTGCCGCAGCAGATCGTGCACGCCGTCACCGGTGTGCTCTTCCTCGGCGGTGCCGCGGTGCTGCTGATGAAGAAGGACGGGGACGAGGACGAGGTCCGCAAGCCGGCGAACCAGAGCTTCTGGAAGGTGTCCGGGGCGGGCTTCATGCTCATCCTCGTCGCCGAGTTCGGCGACCTCACGCAGATCATGACGGCGAACCTCGCCGCGCGGTACGACGACCCGCTGTCGGTGGGGCTCGGCGCGGTGCTGGGGCTGTGGGCCGTCGCGGGGCTGGGGATCGTGGGCGGCAAGGCGCTGATGAAGCGGGTGCCGTTGTCGTTGATCACCAAGGTGGCGGCTGTGTTGATGACGGGGCTCGGGGTCTGGAGCCTGTACGAGGCTGTGGCGGGCTGAATTCGCTCGCCCCTGGCGTCTGTCGGTGGGCGTTGGCTGTGCCGGGGTCGGGGGTTCGGTGCCGGTTCGCTTGCGCCGGCGTTCGCGGGTGCGGTGCGGTGTGGCTCCGGTGGGTGGGTCGGGGCCGTGCCGGTGCATCAGCCCGTCGCCGTCGGGTGAGGGGTGGGCGTCGGTGGCGACGGGCATCGATGTACCGGCACGTCCCCTCACGCCGGATCCCGGCTGCGGGTGCGTCGTGGTGACCATTCCGGCCCTGGCCGGGCAAAGTTTCAGCCCCGGCCGGGCAGCAGTCCCGGCCAGGCGGCAGTTTCAGCCCCTGTCGGGAAAATCCAGCCCCTCTGGCGTTTGAGGAGCGGGGTCTGGGGTGTGGAGTCCCAGGTGTGGGTTGGGTAGGGGGGCGAAAACCCCTGGCCCAGCCCCACCCCCCTCGGGTTGGTGGGGCGAGTGGCGCTGGGCGGGGTTGTTTTGTATGTTGTAGGAACAAAGTGGTTCCCGTTCGCACCTCCCTGACCGGCGGACGGGGCCGCCTTGTTTCCCGGGGGTGCTTTTGTCCCCCTGTCTGCGTTTTGGAGCCTGCCGATGACCACGGCCACCACAGTTCTGACCGCCCGCGCCCTCCTGCTCGACATGGACGGCACCCTCGTCAACTCGGACGTCGTCGTCGAGCGCTGCTGGCGCGGCTGGGCCGACCGGCACGGGCTGGACGGGGACGAGGTCATGAAGGTCGTTCACGGCAGGCAGGGGTACGCCTCGATGGCGGTGCTGTTGCCGGACCGGCCCATGGAGCAGAACCACGCGGACAACGCGCGGATGCTGGCCGAGGAGACCGCCGACATGGAGGGCGTCGTCGCGATCCCGGGTGCGCCGGAGTTCCTCGCCTCCCTGGCCGGAGTGCCGCACGCGCTCGTCACCTCGGCGGATGTGGCGCTGTCCAGCGGGCGGATGGCCGCGGCCGGGCTCGGACTTCCCGACGTCCGTGTCACCGCCGAGTCCGTCGGGGCCAGCAAGCCCGATCCCGAAGGCTTCCTGAAGGGGGCGGCCGAGCTGGGGATCGCGCCCGAGGACTGTGTCGTCTTCGAGGACTCCGGGGCGGGGATCGCCGCGGGGCGGGCCGCCGGGATGCGGGTCGTGGGTGTCGGTCCCCGGGCCGGGATCCACGGGCCGGATGTGCTCGTACGCGATCTGACCGAGGTGCGCGTCGAGGTCGTCGGAGACGGGACCGTCCGCCTTCACATCGGCTGAGGGTTCGGATTCCCTTCGGGGCTGCGACGGGGTGGGGCCGACCCAGGTTTTTTCGCCCCCTCCGCCCCTACCCGTCCCACCCCTGGGGCTCCGCCCCAGACCCCGCTCCTCAAACGCCGGAGGGGCTGGATTTTCCCGGCAGGGGCTGAAACTGCTGCCCGGCCGGGACTGCTGCCCAGCCGGGATCCGGCGTGAGGGGACGTGCCGGTACATCGATGCCCGTCGCCACCGACGCCCACCCCTCACCCAACGGCGACGGGCTGATGCACCG
>NZ_JBIAQM010000051.1:0-43551 GCF_042888945.1 Streptomyces sp. NPDC002698
CAAGAAGTGGCTGCCGGCACACCCACGGTTCCACCTGCACTTCACGCCGACCAGTGCGTCCTGGCTGAACCTGGTCGAGCGGTGGTTCGCCGAGCTGACCCAGAAGAAGCTCAAGCGCGGCGTCCACCGCTCCGTCCAGGCCCTCGAACGCGACATCCGGGCCTGGCTCGCCGACTGGAACGAGCACCCCAGACCGTTCGTCTGGACGAAAACAGCAGACGAGATCCTCGACAAAGTCGCCGCCTACTGCCACCGAATCTCTGACTCAGGTCACTAGCGGACCGGCTCTTGCGGACCCATGCCGACGGGCGGACCGGCTGGAGCGGGCCGGCGCCCTCGGGTGCCGGACGTGACCGGCCGTGGCCGTGCCGTCCGCCGTCAGGACGGCTTCGAGGCGAGGACGCTGGTCGCGTCCCCGTAGAAGCCGATCTTCCGGTCGAGCACGGCCAGGGTGTCCTGGAGCTCCGCGATCCGGGCCCGGACGTCCCGGCGGGTCGCCTCCAGGAGCTCGTAGCGGTCCATGTACGTGTGGTCGCCGGCGCGCACCATCTCCGCGTAGCGGACCATGTCGGCGACCGGCATCCCGGTGAGCCTGAGCTTGCCGACGAGGTCCAGCCAGTCCAGGTCGCGGTTGCTGTAGCGGCGCTGGCCGGTGTGCGAGCGGTCGATGTGCGGCATCAGCCCGATGCGCTCGTACCAGCGCAGGGTGTGCGCGCTGAGGCCGGTGAAGGCGACGACCTCGCTGATCGTGTAGCTGTCCCGGCCGTCCGGGCGCCGCTCCCGCTCGGGAGGCCCGGCGCACGCGTCGGTCCCGGTGGCCTCGGCTGTGGTCTCCATCACCGTCATGCCCTCCACGCTAAAACCTTGGAGTCCACTCCAGGCAAGCCGAACCGGCCGAAAATCCCAGGACATGGCCGGGAGCCGATGGTTACCGTGCGGATCATGAGTCTCGTACGCCGCGCCACGCCCGAGGACGCCTCCGAAGTGCTGCGTCTGCGCCAGGTGATGATCGACTCGGTCTTCGACGTGGACTCCTCCAGCGCGTGGCACGCCGCGTCGCTGCCGACCGTACGCGCGAAGCTCGCCGATCCCGGGGAATCCTTCGTCGCCTTCGTGATCGACCACCCGGAGCGGCCGGGCACCCTCGCGGCGCTCGTCGCCGGGACGGTCGAGTACCGGATCGGGCGGGCGGACAATCCGCACGGCGCGGTGGGGTACGTCTTCAGCGTCGCCACCGATCCGGGCACCCGGCGCCGCGGCTACGCCCGCGCCTGCATGGAGACGCTCCTCGGCTGGTTCCGTGAGCGCGGTGTCGCCCAGGTCGACCTCAACGCCTCCGCCGAGGCCGAGCCGCTCTACGCGGCCCTCGGGTTCGTCCGCAAGCCCGACCCCTCGATGCGGCTGTGCCTCTGAGCCGCTTAGGCTCGGGGCATGTCCTTGCAGAGCCTGGCGCTGATCTCGAACTGGCCCGTTCCCACCGCCGCGGCCGCGGTCGTCCGCGCGGACGGCACCGTGGCCGGCTCGCACGGGCCGGGCGGGCACCGGTTCGCGCTGGCGTCCGTCACCAAGCCGCTCGCCGCGTACGCCGCGCTCGTCGCGTACGAGGAGGGGGCGATCGAGCTCGACGAACCCGCCGGGCCCGCCGGTTCGACGGTCCGCCACCTGCTCGCGCACACCTCGGGTCTGGCCTTCGACGAGCACCGGGCGACCTTCACTCCCGGGGAGCGGCGGCTGTACTCCAACGCCGGGTTCGAGGTGCTCGGGGACCACATCGCCAAGGCGGCGGACATGCCGTTCGCGGAGTATCTGCGGCAGGCGGTCCTCGAACCGCTCGGCATGACCACGACGACGCTGGACGGTTCGCCCGCGAGGGACGGTGTCTCGACCGTGGACGACCTCGTCCGCTTCGCCGCCGAGCTCCAGGCGCCGCGGCTCCTTGACCCGCGTACGGTCGCGGAGGCGATGACCGTCCAGTACCCCGGCACCAAGGGCGTCCTTCCGGGGTACGGCTACCAGAACCCCAACGACTGGGGGCTGGGCTTCGAGATCCGCGACTCCAAGTCACCGCACTGGACGGGGAGTTCGTCCTCGCCGCGCACCTTCGGCCACTTCGGCCAGGCCGGTACGTTCCTGTGGGTCGACCCGGCCGTGGGCGCCGCCTGCGTCGCGCTGACCGACCGGAACTTCGGCTCCTGGGCGATCGAGGCGTGGACGCCGTTCACGGACGCGGTGCTGGCCGACCTCGCCTCCTGACGCGGGCCGGCGGCGGCCTCGGAGCGGGCGGGGGATGGCCTCGGAGCGGGGCAGGGGACGGCCGCCGCGTCCGGTCGGCCCGCGGAAGGCCGCCGTCTCGCGCCGGACCCCGGCCGTCAGCCGGCCGCCATCTCCCACACCAGCAGCTCGGCGGGGGCCCCGGCGACCAGCTCCAGGTCCTTCGCGTCCGTGACCCGGGCCGCGTCCCCCTCCCCCAGTTCCACGCCGTCCAGCCGGACCTCGCCGCGCACGACATGGATGTAGACGTGGGGCGCGTCGGGGACGGCCGTGCGCTCGCCCGCCGTCAGCCGGCGCACATGGAGCATGGCTCCCGCCTCGGGAACGGCGTACGGGGTGGAGTCGGCGATGCCGCGGACGGTCTCGTACGCGGGGTCGCCGCCCGGTTCCACCGGGGCCAGCCACATCTGGACGAAGACCAGCGGCAGCTCGCCGTCGTTGCGCTCGACATGGCGGACGCCTCCCGCCGAACTCAGCCGCTGGACGTCCCCGTGGCGCAGCACCGACGTGTTCCCCGCCGAGTCGCGATGGGTCAGTTCGCCCTCCACCACCCAGGTGACGATCTCGGTGTGGCTGTGCGGGTGCTCGTCGAAGCCCGCGCCGGGGGCGAGCCGCTCCTCGTTGCAGGCGATCACCGCGCCGAAGCGGAGGTTGTCGGGGTCGTAGTGCGGGCCGAAGGAAAAGGCGTGGAGCGAGGAGATCCCGGCCGCCGGGTCCCCTCCGCGGTAGCGCTCGTCGGCGCGGCGGACGTCCATCACTCCCCCACGGTAGGGCCTGTCGTCTCGATCGGGCGGCACCGAGGTGCGTCCCGCCACCTGATCCGGAAGACAGGCCCGACCCCGGCCCGGCGGCCGCCTCCCGCCTACTTGCGACCCGCCGCCGCACAGCTCCGTCCGGATAAGGCAGTCTTGTCCCGTGCCCGAACCCGAAGCCAGCAACACCGAGCGCCCAGCGCACGAAGTCGACTCGCACACCGCGACCCTCAAGCGGCTGGAGAAGTCGGCCGGCAGTCTCGCCGCCCAGGCCATCACGCGGATGGACGAGACGCTGCCGTGGTACCGGGCCATGCCACCGGAGAACCGGTCGTGGATCGGGCTGGTCGCCCAGGCCGGCATCGCGGCCTTCACGGAGTGGTTCCGGCACCCGGACGCGCCGCAGGCCATCTCCACCGACGTCTTCGGCACCGCGCCACGCGAGCTGACCAGGGCCATCACGCTGCGCCAGACGGTGGAGATGGTGCGGACGACAATCGAGGTCATGGAATCGGCCATCGACGAGGTGGCGGCGCCCGGCGACGAGTCCGTGCTGCGTGAGGCGCTGCTCGTCTACGCCCGCGAGATCGCCTTCGCCACCGCCCAGGTGTACGCGCAGGCCGCGGAGGCACGCGGTGCCTGGGACGCCCGGCTCGAGTCGCTCGTGGTGAACGCGGTGCTCTCCGGCGAGGCCGACGAGGGCGCCGTCTCCCGGGCCGCCGCGCTCGGGTGGAACTCGCCCGACCATGTCTGCGTGGTGCTGGGCACGGCACCCGACGGTGACAGCGAGCTGACGGTCGAGGCCATCCGGCGGGCGGCCCGGCACGCCAAGCTCCAGGTGCTGACGGGCGTGCTCGGGGACCGGCTGGTCGTCATCGCCGGCGGCAGCGACAACCCGCTCGCCGTCGCCAAGTCGCTGATCGGCCCGTACGCCGCCGGATCGGTGGTGGCCGGGCCGATCGTGCCCGATCTGCTGGCCGCGACCCGGTCGGCACAGGCCGCGGCGGCCGGGCTGAAGGCGTGTTTCGCCTGGCAGGACGCCCCGCGCCCGGTACTGGCGGACGATCTGCTGCCGGAGCGCGCGATCGCCGGAGACCCGTCGGCCCGCGAGCAGTTGGTGGAGGAGATCTACAGACCGCTGGAGGAAGCCGGCTCCGCGCTCCTGGAGACGCTGGCCGTCTACCTGGAGCAGGCGAGCAGCCTCGAAGGCGCGGCCCGGATGCTGTTCGTCCATCCCAACACCGTGCGCTACCGGCTCCGACGTGTGACTGACGTCACCGGCTGGTCGCCCTCGGATGTTCGATCGGCGTTCACGCTGCGGATCGCGCTGATCCTGGGGCGTCTGGCCGATAGAGATCCACAAACCTAGGCTTTTGTCGGGGACCTACAATTCCCCCTCGTGTTCTTCGTCCCTGTCCCCACGGGCGGCCGTGGCCGTCCACAAGAGAGAGTGTGAGAGTGCTCGTACTCGTCGCTCCCGGCCAGGGCGCTCAGACGCCCGGCTTCCTGACTCCTTGGCTCGACCTCCCCGGCGCCGCCGAACGCCTCGCCGCGTGGTCGGACGCCATCGGGCTGGACCTTGCCCACTACGGCACGCAGGCCGACGCGGACGCGATCCGCGACACGGCTGTCGCCCAGCCGCTCCTGGTCGCCGCCGGCCTCCTGTCCGCCGCGGCACTCGGTGACGTCACCCCCGGTGCCGTCGCCGGCCACAGCGTCGGCGAGATCACCGCCGCCGCGTTCGCGGGAGTGCTCGACGACACCGCCGCGCTGACCCTCGTGCGCAAGCGCGGTCTCGCGATGGCCGACGCCGCCGCCATCACGCGGACCGGTATGTCGGCGCTGCTCGGCGGGGATCCCGACACGACGGTCGCGCACCTGGAGAAGCTCGGTCTGACCCCGGCGAACGTGAACGGCGCGGGCCAGATCGTGGCCGCCGGCACGCTGGAGCAGCTGGCCGCCCTGGAGGCGGACAAGCCCGAGGGTGTCCGGCGTGTCGTGGCCCTGAAGGTGGCGGGCGCGTTCCACACCGTCCACATGGCACCCGCGGTCGAGGCGCTGGCGAAGGCCGCCGAGGACCTGACTCCGGCCGACCCGCAGGTCACCTACGTCTCGAACCGTGACGGCCAGGCCGTCGCCTCCGGTACCGAGGTCGTCTCCCGCCTGGTCGGCCAGGTCGCCAACCCGGTCCGCTGGGACCTGTGCATGGAGACCTTCCAGAAGCTCGGCGCGACCGCGCTGATCGAGGTGTGCCCCGGCGGCACGCTCACCGGTCTGGCCAAGCGCGCGCTGCCCGGTGTCACGACGCTGGCCCTGAAGACCCCCGACGACCTGGACGCGGCTCGCGAGCTCATCGCCGAGCACGGCGCCGCCTGAGGAGCCCGAGAGCATGTCGAAGATCAAGGCACCCAAGGGCGCTCCGTTCGCGCGCATCCTCGGCGTCGGCGGCTACCGTCCCGTCCGGGTGGTTCCCAACGAGGTGATCCTGGAGACGATCGACTCGTCCGACGAGTGGATCCGTTCGCGCTCCGGCATCGAGACCCGGCACTGGGCCTCCGACGAGGAGACCGTGGCCGCGATGTCGGTCGAGGCGTCCGGCAAGGCCATCGCCGACGCCGGGATCAGCGCCAGCCAGATCGGCGCCGTGGTGGTCTCCACCGTGTCGCACTTCTCCCAGACCCCGGCCATCGCCACCGAGATCGCCGACAAGCTCGGTACGAACAAGGCCGCGGCCTTCGACATCTCGGCCGGCTGCGCGGGCTTCGGTTACGGCCTGACCCTCGCCAAGGGCATGGTCGTCGAGGGTTCCGCGGAGTACGTCCTCGTCATCGGCGTGGAGCGGCTGTCCGACCTCACCGACCTGGAGGACCGCGCGACGGCCTTCCTGTTCGGCGACGGTGCGGGCGCGGTCGTCGTCGGTCCCTCCGAGGAGCCGCACATCGGCCCCACGGTCTGGGGCAGCGAGGGCGACAAGGCCGGCACGATCAAGCAGACCGTGCCGTGGGACCGCTTCAAGGTCGGCGACGTCTCCAATCTCCCGCTCGACTCCAAGGGCGAGATCAAGTTCCCTGCCATCACGCAGGAAGGCCAGGCGGTGTTCCGCTGGGCCGTCTTCGAGATGGCGAAGGTCGCCAAGGAGGCGCTGGAAGCCTCCGGACTTTCGCCGGACGACCTGGATGTCTTCATTCCCCACCAGGCCAACGAGCGGATCATCGACTCGATGGTGAAGACGCTGAAACTGCCGGGACACGTCACGGTCGCGCGTGACGTGCGTACCACCGGCAACACCTCGGCCGCCTCGATCCCGCTCGCGATGGAGCGGCTCCTGGCGACCGGTGAGGCGAAGAGCGGCGACACCGCGCTCGTCATCGGCTTCGGGGCGGGTCTCGTGTACGCCGCGACGGTCGTTACCCTCCCCTAGGCACTCCGTACCGGATCATCCGGTCCGTACGGAATATCGCCACCCCTCTGGAAACACACCGAAGGAGCGCCTGACATGGCCGCCACTCAGGAAGAGATCGTCGAAGGTCTCGCCGAGATCGTCAACGAGATCGCCGGGATCCCCACCGAGGACGTCCAGCTGGACAAGTCCTTCACCGACGACCTGGACGTCGACTCGCTGTCCATGGTCGAGGTCGTCGTCGCCGCCGAAGAGCGCTTCGACGTCAAGATCCCGGACGACGACGTCAAGAACCTCAAGACCGTCGGCGACGCGACGAACTACATCCTCAAGAACCAGGCCTGATCTTCCGGTCACCTGGGCCGACCGCCCGGGTCCACCGGGGCCCTGTGCCCCGGTTCGCCTGGGCTGATGCCCCGCCACCCGGCGGTGGCGCCGCTGAATCCTCGTATCCGTTGGAGAAAGAATTCCCGTGAGCCCGACCAATCGCACCGTGGTCGTCACCGGTATCGGCGCAACCACACCGCTGGGTGGCGACGCAGCCTCTACCTGGGAGGGCCTGATCGCCGGACGTTCCGGCGTCCGCCCTCTCGAGCAGGAGTGGGCCGCCGACCAGGCAGTCCGTATCGCGGCGCAGATCGCCGTGGAGCCGGGCGAGGTCATTCCCCGCCCGCAGGCCCGCCGACTGGACCGCTCGGCGCAGTTCGCGCTGATCGCGGCCAAGGAAGCCTGGGCCGACGCCGGTTTCACCGACAAGGCGGGCGAGGACCCGAGCGCCGACCCCGATCGGCTGGGCACGGTCATCGCCTCCGGCATCGGTGGTGTGACGACCCTGCTCGACCAGTACGACGTGCTGAAGGAGAAGGGCGTACGCCGTGTCTCCCCGCACACCGTTCCGATGCTGATGCCGAACGGTCCGTCCGCCAACGTGGGGCTCGCCGTGGGCGCCCGCGCCGGTGTGCACACCCCGGTCTCCGCCTGCGCTTCCGGCGCCGAGGCCATCGGCTACGCCATCGAGATGATCCGCACGGGCCGCGCCGACATCGTCGTCGCCGGTGGCACCGAGGCGGCCATCCACCCGCTTCCCATCGCCGCGTTCGGCAACATGATGGCGATGTCCAAGAACAACGACGACCCCGAGGGCGCCTCGCGCCCCTACGACGTCGCCCGTGACGGCTTCGTGCTGGGCGAGGGCGCGGGCGTCCTCGTCCTGGAGTCCGCCGAGCACGCCGCCAAGCGCGGCGCCCGGGTGTACGCCGAGGCGGTCGGCCAGGGCATCTCGGCCGACGCGCACGACATCGTGCAGCCGGAGCCCGAGGGCCGCGGCATCTCGCACGCCCTGCAGAGCCTGCTCGACAACACCGACCTGGACCCGGCCGAGATCGTGCACGTGAACGCGCACGCCACCTCGACGCCGGCCGGTGACGTGGCCGAACTGAAGGCGCTGCGCAAGGTGTTCGGGGACGACGCCGACCACTTCGCGGTCTCGGCGACCAAGTCGATGACCGGTCACCTCCTCGGTGGCGCCGGTGGCATCGAGTCGGTCGCGACCGTGCTCGCGCTGTACCACCGTCTCGCGCCGCCGACCATCAACGTGGAGAACCTCGACCCCGAGGCCGAGGCCGCCGCCGACATCGTCCGCGGCGAGGCCCGCAAGCTGCCCGTCGAGGGCCGTATCGCCGCGCTGAACGACTCGTTCGGCTTCGGTGGGCACAACGTGGTGCTGGCGTTCCGTTCCGTCTGACGCCGGCAGTCCGTTCCGTACGGCGTGTGGCCCGTACCCCTGGTTCCAGGGGTACGGGCCACACGCCGTACGTTCTCCGGTTACGGTGCCGCGCCCCTGACGGGGTGTCACACCACCTGGTGCAGCCAGCGGACCGGGGCGCCCTCGCCCGCGTAGCGGAAGGGCTCCAGTTCGTCGTCCCAGGGCTTGCCGAGGAGCTTGGCGAGGTCGGCCTCCAGGTCGCTCTCGCCGCGCTGGGAGCGCAGCAGCGCGGCGCGCAGCCGGTCCTCGGGGATCAGGATGTCGCCGTGGATCCCGGTGACGGCGTGGAAGATGCCGAGCTCGGGCGTGCAGCTGTAGCGCTCGCCCTCGGCGGTGGGGCAGGGCTCGGCGGTGACCTCGAAGCGCAGCAGATGCCAGCCGCGCAGCGCGGAGGCGAGCTTGGAGGCGGTGCCGACCTCGCCCTTCCAGGAGAACTCGGATCTCCAGGTGCCGGGGGCGGCGGGCTGCCGGATCCAGTCGAGGCTGACGCGCGTGCCGAGCACCCCCGCGACCGCCCACTCGACATGCGGACACAACGCGCGGGGCGCGGAGTGCACGTAGAGAACTCCACGTGTCGTCACTGGGGCCTCCGGACAGAGCGAGACATCTTGTAACTTAGCGGAACGGCAGTCGCAGGGCGGCCACGTGGCGAGGCTACCCTGCGGCGGCGCAAGGAGTGTGACGTACCGTCGGTCCAAGCGCCGTGAACCTCCGAGGTTTCACCCGGCGGGGCGTGTCCGGACTCCCCTGTCAAGGGTCCGGGCCCGCCTCCCGGGCGGAGCCGGCCGTACCGCGGGAACGCGGTGCGACCGACCGTGTACGACGTGGTGCGACCGACCGCGTGGAGCGGGTGCCGACCAACCCTGTACAACGAACGAGGAGACCAGGGGATGCGGAATCGCAGCCACCGTTCGCGGGCCGTCCTCGCCGCCGCCGCGGCGGCGGCCCTCCTGGGCACCGCCGCCTGCGACGCCGCCGGTGGCAACTCCTCGGCGTCCAGCGGGACGGCGGGGGCCCGGCCGTCCCCGAGGCCCACGCCGGTCTGGGACCGCAGCCCGGACTCCCTGGCCGCGGTCGGCGACTCCATCACGCGCGGTTTCGACGCGTGCAGTGTGCTGTCCGACTGCCCCGAGGTGTCGTGGGCGACCGGCAGCGATCCGCAGGTCGGCTCGCTCGCCGTACGGCTGCTCGGTACGGCCGGGGCGGCCGAGCGCAGCTGGAACTACGCGGTGACCGGGGCGCGGATGGCGGACCTTCCCGGCCAGATGGCCCGGGCGGCGGCCCGCGGGCCGGAGCTGGTCACGGTGATGGCGGGCGCCAACGACGCGTGCCGCTCCTCCGCCTCGGCGATGACGCCCGTGGCCGACTTCCGCGCCGAGTTCCAGGACGCGATGAAGACGCTGCGCGGCGCTCTGCCCAAGACCCAGGTGTACGTGTCGAGCGTGCCGGACCTGAAACGGCTCTGGTCCGAGGGGCGGGGCAACCCGCTGGGCAAGCAGGTCTGGAAACTGGGCATCTGCCCCTCGATGCTCGGGGACGCGGACTCGCTGAACTCGGCGGCGACCCTGCGGCGCGGGCAGGTGCAGGACCGGGTGAAGGAGTACAACCAGGTGCTGCGCGAGGTGTGCGCCAAGGACCGGCGCTGCCGCTTCGACGGGAACGCCGTCTTCGACTACCGCTTCGGCGCGGACCAGTTGAGCCACTGGGACTGGTTCCACCCGAGCAGGGACGGCCAGGCGCGACTCGCCGAGATCGCCTACCGGACTGTGACGGCACGCGAACCCGTGACCTAGGCTTTTCCCCATGAGTGAACTTTTCGGCACACTTTCCGACGGCACCCGGGTCCACCGCTGGACGCTGGAGCGCGCCGGTGTCCGGGTGCGTGTGCTCACGTACGGCGGGATCGTGCAGTCGGCCGAGGTGCCGGACCGGGACGGGCGGGCCGTGGACGTGACCCTGGGATTCCCCGCCCTGGAGGGGTACACGGCCCATCCCGAGCCCTATCTCGGCGCGCTGGTCGGGCGGTACGCGAACCGGATCGGGGGTGCGGGCTTCCCGCTGGACGGGGTGACGTACCGCCTGGAGCCGAACAACGGGCCCAACACGCTGCACGGCGGCGACGGCGGTTTCGACAAGCGCGTGTGGGACGCGGAGCCGCTCGAACACGGGGTCCGGCTCTCCCGGGTCAGCCCGGACGGCGAGGAGGGCTTCCCGGGGCGCCTGGAGGTCTCGGCGACGTACACGCTCGACGAGCGGGGCGCGCTGCGGATCGCCTACGAGGCGGTCACCGACGCGCCGACCGTGGTGAACCTGACGAACCACACGTACTGGAACCTCGGCGGCTCCGGCAGCGCGCTGGGACACGAGCTCCGGCTCGACGCCTCGCGGGTGACACGGGTGGACGGGAACCTCGTCCCGACCGGGGAACTCGACCCGGTCGAGGGCACCCGCTTCGACTTCCTCGAACCCCGCAAGACCGGCGCGGGGTACGACCACAACTACGTGCTCGACAAGGGGCTCACCGACGCTCCCGTGGAGGTCGCCGAGCTGTACGACCCGGCGTCCGGGCGGGTGCTCACGGTCGCGACCACCGAACCCGGTCTCCAGTTCTACACCGCCGACCACCTGAGCGAGCCCTTCGCCCCCAACGACGGCATCGCGCTGGAGACGCAGCACTTCCCCGACTCCCCGAACCGGCCGGACTTCCCGAGCACCGAGCTTCGGCCGGGCGCGGTGTACAGGTCGCAGACGGTGTACGGGTTCTCCGTGCGGTCCTAGGACTTGTCGGCCGCCCCGGTCCGGAGGTCAGGTTCCGGGCCGGGGGCGGCCGAAGGGGGCGCGAAGGTTACGCCTCGATGATCGTGCTCAGACGGCGGTCCAGAAGGGAACGACCTGCCTGAACCTCGTACAAACCCTTCACGAACGCCCACGTGTCCGCGGTGGTGTCCCAGATCTCGAAGGCGCGGCGCGGGAGCTCCACGACGGCTTCGACGCTCTCACCGGGCGCGGCCTCGACCCCGGCGAAACCGGCGAGCGCGCGGGCGGGCCGCTCGGTGCCGGGTTCCGCCGGGGCGAGGTAGACCTGGACGACCTCGCGCCCGGCCCGCCGGCCGGAGTTGCGGACACGGACGGTGACGGTCCGGTCCTCGATCTCGATGGACTCGTACGTCCAGTCGGTGTAGCCGAGGCCGTGCCCGAAGGGGTACGAGGGGGTCCTGCCCGCTTTCTCCCAGGCGCGGTAGCCGATGAAGACGTCCTCGGTGTACGGGAGTTCGCCGTCGGCCGGGCGGACCCCGGTGACCGGGGCGTCGGCCAGGGAGCCCCAGGTGGTGGGGAGGCGGCCGCCCGGCTCGTGGACGCCGGTGAGGACGTCCGCGAGGGCTGCGCCGCCCTCCTGGCCCGGGAACCAGCTCAGGAGCACGGCGGCGACCTCGTCGCGCCACGGGAGTTCCACCGGGGCGCCGGAGTTGACGACCACGACGGTGTTCGGGTTGGCGGCGGCGACGGCGTGGACCAGTTCGTCCTGACGGCCGGGGAGCCTGAGGTCCGCGCGGTCGAAGCCCTCGGACTCGACGCGGTCGGTGGTGGCGACCACCACGACGGCGGTGTCGGCGGCGCGGGCCGCCTCGACCGCCTCGGCGATCAGCTCGTCCGCGTCGCGCACGGGCTCCTGATGGGCGAGCGAGAAGCCGACGGCCTTCAGGGGCACGTTCCCGGGGACCGTGACGACATGGACGAGGGAGACCTCCACCGGTTCGCCCGCGGTGAGTTCGGCCCGGCCGCGGGGGACGGGGGCGCCGAAGAACGTCACGAAGGGGTCGTCCCTGTCGGCGCTCTGGACGCCGTCGAAGTACGTCGTGCCGTCGACGGTGAGGGTGAACGCGCCGAGGCCCTTGATGCCGAAGGTGTGCGGGCCGGACTCGCGCGGGGTGAGGCTGCCGGTGAGTTCGACGCTGTGGAGGGTGTCTCCGGTGACCCCCGCGGGCAGGTCGTCGCCCAGCCACTTGATCTGGCCGTTCGGGACGGAGGCGGTGGCGATGACCTCGCCGGCGGCGTCGCGGCAGACCGCGCGCAGCTCGAACCCCGCGTCGGCGACGGGGAGTTCGACGTCCGGGTCGGCGCCGACCGCGTACGTCGGACCGCCCTCGGAAAGGGCGGCGGTGAGGCCGTCGAGGGGCGAGACGATCCGGGCGGGGAAGACGGTGGCGGAGCCGCCGCCCTGGACGCGGGCGTCGCGCGCGGCGGTGCCGATGAGGGCGACCCGGTGCCCTTCGGGGAGCGGCAGGGCGCCTTCGTTGCGGACGAGGACGAAGCCGCGGCGGGCCACCTCGCGGGCCAGTGCCTCCCCGTCCACGGCCGCCGGCGGCTCGGTCACGACGGGCTCGGCGCCTTCCAGGGCGCCGACGCGGGCGGCGAGACGCAGCACGTTGCGCACGGCCGTGTCGACCGTGGCCTCCGCGACCTCGCCGGCGCGCACGGCGGCGGCGAGCGGCTCTCCGTAGACGGTCCGGGGGCCGGGCATGGCGACGTCGAGGCCGCCCTCGATCGCGGCCTTCGTGGAGCGGGCGGCCATCCAGTCGGAGACATTGAAGCCGTCGAAGCCCCATTCGCCGCGCAGGACCTCGTTCACGAGACGGCGGTGCTCGCTCATCGTGGTGCCGTTGACGGAGTTGTAGGCGGTCATGACGCCCCACGGGCGGGCGCCGGCGACGATGGCCTCGAAGGGCGCCAGGTACAGCTCGCGCAGGGCGCGTTCGGAGACGAGGTTGTCCACCGTGAAGCGGTCGGTCTCGGCGTCGTTGGCGACGAAGTGCTTGACGGTGGTGGCGACCCCGCCGGACTGCACGCCCCGGACATAGCCGCCGCCGATCGCGCCGGTCAGGAGCGGGTCCTCGCTGTAGGCCTCGAAGTGGCGGCCGCCGAGCGGGGAGCGGTGGAGGTTGACGGTGGGGGCGAGCAGGACGTGGACGCCCTTGCGGCGGGCCTCCTGGGCGAGCAGCGTGCCGGCGCGGCGGGCCAGCTCCGGGTCCCAGGTGGCGGCGAGCGCGGTGGGCGAGGGGAGGGCGACGGAGGGGTCGTCGGCACTCCAGTGGACGCCGCGGACGCCGATCGGGCCGTCCGACATCACGAGGGACTCCAGGCCGATCTCGGGGAGCGCGGGCAGCGTCCACATGTTCCGGCCGGACAGCAGCCGGGCCTTCGCGTCCAGGCCGAGGCGGGCGAGGGCGGCCTCGACGACGGCCTCCCGGGCCGCGTCCGCGTCCGCCTCCGCGTCCTTCCGGTCCCCAGCCGTCCCCACCGCAGTGTCCGCCATGGCGGCACCTCCTCGTCGATAGCCGTCGGGTCCGCCCCATCGTCGTACGCGGCGACGGTGCGGGGGAGGGCCCTGACGCCGGCGCGCGGGCGTTCCCGGCCGCGCCTCGGGAGCCGGCGGCGAGGGTTCCCGCCCGGTCACGGGCGGGCGGGCTCGGGAGCGGGCGTGACGGCGACCGGGGGCGTCCCGGTCACGAGGTGGTGCTGTGCTCCTCGGACGCCCCGTCGGAGGCCGTGTCGGCGTCCTCGTCCGCGTCGCCCTCGCGGATCTCCTCGCCGAGCAGGTCCCGGGCCATCAGCGTGGCGCCCGCGACGGCCCCCGGCATCAGGAACACCGCGACGAACGGGACGAGGAAGGCGAGACCCAGCGGGGTGCCGAAGCCCCAGACCAGTGCCCTGCGTGAGCGGAGCAGCGCGAGGCGCGCCCGGAGGTCGACGTCGCGGCGCTGCAGGGCGACGGCGACGAGTTCCTCGGTGAGGAAGAAGCCCGTGACGAAGAAGCCGATCACCGGGACGACGGTCTGGCCGATGAGCGGGACGAAGCCGAGCGCGAAGAGGAGGACCCCCCACACGAGGGCCCGCGCGAGGACGCGGAGGCTGTCGCGCGCGGAGATCCACAGCTCGCGCCAGAGCGGCAGACCGGACTCGGGGGCCGTGCCGTCCGGGGACACGTCGCGGTCGACCTTCTCCGAGAGGTTCTCGTAGAAGGGCTGGCCTATGAGCAGGGTGACCGCGGTGAAGGTGAGGACGGCGAGGAGGAGTGCCAGGGCGAACAGGACGGCGGTGAGGAAGCCGCGGAAGAGGCCCTCCCAGGGGCTGCTCCAGTCGTCCGCGAACGGCGTCGCCCAGGTGACGAACCCCTCCCCGTACATGCCGAGGGCGACGAGCGCCGCCGCGTAGAGCACGAGTGTGATGAGCCCCGGCAGCAGCCCGAACCCGAAACTCTTCCCGTGCCGGGCCACCCACCGCTGGCCGCGCAGCAGATAGCCGAAACCCACCCCAAGATCGCGCATGGGGAGACCCTATCGGGGTGCCGCGCCGGGCCGCAGCCCGCGGTGGCGGCGGCCCTCGCCGCCCGGTCGTCCCGGGGCGGCGAGGGCGGCTCCGAGCGTCCGGAGACCGCCCCGGGACGCCCCGAGCCGCCCCGGTCCGACCCGGGCCGACCGGAGTCGGCTCCGGTCAGAGCTTGACGATCATCTTTCCGATGTTGTCGCCGCGCAGGACGCCGAAGAACGCCTCCAGGTTGTTCTCGATGCCCTCGACGACCGTCTCGGTGTACTTCAGCTCGCCGGAGCGGATCCAGGCGCCGACCTCCTGGACGAACTCCTGCTGGAGGTCGTAGTTGTCGCCGACGAGGAAGCCCTGGATGCGGCCGCGGGTCTGGATCAGCCGGGCCAGGTTCCGGGGGCCGGGGGCGGGCTCGGTGTTGTTGTAGACGGAGATCATGCCGCAGATCGCGATACGGCCGTCCCGGTTCAGCGAGCCGATGGCGGCCTCCAGGTGGTCGCCGCCCACGTTGTCGAAGTAGACGTCGACGCCGTCGGGGGCGGCCTCGCGCAGCTGCTGGGAGACCGGGCCGTTCTTGTAGTTGAAGGCGGCGTCGAAGCCGTACTCCTCGACGAGCAGCTTGACCTTCTCGTCGGACCCGGCGGAGCCGATGACGCGCGAGGCGCCCTTGAGCCGGGCGATCTGGCCCACCTGGCTGCCGACGGCACCGGCGGCGCCGGACACGAAGACGGAGTCGCCCTCCTTGAAGGAGGCGGTGCGCAGGAGACCGGCGTAGGCGGTGAGGCCGGTCATGCCGAGGACGCCGAGGTACGTCGACAGGGGCGCGGCCCCCGGGTCCACCTTGACGGCCTGCTTGGCATCCACGACGGCGTACTCGCGCCAGCCGAGGAAGTGCAGCACGTGGTCGCCGACCTCGATGCCCTCGGCGTTCGAGGCGACGACCTCGCCGACCGCGCCGCCCTGCATGGTCTTGCCGAGCTCGAAGGGGGCGACGTAGGACTTGGCGGCGCTCATGCGGCCGCGCATGTACGGGTCGACGGAGACGTAGGCGTTCCGTACCAGGACCTCGCCGGGACCCGGCTGCCGGACCTCGGCCTCGACCAGGGCGAAGTCGGTGGGCTGGGGCCAGCCGACCGGGCGGCTGACCAGGTGCCATTCACGGCCGGTGGAGGGGAGCTGGGGGGTCTCGGACATGAGGGTGCGCCTTTCACGGTGACCGGCGAGCGGATCCAATGCTTCAGCATCTGAAACAACCATGCGCCTGAATATTTCATGATGTCAAGTAACGCGGTAGGATCGGGAGCATGGCCACCCACAAGAGACCACGGATCGACCCCTTGACCATGGAGGTCGTCGAGTTGATCGGCACGGTCGTGGCCCGCTACCACGAGGAGTACGAGGACGCGGCCGCCGCGCACGCCCTCACCGGCGCGCAGGCGCGGCTGCTGAGCCTGCTCTCGCTGGAGCCGCTGCCGATGCGCCGTCTGGCGCAGAAGCTGAGGTGCGAGCCGTCGAACGTCACGGGGATCGTGGACCGGCTGGAGACACGGGGGCTGGTGGAGCGCCGCCCCGACCCGGCGGACCGCCGGGTGAAACTGGCGGCGGCGACGGCCGAGGGCCGCAGAATCGCCGGAGGACTGCGCGACTCGCTCGACTTCGCCCGCGAACCCCTGGCGGAGCTCTCGGACCAGGAACGGCTGTCCCTGCGCGACCTGCTGCTCCGCATGCTGGGCGAGGCCCCCGGCACCGCCGGCACCAGCGGCTGAGCCCCGGACCCCCGGCGACGGCGGCCGAGACGCGGGCGCCCTCGACGGCGAGCCTGCCGGGGGAGCGACGGGCACGGTTCGGCGGGCAGCGGGCAGCGAACCGCGGGCCGTGACGGGCCCTGTTCGGCGGGCCCGGGGCCGGAAGGGTCACCCCGTGCCGGGCGACCCGCCTACGAGCACCACCACAGGAAGCGGTTGCAGTCGTCCGAGGACGAGGGCGTCGGCGCGGGTGCCGACGTCGTCGGGTCCGTGCCGGCGGGGGCCGACGCGCCCGGGCCCGCGGAGGCGGTCGCCGGGGCCGAGGTGGAGTGGTCCGGGCGGGTGCCGAGGGTCGGGGATCCGGCGCCCTCGGTGCTCTTCTCGCTCGACGCGGCGGGAGACGCGGAGGCGGAGGCGGAGGGGGACACGGAGGCCGACGCGGAGGAGCCGGGCGTGCGGCCGGCCGAGGGGGACTTGGAGGGGGCCTTCTTCGGGAGCGAGGACGCCGCCGGCGAGGCCGAGCCGTCGGGCGACTCCGCCGCCGCGGGACTGGGGCCGAGACCGGGCGCGTCGACGCCGAGTTCGGCGAGGCTCAGACCACCGGCCGCGAGGACGAAGCCCACGGCTATGTACAGGGTGCGGCGGCGCCGTCGGCGATGCGCGGCCGCCTTGCGGTCGCGCCGGCTGGCGCCGGCCGGAGCCCGCGGGTCATCCGGACTCCCGGCCTCCGCGTCCAGGACACGGCCCCCGCGCCGCCGCGCGGCCCGGCGGGAGCGCCACTCGACGTCACCGTCCGCGCCGTGGCGCGCGTCGGCGTCCGCACCCGTCGGAGGGCGCGCGCCGGCCCCTTCGGTGTCCGCGCCGAGTTCGTCGACCGGGGTACCGCACCCGGGACAGGCGAGGGCGCCGTTGAGGTGCCTGCGGCACACGTGGCAGTAGTCCATGACGCGGGAAGACTAGGGTCACCGCCGGTAACGTTCCTAGGCGCAGTTGTGAAGATGTTGTGCGGAATCCAGTATTCCGGTCCGTCGGACACCGACACCCCCGAACATTCCCCGCCATCCTGCGCCCATCGCGTCGAAACCGTTATGCGCGCGACCCATTGACACCCCCCGGGCCGCGTCCTTACTGTCACGCCAGCATTTCGAACGTGTGACGAAATTTCGAACAGAGCTGAAAGCACAGGGGGCATCTGCCGTGCGCATCACGGGAATCACCACACACGTGGTCGGGACACCCTGGAGGAACCTGACCTACGTCCAGGTGCACACCGACGAGGGCATCACCGGCGTCGGCGAGACCCGCATGCTGGGCCACACCGACGCGCTGCTCGGTTACCTGCACGAGGCACAGGCCAACCATATTCTCGGCTCCGACCCGTTCGCCGTCGAGGACCTGGTCCGCCGGATGAAGTACGGCGACTACGGGCGCGCCGGCGAGATCGTGATGTCCGGCATCGCGGTCATCGAGATGGCCTGCTGGGACATCAAGGGCAAGGCGCTCGGGGTGCCGGTCTGGCAGCTCCTCGGCGGCAAGGTCACCGACAGGGTGAAGGCGTACGCCAACGGCTGGTACACCACCGAACGCACCCCGGAGGCCTATCACAAGGCCGCCCAGGAGGTCGTCGCGCGGGGCTACAAGGCCCTCAAGATCGACCCCTTCGGCACCGGGCACTTCGAGCTCGACCACGAGGCCACGCTGTACTCGGTGTCGCTCATCGAGGCCGTGCGCGACGCGATCGGGCCCGAGACCGAGCTGATGCTGGAGATGCACGGCCGCTTCTCGCCGTCCACCGCCGTCCGCCTCGCCCACGAGCTCGCGCCCTTCAAGCCCGCGTGGCTGGAGGAGCCGGTGCCGCCGGAGAACCTCAAGGCGCTGGAGAAGGTGGCCGCCAAGGTCGACATGCCCCTCGCCACCGGTGAACGGATCCACGACCGCATCGAGTTCCGCGAGCTCTTCGAGAGCCAGGCGGTCGACATCATCCAGCCCGACGTCGGCCACATCGGCGGCATCTGGGAGACCCGCAAGCTCGCCGCCACCGCGGAGGCGCACTACGTCCTGGTCGCGCCGCACAACGTCGGCGGCCCGGTCCTGACCGCCGCCTCCCTCCAGGTCGGCTTCACCTCGCCGAACTTCAAGATCCTGGAGCACTTCAACGACTTCGCCGACGCGGAGATCAAGAAGGTCGTCAAGGGCGCCCCGCAGGTCGTGGACGGCTACTTCGAGCTGTCCCACGAGCCGGGACTCGGCGTCGAGCTGGACGTCGACGCGGCGGCCGAGTTCCCCCAGCAGCAGGCCCGGTTCGACCTGTGGGCCGACGGCTGGGAGCAGCGCAAGCCCAAGGGGGCGAAGTGAGCACCGCGGTCGTCGTCGAGGGTCCGGGCGAGCACCGGCTCGTCCCGCACGAGCCGGTCCGGCCCGCGGCGGGCGAGGCGCTCGTGCGGGTGCACGCGGTCGGCATCTGCGGCAGCGACCGCGAGGTCTACCAGGGCAACCGGCCCGAGGGGTACGTCCGCTACCCCCTGACCCCGGGCCACGAGTGGTCCGGGACCGTCGAGGAGGTCGGCGCCGGTGTCCCGGCGACGCTGGTCGGCCGCAAGGTCGTCGGCGAGGGCTTCCGCAACTGCCAGGTCTGCGACCGTTGCCACGCGGGCGAGACGACGTTGTGCACGGCCGGGTACGAGGAGACGGGTTTCACCGTCCCCGGTGCCATGGCGGCCACGCTGACGCTGCCGGCCCGGCTGCTGCACGTACTGCCCGACGACGCCGATCTGAGCGCCGCCGCCCTGCTGGAGCCGGCCGCCTGCATCGCGGCCGCCGCGCTCAAGGCGAACGCCCGGCCCGGCGAGCGCGTGGCCGTGGTGGGCACCGGGACGCTCGGGATGTTCGCCGTGCAGTTCCTGAAGGCGGGTTCCCCGGCCGAGCTGCTCGTGGTGGGCACCCGCCCCGACCGGGCCGCGCTGTCGAAGGAGTTCGGCGCCACCGAGTTCCGTACCAGGGAGCAGCAGCTCCCCGACGGCTTCGACGTCGTCATCGAGACCGCCGGGTCCGCGTCCGCCGCGCGCACCGCCGCCTCCCTGCTGCGGCGCGGCGGGCGCCTGGTCCTCACGGGGATCCCGGCGCCGGGCGCCGAGGGTCTCGACCCGACCGATCTCGTCGTACGGCAGCTGGAGGTGCACACCGTGTTCGGGGCGCCGCCGGAGGCCTGGGCGCACACGGTGCGGGTCTTCGGGGCCGGGCTGCTGAACCCGTCGCCGCTGGTGACGCACGAGCTGCCGCTCGCCGCGTTCCCGGAGGCCATCGACCTGGTGGGTTCCGGTGATCCCGAGGTCGGCAAGGTCCTGCTGAGGCCGTGACCCTCCGAGCCGTGCGCCGGTACGGGGTTTCCTGACGGCCCCGTACCGGCGCACACCAGGCCCCGCGCGCCCAGCGTCACGAACCATGCCCGAAATATCGAACAATGAAGGACAGCTTGTGACCGACGCCCCTCCCACGGCGCCCCGTCGCCCCGGCGAGCCGGCCCTGGCCGCACTCGGCCTGGCCGCACCCGCCCTCTCCCCCGACGACGCCTCGCCGCACACCTTCCCCGGAGGCGGCCGCTGGCGCACCGAGGTCCCCTCCGTGGAGGGGCCCGAGGCGCTCGCCGTGGTCCTCAAGGAAGCCTCGCGGCTCGATGTGCCGATCCACCGGATCAGCCAGGGCAGCGGTGTCTGGATGCTGACCGACGCCGAGATCACCGAGATGGTCGACGCCACCGGTGAACGCGACATCGAGCTCTGCCTGTTCACCGGACCGCGCGGCATCTGGGACATCGGCGCCTCGGCACGCACCGATTCACGCGGCGGCGGGCTGCGCGCCCGCGGCCACGACGCGATGGCCGGCTGTGTCGAGGACGCCGTCCGGGCGACCGAGCTGGGCGTCAAGTGCCTGCTCGTCGCCGACGAGGGCGTGCTGTGGACGCTGCACCGGGCGCGCGTCGCCGGGATCCTCCCGGCCGACACGACGTTCAAGGTCTCGGCGCTGATCGGTCCGGTCAATCCGGCCTCGTACGCCGTGTACGAGAACCTCGGCGCCGACTCGCTGAACGTGCCGAGCGATCTGACGCTCGATCATCTCACCGAGATCCGGCGGGTCTCCGCCGCCCCCATGGACATGTACATCGAGGCCCCCGACGATCTCGGCGGGTACATCCGGATGTACGAGGTCGCCGAGCTGATCCGGCGCGGCGCACCGCTGTATCTGAAGTTCGGGCTGTCCAAGACCCCCGGGATCTACCCGTACGGACACCATCTGCGGGACCTGACCCTGAGCACGGCCCGGGAGCGGGTACGGCGCGGCCGGCTCGCCCTTGACCTGCTGTCACGGCACGGAGCGGGCGACGACATGGCCCCGCTCGGCTCCCGCCTGCCCGGCACGCTCTCCCGGTTCGACACTCCCTCATAACGTTCGCACAAACCCCCTTCACACAAGCAGACACAGTCGCGCACAATCCAACACACCTTCTCGGCCTTCCTCTCTCAAAGCTCCCGGAGCTTCCGAGTTCCGCGAGACCGAGCCCGGTCCAAGACATCAAGGATGATGATCATGCGTAACCGCAGAGCCGCCCTCACCGCCATAGCCGGAGCCGCCTCCCTCGCCCTCGCCCTGTCCGCCTGCGGCCAGAACAGCGACGGCGGCAGCAAGGACAAGTCGGGAGACACCAAGGGCGCCACGATCGGCATCTCGATGCCGACGAAGTCCTCCGAGCGCTGGATCGGCGACGGCAACAACGTGGTCAAGGACCTTGAGGCCAAGGGCTACAAGACCAAGCTCGCGTTCGGTGAGGACGACCCGGACCAGCAGGTCTCGCAGATCGAGAACATGATCACGCAGGGTGTGAAGGCCCTGATCATCGCGGCCATCGACAACAAGTCGATGAACAACGTGCTCCAGCAGGCCGCCGACGCGAACATCCCGGTCATCTCCTACGACCGCCTGATCCTCGGCACCAAGAACGTCGACTACTACGCGTCCTTCGACAACTCGAAGGTCGGCGAGCTCCAGGGCAACTACATCCTGCAGAAGCTCGGTCTCGCGGACGGCTCCAAGAAGGGCCCGTTCAACATCGAGCTCTTCGCCGGCTCGAACGACGACAACAACACGAAGTACTTCTTCGGCGGCGCGATGAAGGTCCTGCAGCCGTACATCGACAAGAAGCAGCTCGTCGTCAAGTCCGGCCAGACCGCGCTGAACCAGGTCACCACCCTGCGCTGGGACGGCGGCACCGCCCAGAAGCGCATGGACGACATCCTGACCTCGTCGTACAAGAGCGCCAAGGTCGACGCCGTGCTCTCGCCCTACGACGGCATCTCCATCGGCATCCTGTCCGCGCTGAAGTCGGACGACTACGGCTCCAAGAGCAAGCCGCTGCCGGTCGTCACCGGCCAGGACGCCGAGCTCGCGTCGGTGAAGTCGATCATCGCGGACGAGCAGACGATGACCGTCTACAAGGACACCCGCGAGCTCGCGAAGGTCGCCGGGAGCATGGTCGACGCGGCGCTCAAGGGCAAGAAGCCCGAGCTCAACGACACCACGACGTACGACAACGGCACCAAGGTCGTTCCCGCCTTCCTGCTGCAGCCGGTCGGCGTCGACAAGTCCAACTACGAGAAGGAGCTCGTCGGCACGGGCTACTACAAGGACAGCGACCTCAAGTAACCGCCACCCCCTAGTGATTGGAAGGCACGACCATGGCGGGACCCGTCCTGGAAATGCGCTCGATCGTCAAGACCTTTCCCGGCGTCAAGGCGCTCTCGGACGTCACTCTGACCGTCCAGCAGGGCGAGGTCCACGCCATCTGCGGCGAGAACGGCGCCGGCAAGTCGACCTTGATGAAGGTCCTCTCCGGCGTCCACCCGAGCGGCAGTTACGAAGGGGACATCCTCTTCGAGGGGGAGGTCTGCTCCTTCAAGGGCATCAGGGCCAGTGAGCACCACGGCATCGTGATCATCCACCAGGAACTGGCCCTGGTGCCCTACCTCTCCATCGCGGAGAACATCTTCCTCGGCAACGAGCACGCCACCCGCGGGATCATCAGCTGGACCGAGACGCTGCGGCACGCCGCCGAGCTGCTGCGCCGGGTCGGACTCGACGAGAACCCGCAGACCCGCGTCGCCGACATCGGCGTGGGAAAGCAGCAGCTCGTCGAGATCGCGAAGGCGCTGTCGAAGAAGGTGAAGCTGCTCATCCTGGACGAGCCGACGGCCGCCCTGAACGACGAGGACAGCGGCAAACTCCTCGATCTCATCCTGGAGCTGAAGGCTCAGGGCATCACCTCGATCATCATCTCGCACAAGCTGAACGAGATCGAGCGGGTCGCGGACTCGGTGACCATCCTGCGCGACGGGCGGACGATCGAGACGCTCGATGTGAAGGCCCCGGAGACCACCGAGGACCGGATCATCAGCGGCATGGTCGGCCGCGACCTCGAACACCGCTTCCCGGAGCGGACACCGCACCACCCGGAGGCCGGGGCCGCGCCCGCCCTGGAGATCCGCGACTGGACCGTGTTCCACCCGATCGACCAGCAGCGCAAGGTGGTCGACGACGTGTCGATCTCCGTGCGGCGCGGTGAGATCGTCGGCATCGCGGGGCTCATGGGCGCCGGCCGCACCGAACTGGCGATGAGTGTCTTCGGGCGCTCCTACGGCCGGTACGCGGGCGGCACGGTGGTCAGGGACGGCCGGGAGATCCGTACGAAGTCCGTGTCCGAAGCGGTCGGGCACGGGATCGCGTACGTCACCGAGGACCGCAAGCACTACGGGCTCAACCTCATCGACACCATCAACCGCAACATCACGCTCAGCGCCCTGGGCAAGGTCGCGAAGCGCGGTGTGGTCGACGAGCACGAGGAGCGGCAGGTCTCCGAGGGCTTCCGCACCTCCATGAACATCAAGGCGCCGACCGTCTTCGAGCCGGTGGGCAAGCTGTCCGGCGGCAACCAGCAGAAGGTCGTCCTCAGCAAGTGGATCTTCGCCGGCCCCGAGGTGCTGATCCTCGACGAGCCGACCCGCGGGATCGACGTGGGCGCCAAGTTCGAGATCTACACGGTCATCGACAAGCTGGCGGCCGAGGGCAAGGCGGTCGTCTTCATCTCCTCCGAGCTGCCGGAGCTGCTCGGTATGTGCGACCGCATCTACACGATGGCCGCGGGACGGCTGACGGGTGAGTTCTCGCGGGCGGAGGCCTCGCAGGAAACGCTGATGCGCCAGATGACGAAGGACAAAGAGGTAACCCGATGAGCACGGATGTGACCGCCAAGACGCCGGCCCCGGCGCCGGCCGGCAAGAGCGGCTCAGGCACGGAAGAGAGCCTGCTTCAGCTGATGCTGCACGGCATGCGCCGCAACATGCGGCAGTACGGCATGCTGTTCGCCCTCGGCCTGATCGTGGTGCTGTTCGCCGTGTGGACCGGCGGCGACCTGCTGCTGCCGCGCAACGTCTCCAACCTGGTGCTGCAGAACAGCTACATCCTGATCCTCGCGATCGGCATGATGCTCGTCATCATCGCGGGCCACATCGACCTGTCGGTCGGCTCGCTGACGGCGTTCGTGGGCGCGGTGGGAGCCGTGCTGATGGTCAACCACGACGTCCCGTGGCCCATAGCCGTGGTGCTGTGCCTGGCCATGGGCGCGATCGCGGGTGCGGCGCAGGGCTTCCTCATCGCGTATGCCGGCATGCCGTCGTTCATCGTGACCCTGTCGGGCATGCTGATCTTCCGCGGTCTGACCGAGATCTTCCTCGAGGGCCAGACGATCGGCCCGTTCCCCGAGGGCCTCCAGAAGGTCGCCAACAGCTTCCTGCCCGAGGTCGGACCCAACACGAACTACCACAACCTCACGCTGCTGCTCGGCATCGGCCTGATCGCGTTCGTGGTGTTCCAGGAGATCCGGGACCGCAAGCGGCAGCAGGAGTTCTCGCTCGACGTCCTGCCGAGGAACCTCTTCCTGCTCAAGCTCGTCGCGCTGGTCGCCGCCGTGCTCACCGTCACCATGCTGCTCGCCAGCTACAAGGGTGCTCCGGTGGTCCTGCTGGTCCTCGGCGTCCTGGTCGCCGGCTTCGGCTACCTGATGCGCAACGCGATCATCGGCCGGCACATCTACGCGATCGGCGGCAACCTTCCGGCGGCCAAGCTGTCGGGTGTGAAGGACAAGAAGGTCACCTTCCTGGTCTTCCTCAACATGGGCATGCTCGCCGCACTCGCGGGCCTGGTCTTCGCGGCCCGCTTCAACGCGGCCTCCCCGAAGGCAGGCCTGAACTTCGAACTCGAAGCCATCGCGGCCTCGTTCATCGGCGGTGCGTCGATGAGTGGCGGCGTGGGCACGATCCTCGGCGCGATCATCGGTGGTCTCGTCCTGGGCGTGCTGAACAACGGCATGAACCTCGTCGGCGTCGGCAGCGACTATCAGCTGGTCATCAAGGGCCTGGTGCTCCTGGCCGCGGTCGGCTTCGACGTGTGGAACAAGCGCAAGGTCGGTTCGTAAGTCAGCCGGGCCCCGCCGGAAGGCGGGGCCCCCTCCATTGGGCAGGAGCCGCAGAATGGAAACGAGCAGACGTACGGTCATCGCAGCGGCGGCGGCAGCGGGGTTAACCGCGGCCACCATCGGCACGGCGCACGCGGCGGGCGGCAGCAAGCCCGTGAGGGAACTCTTCGGCAAGCTCGCCGACGGCACCAGGATCCACCGGTGGTCGCTGGCGAACGGCGGGACACGGCTCAAGGTCCTGTCCTACGGCGGAATCGTCCAGTCCCTGGAGATCCCCGACCGGCACGGCCGGTACAGGAACGTCTCGCTGGGCTTCGACAACATCGACGACTACGTCGCCAGGACCCCGTACTTCGGCGCCCTGATCGGCCGGTACGGAAACCGCATAGGCAAGGGGCGGTTCACCCTCGACGGCACGAGCCACCAGCTCTCCGTCAACGACGGTGTCAACAGCCTGCACGGCGGCGCCAAGGGCTTCGACAAGCGCGTCTGGGACGTGGAGGGCTTCACCTCCGGCTCCGACGTCGGACTCGTCCTGCACCACACCAGCATCGACGGCGAGATGGGCTACCCGGGCACGCTCAGGGCGAAGGTCACCTACACCCTGACCCGGAACGGCGACTGGCGCATCGACTACGAGGCCACCACCGACAAGGCCACCGTCGTCAACCTCACCAGCCATGTGTACTGGAACCTCGCCGGTGAGGGCAGCGGCTCGGTCTACGACCACGAGCTCGAGATCGCGGCCTCCCGCTACACCCCCGTCGACTCGGGCCTGATCCCCACCGGGGAACTGGCGAAGGTCGCCGGCACCCCCTTCGACTTCCGCCGGACCAAGACCGTCGGCCGGGACATCCGGGTGGCCCACCAGCAGCTCCTGTACGGCAAGGGCATCGACCACAACTGGGTCCTCGACAAGGGGATCACGGCGAGGCCCGAGCAGGTCGCGACACTCCGCGACCCCTCCTCCGGCCGCACCCTGACGATCGCGACGAACGAGCCCGGCCTCCAGTTCTACTCGGGCAACTTCCTCGACGGCACCCTGGTCGGCACCGGCGGTCACATCTACCGCCAGGGCGACGCCCTGTGCCTGGAGACCCAGCACTTCCCGGACTCCCCGAACCAGCCGTCGTTCCCTTCGACGGTGCTGCGGCCGGGGCAGACCTACCGGACCAGCACGGTTCACTCGTTCGGCGCGTGACACGACCTCACAGCCGGTTCACAAAATCCGCACGACCTCACAACGATTGAACAGCGCCACATCCGTATCCGTATGAGAGGGCGGCCCGTGCTCCCCCGCGCGGGCCACCCAAAGAACGGGGGCCCGTCCTCCCCAGCGGGCTCGCCTTATACGGAGGTTCCATGGCCGGCAATGTCACCTCGCTCTTTCGCGGCACCGCGGCGCACAGTCCGTCGATGGCCGCACTGACGCGGGAGGGCGACGGAGCCGGCCCGGTGGACTTCTGTATCCCCTGCAACCCGTACTTCCCCACGCCCGCGATGTTCGACGAACTCGCGGGCCGGTTGCGCGAGATCATCACCTATTACCCGAGCAGCGCCGACACGATCACCAGTGAGCTGTGCTCGCTGCTCCAGCTTCCGCCGCAGTGCGTCGCGATGGGCAACGGTTCGACCGAACTCATCACATGGATCGATCACTTGCTGGTCCGTGAGTCCCTCGCGATACCCGTCCCCACGTTCGGCCGCTGGACCGACCAGCCCATGGAGACCGGCAAGCGGGTCGACATGTTCCCGCTCCAGGAGTCCACCGGCTTCGCGCTCGACCTCGCCTCGTACGCCAAGTTCATCCGCTCGCGCGGCACCAAGGTCGCCGTCATCTGCAACCCGAACAACCCCGACGGCGGCTTCCTGCCGCGCCAGTCGGTCATCCAGTTCATGGACGCGATGGCCGACCTGGACCTGGTCGTCATCGACGAGTCCTTCCTGGAGTTCGCCGACGCCGAGTCGGAGCCCAGCGTGGTCGAGGACGCGGTCATGCGGCCCAACGTCATCGTGCTGCGCAGCCTCGGCAAGAACTTCGGCCTGCACGGCATCCGCTTCGGCTACATGGTCGCCAACCCCTCGCTCGCCGGCAAGGTCCGCTCGATGCTGCCGAAGTGGAACCTCAACTCCTTCGCGGAGACCGTGGTGTTCATGCTCAAGAACCACGGCAAGGAGTACATGGAGAGCCTGCACATGGTCCGCCGCGACCGGCTCGACATGGCCCGCCAGCTCTCCGCGCTGCCCGGTCTGACGATCTACCCCTCGCAGGGCAACTTCCTGTTCGTACGTCTTCCCGTCGGCGCCGAGGGCACCGTGGTCCGGGACCGGCTGCTCACCGAGCACCGCATCCTGGTCCGCGAGTGCGGCAACAAGGTCGGCTCGTCCAGCCGCTTCCTGAGGCTCGTGGTACGCCCCCAGTCGGATGTACGCCGCCTGGTGGCCGGCCTGGAACAGGTCCTCTACGGGTCCAGACAGGAAACCGCCGTACCCGAGCTGAGCAATGGGACCGGCTACGGCTCGGGTAACGCCATGGTGGACCGTCTCGTCGGCGCCACCAACGGAGCCGGCATGCAGGGGCTGGCCGCGCAGGCGAACGCGTGGCCCGGACAGCCCGCCCCGGTCCCCCAGCCGGTGGCCGCCGCCGCCCCGCAGCCCAGCCTGCCGTCCGCCCCCCAGCCGCGGCCCGCCGCTTCGCCCTACCCGGCCCAGCAGCCCGCCGCCGCCCCGGGCTATCCCGCCCCGCAGCAGCCCCTGGCGGCCCAGGGCTACCCCGCCCCGCAGCCCGCCAACTGGCCGGCCGCGGCCCAGAGCCCCGGGGCGATGCCGGCCCAGATGCCGCCCGCCGCCATGCAGGCACCGGCCCCCTCGGCCGGGCTCCAGCCGGCCGCCCAGACGGGTATGCCCGGCATGGCCGGCGGCGCCTCCATGGGCGCGCAGGGCGGCCTGACGGCGGCCCAGGTCCGCGGCAGGACACAGCCGGAACCTCCCCCACCCCAGCCGAGCGCCGGCTGGGGAGCCGTGGGCGCCATGCTGTACAACCAGGCCGGTTAGGGCCTGCCGTTTGGATCATGCGGCGGGACGCGGGGCAGGGCACGCACTCCCCCAAGCTCTGCGAGCAGGGGGGACCCCCAGCGGCGTTGTCGTCGGTTGCCGACGTCCCCCAGCCTTCGGCCGGGAGGTGCCCCCACCGCGTCGCCTCCCTCCTCCGCCTTGCAGCCGCACGCACCCTGCCCCGCTCGGCCCGGCCGACAAGGCACCGCACCTCGGCGCCACCTGATCCAAACGACAGGCCCTAGGCCACTCATACCGCCGCGCGGGATCCGCGCGGCCGGCCTCCCCACAGGCCGGGCGGGACCCCCGCGTGGCCGGCCTCCCCACGGGCCGGGCGCGGGGAACCGCCACGACCGAGGGTGCGGGCAGGGGCAGCGGTATCCCCGCCCGGCGCCCGAGGACCCTCGTGTCCCGCGCCGCGTTCCGGTGCCGGACCACACAGCGGAGCGCCGGGCGGACCGAACCCCCGGCGTCTCCGCTTCTTCCATGTCCCCGCCCTGCCGCACCCCCGCGCGGCAGGCGGCCGGACAACGTGTCCGACATGGAGCTTGACGCGCTGTCGCTTTACGGAACTGACAGCCGACCGACAGCAACCGTCCCTACGGTGCCGTGTTCATGACAGATTCCCCCACGAAAGACACGTCGGAGGCCCCTCTCGGGCGCCGGACCGTACTGATCGCCACGGGCGCCTCGGCCGCGGCACTCGCCGTGGCCGCCGCGGCACCCGTCGCCCCCGCCCCCACCCACGCCCCCGTCGCCGACCCGGCGGACGCGGCCCCCGCCGCGGCGGCCGTCTGCACCCTCACCAAGGAGATGACCGAAGGCCCCTACTACCTCGACGGCCAGCTCGTCCGCGCCAATGTCACCGAAGGCAAGGCGGGCGCCCCGCTCAAGCTGGTGCTCACCGTCGTCGACGACGACACCTGCGTGCCGATCAGTAACGCCCTCGTCGAGATCTGGCACTGCGACGCGCTCGGCGAGTACTCCGGCTTCGTCGGCAACAACGGCCACAGCGAGCCGGACGACGGCACGTTCCTGCGCGGCGGCGTCCTGACGAACACGTCCGGCGTCGCGAACATCACCACGATCTACCCCGGCTGGTACCGGGGCCGCTGCGTGCACATCCACGTCAAGGTGCACACCGGTGTCACCCTCACCTCCGACGGCTCCTTCACCGGCGGCAGGGAACTCCACACCGGCCAGCTCTTCTGCAGCGAGACGATCACCGCGGCGATGGCCAGGGTGTCCCCGTACTCCACCAACACGGTCACCCGCACCACCCTCGCCCAGGACTCCATCTACGACGACGGGGGCGCCTCCTCGGGCCTCCTGACCCTGACGGCCCTCGGCAGCACCACCTCCGCCGGCTACACCGGCACCCTGACGCTCGGCGTCGAGACGAGCTGACCCGGACCCTCCCCCCACGGAGGCCGGGGGCGGTCCGCGCACCCGCGGGCCGCCCCCGGCCGCGACCGTCGGGACGACCATCCCGGTCAGCGGCCAGCCGGCCGGCGGAACGACGAAGCCGCCGCATCCGGCACGCCGCCCGCTCCGCTCGCGGCCATCTCGCGTAATCCCCCCGCGCCGGAATCGTCGTACGACCATCAAATGACCTGCCCCTGTGGACAATGGCCGCACCTTCCCCCGGCTTCCCGGGCTCGGACCGAGCGGGGGAAGCCCCGTCGCCGTCCTCCGGGAGAACCCGCATGGTGTTGAGCAGACGTACCTTCAACGCACTCGCCGGCACCGCGGCCCTCGGCCTCTCAGTGAGCGGCTCCGGGAGCGACGAGGCGTGCGCGGCCGGAAGGGCGCCCCTCGCACCCACCGGGCCCGCGCCCGCGCCGCCCACCGCCGACGGCGGGAAGCACACGGTCGGATTCGACCGCTACTCGATGCTGATCGACGGCAGGCGCCTGGTGATCTGGTCGGGCGAGTTCCACCCCTTCCGGCTGCCGAGCCCGTCCCTGTGGCGGGACGTCCTGCAGAAGATGCGCGCCCACGGCTACAACGCGGTCAGCATCTACGTCGCGTGGAACTACCACTCCCCCGCACCCGGGCAGTACGACTTCACCGGGGTCCGCGACCTCGATCTCTTCCTGCGCACCGCCGCCGAGACCGGGCTGTACGTCATCCTGCGCCCCGGCCCGTACATCAACGCCGAGGTCGACGCCGGCGGCTTCCCCGGCTGGCTGACGGCCACCCCCGGGGTGGCCCGCACGTCCGACCCCACCTACCTGAAGCACGTCGACGGGTGGCTCACCGCGGTCGACCGCATCGCGGCCCGCCACCTCTACACCGACGGCGGCGGCACGATCGTCCTGTACCAGCTGGAGAACGAGTACGACAACCATGTGGACGAGCCCGCGGGCCGTGACTACATGGCTCACCTGTACGCCAAGGTGCGCGCCGACGGCATCGACGTCCCCCTCTTCCACAACGACAAGGGCAGGAACGGGCACTGGGCCCCCGGCACCTTCGACACGGGCGGCGAGCGCGGGCGTTACCTGTACGGCTTCGACGGCTATCCCTCCCCCTTCAAGACACCTCCGGACTGGGGGTACTTCGGCCCCGGCGGCATGAAGGGCGGCTCGACCGCCAGCCCGGACACCCCGGGGTTCATCCCCGAGTTCGGCGGCGGCTGGTTCGATCCGTGGGGCGGGACGGAGTTCGACGGCCTCGGGTACGCCGAGTCCCGCCGCACCCGGGACGCGGCCTACGAACGGCGCTTCTACCTCACCAACCTCGCCAACGGCATCACGGTCCACAACGTCTACATGACCTTCGGCGGCACCTCCTGGGGCTGGCTGCCCGCGCCGATCGTCTACACGTCGTACGACTACGGGGCCGCCATCGACGAGGCACGCCGGCCGACCGAGAAGCTCCTCCCCATGCACCAGATCGGCCGGCTGCTGCAGTCGGTGCCCGACCTGGCCAAGCTCGACCGCGCCGAGCCGCTCCCCGGCGACGGCACGGGGGCGGGCCCCGGCATCAAGGCGTACCACCTGGTCAATCCGGACACGCGGGCGCGCTTCCATGTGCTGCGCAACGACTCCCCCACCGAGGCCGTCGCGACCCTGGCGCTCGCCGGAACGGCCGTCGAGGTGCCGGTGCCGGGTCTCGACGCACGGCTGCTCGCCGCCGGGATCTCCCTGGGGCGCCGGAAACTGAGCTGGTCCACCGCCCAGCCGATGCTGTGGCTGGCCGCGGGACGGCAGGACATCGCCGTGTTCACCGGCCGGGCGGGCGAGTCCACGCGCACCTGTCTGGAGGCCACGGGCGAACCGAAGGTCACCGTGCTGGACGGAGAGGCCGGGTACGGCTACGAGGACGGGGTCCTGCGGATCGACGCCGTGCTCGACGGCATCACCCGGGTCCGGGTGGAGGGCGGCGGGGTCGGGGCTCCCCTCCTGCTGCTGTTCGCCGACGACGAGAGCTCCCGTTCGCTGTGGCGCCACGACACCCCGTCGGGTCCGGTGCTGGTGCGCGGCCCGGCGCTGCTGCGCACGGCCGTCCTGCGCGGCACGGCCGCGCGTCTCACCGGCGACACGGCGGGGACGGCGGACCTGGAGGTGTGGGGGCCCCGCGGGGTGACCGAACTCGTCTGGAACGAGCACGCGTTGAAGGCCCACGCCACCCCCTCCGGGAGTCTGCGGGCCGAGCGGCCGCTGGCCGGACCGGGCCGGGTGCGGCTGCCCGCGCTCACCGGCTGGCGCCGGGCCGAGGGGAATCCCGAGTCGGACCCCGATCACGACGACACCGGATGGCGGGTGACCGACAGGACGTCCTCGTACAGCGTCACCCCGGTGCCCGCCGGGCAGCCCGTGCTGTTCGCCGACGACTACGGCTTCCACTACGGAGACGTCTGGTACCGGGGACACTTCGCGGACGCGGACGCGGACGGCGCGGACTCGGTGTCGCTGACCTATGTCGCCGGCACCCAGGGGCTGTTGATGGCCTGGCTGGACGGCGAACCGCTCGGCACCCACCGGATGCCGGTGCCGGACAAGAAGACCGTGCGCAAGGGCACCTGGGCGGCCACCGCCACCTTCCCCGTCCGGCCCCGGGAGCGGCGGTCCCATGTGCTGTCCGTCCTGGTCCGGCGGATGCAGCACGACCAGGACGGCAAGGCCGACGACACGCACAAGGCGGCCCGGGGCCTGACGGCCGTCACCTTCGCCGGGGCCGCTCCGGCGGTCCGCTGGCGCATCCAGGGCGAGGCGGCCCCCGACCCGGTGCGCGGACCGCTCAACGCCGGAGGTCTGCACGGGGAACGCCACGGCTGGCATCTGCCGGGCTTCGCGGACGGCGGCTGGAATGCCGTCGGCTTCCCGTGCGCCGAGCGGCGCCAGGGCGTCACCTGGTACCGCACCGGATTCCGGCTCGGTGTGGACAGCGGGGTGGACGCGTCGATCGGGCTCACCCTCACGGACGATCCGGCCCGCGCCTATCGTGTCCAGATCTTCCTGAACGGCTGGAACATGGGCCAGTACATCAACGACGTGGGCCCGCAGCACACGTTCGTCCTCCCCAACGGGGTGCTGCGCACCCGGGGTCACAACACGCTGGCCCTCGCGGTGCTGTCCGACGGGACCACGCCCGCGGGCCCCGGCCGGGTGGAACTGACGCTGCTGGGCAGCGCGGCCGGAGGAGTGCCGGTGACACCGGTCGCCTCCCCCGGCCCGGGGAGCGCGTGAGGAAGGGTGAGGAAGGGGCTCTAGACGAGCCTGATCACGTTCCAGGACAGCGGCTCCAGGACGGCGCTGAGCGTGCCGTCCCGGAGCGTGGTCCCCTCGACCGGGTGCGGGGTCACCCGCTCCTGGTCGTGCAGGCTGTTGACGGCGTCCGGATCGGCGTCGGCGAGCGCGCTGTGCTCGACGACCGACGTCAGCCCCAGCCGGTTCAGGGCCACTTCGAGCGGCAGCGGCTCGCTCTGGCCGCGGTTGACGGCGAAGACGGTGACCGATCCGTCCTCGGCGCGTACCGCGGTGGCGTGCAGCAGGTCCGCCTCGCCGTACCTGCGGGTCTCGTACGTCGGTGAGTCCACCCGGACGTCGAGGACCTGCCCGCGCCCGTGGGCCGAGGCCTGCGCGAACGGGTGGAACGTCGTCTGCCGCCAGGCGGGGCCGCCCGGTTCGGTCATGATCGGCGCGATGACGTTGACGAGCTGGGCGAGACAGGCGACACGCACCCGGTCCGCGTGCCGCAGCAGCGCGATGAGCAGCGAGCCGAACACGACCGCGTCCGTGACGGAGTAGACGTCCTCCAGCAGACGCGGGGCCTCCTGCCAGTCCTCGACCGGGTGCGGGTCGGACCGGCTCTGGTACCAGACGTTCCATTCGTCGAAGGAGAGGTTGATCTTCTTCTTGGACTTCAGCCGGGCGCCCACGTGGTCGCAGGTCGCCACCACGTTCTCGATGAACGACTCCGTGTCGACGGCGGAGGCGAGGAAGGAGTCCCGGTCGCCGTCGGTCTCCTCGTAGTAGGCGTGCAGGGAGATGTGGTCGACGAGGTCGTACGTCTCGGCGAGGACCGTCGCCTCCCACTCGGCGAAGGTCGCCATCCCCTGTCCGGACGAGCCGCACGCGACGAGTTCGAGGCCGGGCTCGATCTGCCGCATCGCGCGGGCCGTCTCGGCGGCGAGCCGGCCGTATTCCGTCGCGCTCTTGTGGCCGGTCTGCCAGGGGCCGTCCATCTCGTTGCCGAGGCACCACAGCCGGATGCCGAAGGGGTCCTTGTCGCCGTGCGCGATCCGCCGGTCGGAACGGGCGGTCCCCGAGGGGTGGTTGGCGTACTCCTGGAGTGCCAGGGCCTCGGCGACCCCGCGGGTGCCGAGGTTGACGGCCATCATCGGCTCGGCCTGCGGGCCGATCTTGCGCACGAAGCCGATGTACTCGCTGAGCCCGAAGCGGTTGGACTCGGTGGAGCGCCAGGCGAAATCGAGGCGGCGGGGCCGCTCCTCGACGGGGCCCACCGAGTCCTCCCAGTCGTAGCCGGAGACGAAGTTGCCGCCGGGGTAGCGGACGGCCGTGACACCGAGCTCGCGGACGAGCTCCAGCACGTCGGTGCGCAGGCCGTCGGCGTCGGCCGCCGGGTGGCCGGGTTCGAAGATGCCGGTGTAGACGCAGCGGCCGAGGTGCTCGACGAAGGAACCGAAGAGACGGGGGTCGACCTCGCCGATGGTGAAGGCGGGGTCGAGGGCGAAGCGGGCGGTACGCATGGTGTCCTTTCGGGGCGCCGGAGGATGGGACGGTTCAGCCGCGGGGGCGGCGGGTGCGGTGGCCCGTGAGCGGGTGCGGAAGCGGGTCGGGTGCGGGCCCGTGAGCGAGTGCGGAAGCGTTCGGATGCGTTCGGGTACGGGCGGCCCAGGGTCTGCCCCGCGTCCCGCCGCATGGTCCGAACGACAGGCCCTGGTGCCGCGGCACTGGCGCAGGCTCGGCCAGCCGTTCGCGGTCCAGGTCAGCCGGTTCAGGCCCAGCTTGGGTGTGCCGTTGTCGTAGGAAGCGCTTTCTCGTCAATGGTTTGCGCAAAAACCGGGCGCTCGAAACGGCGTCGGGTGCACGAGACGGAGGGCGCCGGAGAGGCTGGGCGCCGGAGAATACGGGCGCCGGAAACGGTGGGCGCGTGAAAAAGCGAGTCCCCGTCCGGTGGCCGTCGACCGGGCGGGGACTCGCGGGCGTTCGGTTATCCGGCGAACTCCGGCTGCGGCAGACCCTTGCCCGCGCCGGGGACGACGAGCAGGGAGCCGGACATCGGGTGCGGTGCCGCGAGGCCCGTACGCGCGGTGGTGATGTAGAGGTCGGTGAGGTCGGCGCCGCCGAACGCGCAGGCGGTGGGGCGGCGGACGGGCAGTTCGAGAACCCGGTCCAGCTCGCCGTCCGGCGTGTAGCGGCGGACCGCCCCGCCGTCCCAGAGGGCCACCCAGACGCCGCCCTCCGCGTCGACCGTCAGACCGTCGGGGAATCCGTCCTCCACGGTGGCGAACGGACGCCTGTCGAACGGCAGTTGATCGTCCCCGATGTCGAACACGTCGATGCGGCGGGTCGGCGAGTCGATGTAGTAGACACGGCGGCCGTCGGGGGTCCAGCCCGTGCCGTTGCTGACGCTCACGTCGTCGAGGATGGGACGGACCGTGCCGTCGGGGGCGATCCGCGAGAGCGTGCCTCCGCCGGGCGCCTCGTCGTAGCGCATGGTGCCGCACCACAGCGAGCCGTCGGGCGCGACCGCCGCGTCGTTGGCCCGCCGGCCGGGCACGGGTTCCCGGTGCAGCCAGCGGAACGAACCGCCGGCCGGCGCGGTCCCGGTGGATCCCCCCGCCACCGCGGGGGACTCGCCGGACCCGGCCGGCCCGTAAAGACCCACTCCGTCACGGAGGTTGACGACCAGTCCGCCGCCGGCCCGGGGCTTGGCCGCGCCCACGTGCTGCTCGGTGGCCAGCACCGTGCGGCGACCGGAGACGGGGTCGTAGGTGTGGATCCGGGAGCCGAGGATGTCCACCCAGATGAGCCGCCCCGCCCGGGCGTCCCAGGTCGGGCCCTCGCCGAGGGCCGCGTGCGCCCGGACCGCGACCTCGACGGCGCTCACCGCGCGCTCCGGTGGCCGAGCCGCTCGGACAGGTCCGCGGCGCCCTTCACCGCGAGCTGCTCCAGTTCGACGCGGCGCTCGTCGCTCCAGCGGATCATCGGCACGGAGATCGAGAGCGCGGCGACGACCTGTCCGGCCCGGTCGCGCACGGGGGCGGCGACACAGCTGACGTCCGGGTTGGACTCACGGCTCTCCACGGCGATCCCGCGGCTGCGGATCTCGGCGAGGGCCTCGCGCAGGGCGCCCGGCTCGGTGATGCTGTTCGGGGTCATCGCCACGAGGTCGGCGTCGTCCGGGACGCGTGAGGTCAGCTCCGGCTCGGAGAGGGAGGCGAGCAGCATCTTGCCGACGGAGGTGCAGTGCGCGGGAAGCCTGCGGCCGGCCGCCGAGACCATGCGCACCGCGTGCGTGGAGTCGACCTTCGCGATGTAGATGACGTCGGTGCCTTCGAGGATCGCCACGTGTACGGTCTCGTCACAGGTCTCGGCGACGGAACGGGCGACCTGCTGGCCCTCGGCCGCGAGGTCGAGCTGCTCGGCGTAGCGGCTGCCGAGCTGGTACGGGCGCACGCCGAGCCGGTAGCGTCCCGGCTGGCCGGGCACCTGCACGATGTACGACCGGGCGGCGAGCGTGGTCACCAGCTCGTGCACGGTCGTGCGCGGCAGCTGGAGCTTGCGCACGATGTCGGGGGCGGAGAGCGTCCCGTCCCCGTCGAGAAAGAGCTCCAGTATGTCCAGAGCCCGGGTCACGGCAGGTACGAGGCGTCCCACAACCGGCCCCCTCTCTTTTGTTCGAAATTTCAACAGACGATCGGGATGACGAACACAGGCTAGTCATTCACCCGGGGGCGGGCAATGGTTTACGGGGCCCCGCTCGCACGCCCCCGCGCCGGCTCACGACGGGCCGCGCCCCGCCGGGGGCCGGGTGCGCGACCATGGAGCGCATGCCGGCCAAACGCCCCGCCGCCCCCTTCACCCCGCTCGACTTCCAGCTCGTCCTGCTGCGCCGCATGGCCGACCACAATCCCGGCCTGGTCGAGGACGCCCGTCACGAGCTGGGGGTGTCCGTCGCGGACATGCGCGAGGCCAACCGGCGCTGGCAGGCGATGCTGCACTCCCCGCGCGGACGGTCCGCCGCCTCGCGCCACCGCTCGGTCCTCGGCGCCCCCGAGTCCGCGTCCGAGCGCCGGATCGGCGATCTGGCCTGCGAGGCCCTGCGATGGCCGGTGCCGTTGTGGCCCGGTCTGCGCTTCGAGGTCCTGCTCGCCCCGAACGGCGTCGTCTGGAACGAATGGCTGGTACGGGCCCCGGGCGCCCCCGCCCCGGCACTGGAGACCCTGGAGGACCTGGCCCCCTGGAGCTGCACGGTCGACGAGGCGGCCCGCGCCTTCGCCCCAGCCCGGCCCCTGGAGGGCACGGCCCCGACCCGGTGGGGTCTGGCGTTCACGGCGCCCGACGCGTCGGGCGTGCCGCACGCGTGCGCGGCGGAGTTCACCTGGGGGCTGCTGCAACGGGTGGACGTCAAGGGGCCCGTGCCGGAACACCCCGGGGATCCCGGGCGGTAGTCGCGGACAGGTCCGCGGCCGCCGCTCCTCGGGTTCGCCGCTCCTCGGGGTTCGCCGGTCCGGGGGCGGTCGCCGGTCCGGGGAGGGGTGCCGACGGGACCGAGGGCTCCGGGACGAGCCCCTCAGGGAGCGGCGGCCTCGATGACGCGGTCCACGACGACGGGCAGCGACCCGGGGTGGAGCCACAGGAAGAGGTTCGGCTCGACGAGTTCCAGCTCCATCAGCCAGGGCTCGCCGTCGGCGCCGTCGACGAGGTCGACCCGGGCGTAGAGCACGCTGTCCGCGCCTCCCGGGACGGCGGCCAACGCCCTTTCGGCGACATCCAGTTCGGCCGCAGTAGGCTCCCAGACCTCCAGGCGCGGGTGGGGCGTCTTGTCTCCGTCGTAGGGCGTCCCCGGCTCCAGCACGGCTCCCTTGCGACTGGCGTGCAGCAGCCGTCCGCCGAAGAACTGGAGCGCGCGCTCGCCCCGGCTGTCGATGTCCGTCACGTACGGCTGGACCATGGCGGTCAGCCCTTCGGCGTGCATCCGCGCGAGCTGCCCGAGGGCCCTCTCCCGCTCCTTCGGCGTGTACCGGGCGGCGTAGCGCGCCCCCGCCCCCGCCGTGGGCTTTATGACGAACTCGTGCTCGCCGGGCAGGTCGACCGGGTCCCCCGGCGCGAGATACCGGGTCGGCACGACCGGCACCCCCGCGTCCGCGAGGTCCCCGAGGTAGCGCTTGTCCGTGTTCCACCGCACGACCGGCGCCGGATTCATCAGCCGCGTGAGCCCCGCGCAGCGCTCCGCCCACCCCACGAACTCCGCCACACGCCGGCTGTAGTCCCAGGTCGACCGGATCAGCGCCAGGTCGAACCGCGCCCAGTCGACCGCGGGATCGTCCCAGTGCACGATCTCCGCCACCGCCCCGGCGTCCTCCAGTGCTCCCCTCAGCACCGGCAGATCCCGGTCGGCGCCGGGCTCCTCGCCCGGGTCGTAGGTGACGAGCGCTATACGGGCCACTTCGGACTCCTCCTCGTACGGCACCGACACCGCGACACGGCACCGCTGCACGGCATCGGTGCACGGCATCGGGCGCACCCCGTCGGGACGCCGTCCCGGGGCGAGCCCCGCCGCAGGGTAACAACCGCCCGCGCTCCCTGACGGGCCGCACTTGACCTTCACCAAGGGTCAGGGCCCAGCATCGGTGGCGGAACGAGGAACCAGGACCAGGGCCGGGACCAGGTACGGCCCGGACACGGAGCGACGGGGTGGACGCGTGGACATGCTGACGATCGGGGCCTTCGCGAAGGCCTCCCGGCTGTCGCCCAAGGCACTGCGGCTCTACGACGAACTGGAGCTGCTGCGCCCCGCCCGGGTGGACCCCGAGACCGGCTACCGCTACTACGCGGCCGGGCAGCTCCGAGAGGCCCGGCTGGTCGCGTGGCTGCGGCGGCTCGGCATGCCGCTCGCCCGGATCCGGCTGGTGTGCGCCCTGGAACCGGGGCCGGCCGCGCGGGAGATCGGCGCGTACTGGGCCGGGGTCGAGGCCGAGACGGCCGCCCGCCGGGATCTGGCGGCGTTCCTCGTGAACCACCTGTCACCGTCCCCGGGAAAGGACACCAGCATGCTGGAACTCCGCTACTCCGCACACTCCGACACCGGTCGGGTCCGTGCGGCGAACCAGGACAGCGTCCACGCGGGCGCCCGCGTCCTCGCGGTCGCCGACGGCTGCGGGCCGGGCGGCGCCCCCGCGAGCACGGCGGCGGTACGGGCCCTCACGTTCCTGGACGACGAGCCGCTGTCGGCCGGTGGCGTGCTCAACCTGCTGGAGGACGCCGTGGAGGGCGCGGCACAGGCCGTGGCGGACCTGGTACCGCGACACGCCACGGACGGGGCCCCGGACGGAGGTGTCACCGCCAGCACGCTCACGGCCCTGGTGTGGACCGGCTCCCAGCTCGCGCTCGTCCACATCGGGGACTCCCGGGCCTATGTCCTGCGCGACGGCGGGCTGCTCCGGATCACCCACGACCACACGGTGGTCCAGTCGATGATCGACGAGGGCCGCCTCACCCCGGAGGAGGCGACCACGCATCCGCAGCGCGCCATCCTGCTCAAGGCGCTGGGCAGCGACGCGCACGTACCCGATCTGCGGCTGCACGACGTCCGGCCGGGCGACCGCTACCTGCTCTGCTCGGACGGCCTGTCCACCGTCGTGCCGGACGAGGGGATCGAGCGGCTCCTCGCCTCCGCTCCCGACGCCGACGCGGCCGTCCGGGCCCTGATCGGGGCGGCGAACGACGCCGGGGGGCCGGACAACGTCAGTTGCGTCGTCGCGGACGTGGTCGAGGCGGCGGCCCGTCCGGACGGACTCCGGTTCGGTTAGGGCCTGTCGTACCGGACAGGTCCCCGTACCTGCCGGACCGGACAGGTACGGGAAAGCCCGTGGGTCAGTCCTGAGGCCTGCGGTAGCCGAGGGAGGTCTCGATGGCGCGGCCCACCGGGTCGACGGGGGCGCTGTCGCCGGGGCCGGTCACCCAGGTGCGGAAGACGCTCGCCAGTTGCAGGCCGAAGGCCTCGGCCTGAGCCTCGTCCGCCTGACGTGATCCGTCGCGGGCGGCGACGGCGCGGGCGACCTCCTGCCGGAACGGCGTCGCCCGGGGGCCGGAGTCGTGCCAGCCGGAACGGTCCGAGAGGGCCGCCCGCGCGACGGCCCTGGCGCCGTCCACGTGATGGTCGCGGTGGCCTTCCTTCATGTGCCACAACTCGTGTCCCAGGATGACGAGTTGCTGCACCGCCTCGGCGCGCTCCTCGACGACGACGAGGTCGAAGTCGCCGAACTCCATCCACAGACCGGTGACTTCGATCTCGTCGGGGAAACGCTCGAAGCGGAGCTGGACCGGACGGCCGCCCCGGCGCCGGCTCATCTCCTCGCAGAGGGCCTGCGCCAGCTCCCTCATGTCGACGGGCGTATCGATCCTTCTGCGCAGTACCCGGCCGAGCTCCACCGCGAGCGCCCGCATCTCGGAGCGGGCTCCGCGCGGACGCAGCGCCGCCACGAACCTTCCGACGGAGCCGGACGGCTTCGTCGTCATCGCTCCGCCCCCTCGCCGTCGGGCAGGACGTCGGGAAAGAGCGACGGGGACTCACTCACCAAAGGTCTCCCGGCAGTTGACTCGTCAAGTTGTGACGCGAGGCCGACACTACGTGTCCGGGTCCGTCCACGCCACGGTTCCCCGGCGATCGTTCCCGGTTTGGGAACGATCCTTACGGCGCCTGCGCGCCCCCTCCACGTCCTCGGCGCGATCGTGCGGCGGGCCACCCGATCCCGGAGCCCGATCGTGTAGGAAGAGCCTGTCCCTCCCGGTGAAGTCCTCTCGGCAAGGAGTCCTCGTGTTCTCCCTCTTCCCGGCCCTGGTGGGCGGTTCGGTCGCGGACCGGTCCGCGCTGCGCTTCGGCGATCGTTCCCTGACGTACGCGGAACTGGCCGCCTCCGCTCAAGCGCTGGCCGTACGGCTCGGCGGTGCCGGGAGGGTCGCCGTCTGGGCGACGCCGACCCTGGAGACGGCCGTCGGCGTCGTCGCCGCGCTGCTCGCCGGGGTGCCGGCCGTACCGCTGAACCCGAAGTCCGGGGAGACGGAACTCGGCCACATCGTGGGGGACAGCGCGCCGTCCCTGGTGCTCGCGGCCCCGGGGGACGTCCTTCCCGCTCCGCTCGGGACGCTGGACCGTATCGACGTCCAGGTGAACGCGGACGCCGACGCGAAGACGGACACGGAGGGGGAAGCGGGGGCGGCGGCCGGGGTCTCCGGCGGCGCGGGGGCCCCGGGCTCCGCCGCGCCCGGCGAACCCACCGCCCCCGCCACGGCCCCCGGGACCGTCACCGACCCCGCCGCCCCCGCCCTGGTCGTCTACACCTCCGGCACCACCGGGCCGCCCAAGGGCGCGGTCATCCCGCGCCGGGCGATCGCCGCGACGCTGGACGCCCTGGCCGACGCCTGGCAGTGGACCGGCGACGACGTGCTGGTGCACGGTCTGCCCCTGTTCCATGTGCACGGGCTGATCATCGGCATTCTGGGCCCGCTGCGGCGCGGCGGGTCCGTACGGCATCTGGGCCGGTTCAGCGCCGAGGGCGTGGCGCGGGAGCTGGACGCCGGGGCGACCATGGTGTTCGGGGTGCCGACGATGTACCACCGGCTCGCCGAGGCGCTCGGCGAGGACCCCGGGCTCGCCGGGGCGCTGGGCCGGGCGCGGCTGCTGGTGTCGGGCTCCGCGGCGCTGCCCCTGCACGACCACGAGCGGATCAGGGCCGCGACCGGTCGCGGGGTCGTCGAGCGGTACGGCATGACGGAGACTCTGATGAACACCAGCGTGCGGGCGGACGGGGAGGCCCGCCCCGGCACGGTCGGCGTGCCGCTGCCCGGCGTCGGTCTGCGGCTCGTCGAGGAGGACGGGACGACGATCGCCGGGTACGAGGCGGACGGCACCCCGACCGGCGCGTACGACGGCGTGAGCGTCGGCGAGATCCAGGTGCGCGGGCCGAACCTCTTCACCGAGTACCTGAACCGGCCCGACGCCACCGCCGCCGCTCACACGGCGGACGGCTGGTTCCGCACGGGTGACATGGCGGTCCTCGATCCCGACGGCTCGGTCCGTATCGTCGGCCGCAAGGCCACCGACCTGATCAAGAGCGGCGGCCACAAGATCGGCGCGGGCGAGATCGAGAACGCGCTCCTCGAACACCCGGGGGTGCGCGAGGCCGCCGTCGCCGGGGAACCGGACGCCGACCTCGGTGAGCGCGTCGCGGCCTGGATCGTCCCGCTCGACCCTCACGCGCCGCCGTCCGCCGACGCGCTCGCCGACCACGTCGCCCGCCTGCTGGCCCCGCACAAGCGGCCTCGCACCGTGCGTTTCCTGGACGAGCTGCCCCGCAACGACATGGGCAAGATCCTGAAGCGGGAGCTGCCGCGTGACTGAACGGATCTCGGCCCGTGAGGCCATCGCCCTGGTCACCGACAGCTTCGCCGAACTCCCCTCCTCCGACAGCGGGTTCCCGCCCGACGGCCCGCTCTCCTGGAAGGGGTACGGCGAGGCGCGGGCGCACGCGGCGGACCGCACCGGCGAGGAGGAGTCCGTCGTCTGCGGCACCGCGACCTTCGGGACGGCGAGTTTCGGCACCACGACCGACGGCAGGCCTCCGCTCGGTCCGGTCACCGCCGTCCTCGTCGCCTTCGAGTTCGGCTTCCTCGGCGGTTCCCTCGGCGAACGCGCCGGGGACCGTCTGGAGGCGGCCTACGACCATGCCCGTACGCACCGGCTGCCCGTCGTCTCGCTCGTCGCCACGGGCGGCAGCCGGATGCAGGAGGGCATGCTCGCGCTGACCCAGCTCCAGCGGGTGGCACGGCAGTCGGCGCTCACCAGGGAGGCGGGACTCGCGCAGATCGCGGTCCTGCGGGACCCGACGACGGGCGGCGGCTGGGCCACGCTCGGCGCGGGCGCCGATGTGACCCTGGCGCTGCCGGGCGCCCAGGTCGCCTTCGCGGGCTCCCGGGTCCGCCCGCCCGACGCGGACCCGGCCGCGTACACGGCCGAGGCGCAGGTCGCGGCGGGCTCGGTCGACGCCCTGGTACCGAAGGACGGGCTGCGGGAGGCGCTCGCCCTGTGGCTGGACCTGCTCACCCGTCCCGCCGACGGGGCGGCGCCCGTCCCGGCCGCGCTGGGTGAGGCGACCGATCCGCCCGCGACCGGCTGGGACGCGGTGCGGCGCGCCCGGGCCGCCGAACGGCCGCGCGCCGAAGCCTACTTGGACGCGTATTTCACTCGCCGGGTCGCGATCGGCGGGGACCGCTGCGGCGGCACCGACGACGGCGTGCTGTGCGGCTTCGGCCGCGCGTACGACGGGCGGACCGTCGCGTACGCCGCACAGCGCGGGACCCCGACCCGTCCGGCCGGATACCGCACGGCCGCCCGGCTGGTCCGGATGGCCGGACGGCTCGGCATCCCGGTCCTGACGCTGGTGGACACCCCGGGCGCCGCGAACGACGCGCTCGCCGAGCGGCAGGGGGCCGGGGCGGCGATCGCGGACCTGTTCGCGGCGGTCGCCACGGCCCGGACGCCCGTCACCACGCTGGTGATCGGCGAGGGCGGTTCGGGCGGTGCGCTGGCGCTGGCCGCTCCGGGCAACACCTGGGCCACACCGGACAGCTACTTCTCCGTCATCGCGCCGGAGTCGGCGGCCGCCATCCTCAAGCGGCCCGCCGACGAGGTCCGGGCCACGGCGGCCCAACTCCGGCTCCGGCCGCAGGATCTGCTGGACCTGGGAGTGATCCGGGGCATCTCGCCGCACCGCGCCAAAGGGTGAACGGACGACGGCCGCCGGTCCCTCCCGGGAGGGACCGGCGGCCGTCCGCCCGGTGGGCCACCGCCACGGTGGCCGCCCTGACCGGGCGTTCGCAGGGACGTGGGCCGGGGGGGGGGGGGGGGGGGGGGGGCGGGGGGCCCCCCCCGCCCCGGCCCCCCCCCCCCCCCCCCCCCCCCCCCCCCCCCGCGCGCCCCCCCCCCCCCCCCCCCCCCCCCCCCCCCCCCCCCCCCCCCCCCCCCCC
>NZ_JBIAQM010000052.1:0-42874 GCF_042888945.1 Streptomyces sp. NPDC002698
CATCCCGACCGCGAGGCCGGCCGCCCCCAGCTCCCAGTCCACCCGATGCCCCCGTCGTGCCTCAGTCCGTCCCGGTCGCCGTCCGGCGACAGACTGGGTCGCCCCGCACATCGAGGACCGAGGCGAGGACCGTGCCCCATCCGTGCCCGCAGACCGGGATTCGCATCGGCTGAGGCAAGCTCTCCTGAATCGCGCTGACACTGCCGACCCTGTCCGCGTCGCCGGTCTTCTCGATCCCTTCGGGACTGTCAAACGAGTGGTGTAACTGGGGGTAGTTGGGGTTACTGACGGGCTGCGGAGAGGCGGCCGTCGAAGGTGATGTCGAAGGCGTTCAGTGCGGTCTTCCAGCGCATGGTCCAGCGGGCCTGGCCCTTGCCGGTGGGATCGAGCGACATGATCGCCATGTAGACGCACTTCAGGGCGGCCTGCTCGTTCGGGAAGTGTCCGCGGGCCTTGACCGCCCGACGGATGCGGGCGTTGACCGACTCGATCGCGTTCGTCGTGCAGACGATGCGCCGGATCTCGGTGTCGAAGCGCAGGAACGGGGTGAACTCTTCCCAGGCGTTCTCCCACAGTTTCACGATCGCCGGATACTTCCTGCCCCAGACCTCGGCGAACTCCGCGAACCTCTCCAGCGCGGCCTCCTCGGTCGCAGCGGTGTAGACGGGTTTGAGTAGACGCGCGATCTTGTCCCAGTCCTGACGGGCGGCATAGCGGAAGGAATTCCGCAGCAGGTGGACCACGCAGGTCTGCACGATCGTCTGCGGCCAGACCGTCTCCACCGCCTCGGGCAGGCCTTTCAGTCCGTCGCAGACGAGCATGAGGACGTCGCTGACGCCGCGGTTCTTGATCTCGGTGAGGATGTGCATCCAGTGCTTGGCGCCCTCGCCGCCGTCGCCGGCCCACAGCCCCAGGATCTCCCGCCGACCCTCGGCGGTGACCGCCAGAGCCACGTAGACGGGCCGGTTGGCGACCGCACCGTCGCGGATCTTCACGTGGATCGCGTCGATGAAGATCACCGGATAGATCATGTCGAGCGGGCGGTTCTGCCATTCGGCCATGCCCTCGAGGACCTGGTCGGTGATGGTGGAGATGGTCTGGCGGGAGACCTCGGCGCCGTAGACCTCGGCCAGGTGGGCCTGGACCTCGCCGGTGGTCAGGCCCTTCGCGGCCAGTGAGATGACCATCTCGTCGACACCGGTCAGGCGCTTCTGCCGCTTCTTGACGATCCTCGGCTCGAAGGAGCCGTCCCGGTCGCGGGGCACGGTTATCTCCACCGGTCCGACGTCGGTCAGCACCGTCTTGGAGCGTTTGCCGTTGCGGGAGTTGCCGCCGTCCTTGCCTGCCGGATCGTGCTTGCCGTAGCCGAGATGGTCGGTGATCTCGCCCTCCAGGGCGGACTCCAGCAGCCGCTTGGTCAGCTGCTGCAGCAGCCCACCCTCACCGGTCAGCCGCAGCCCCTCGGCCTGGGCCCGGTGCACCAGCTCGTCGATCAACTGGTCATCCACGGCCTTCACCGACACAGCCTTCGAGGGCTCGACGGCTCCGGACTCGGACACGTTCTCACTGGTCATCGACGCATCCTCCATGATCGGGAGTTACACCGAACGTCTTACAGTCCCTCACCAGCCCTTCGTTGCTGTCGGTAGGTGATGTTGCGCCCCGGTCAATGGAGGGGGAGAAGAACGGGCTGAGATAGCCAGGTAGGTGGGCGTCGCCAAAGGTTTCGCGGATTGTCGGCGATCACGGCAGGAAGAAGGGACCGGCCATCGTGCTTCACCGTCCCCAGAGGCATCGGAGCCTGCGGGCCACCATCCTGGCCTGACAGCCGGAGGCCGAAAGTGAGACTCGCTGACCTGGAAACCAGGGAACAGTACGATCTGCGCTCGATGCCGACTCAGAGACATGATCAATTCCGAGCATGGTCACGCATGAGGCCTGAGAGATCATCTGGCGGCCGTAATGGCGCGGAGACCGGCAGGTGCGACTGGCCCGGGGATGATGGGGTAGGCGCTTGTGGCTGGCCGGGGAAGGACCGTGACCTGGGGAGGTCGAACGCGCCCTTCCCCGGTCCTTGTGACCCGGCTGCTGTCGGTCTGGGAAACCTCCACCAAGATCTCCCACGACTGGTCCATCGGGCGGATTCGGGGCCGTTGCCAGTCGCCGATTCAGCCGTTGATCAGGTATGACCGCCCCTTCACCGAGCCATTTCGCCATGTACGAGGCAGCCTTTATCAGGCGTCTGCTGACTGATCCGGAGTGGCATGAGGTGCTGGAGAGCCGACCGGATCTGGCAGATGCCCTCGCGGCCTACAGGTCGTCCATATCGCTTCCATGCGTGGACGAGGAGGCCCAGAATCCCGTGTGAACTCTGGACGCTGCCACCCGCCGGGTTGTCAGGCCGGGAGGTTCTGAGGCGGCCCGGGGGTGCATCGGAGGGGCGTTCGGGGCCGCCAACAGCATCAATGGGGCCTCGAACCCCCGGCGCCGCCAATTCAGCAGGGTCACCCGTGGAGCGGCCGGGAAAGGGCGGTGCGGCCCGGGTCTCCAGAGCCGCAATGACGGGCCCGGGCCAGAGGTGAGGGCTTGGCCCCCATGGCACAAGCTGGGCCCTCGTCCACTGTGCGTCGGCCACGGCGGGCGGGCACGGTCGGCGCGCATGGTGTGAACGACTGGGCCGCAGGTCCGCTACGGCCCGCAGTGATCAAGATGCGTAGAGGCGAGGGTCCTGTTCCTGGTGTCGCCAGCAGGAGCAGGACCTGCGGGGTAGGCGCCAGTTCGTTGGCGCCATCGCACCAACGGAGCGCACGCTGGAGATCAGCGGTGCCCTCGGTGTCGCTCACGTACAGCGTTCCGGCGTGGGCCGGCCGATCCTTCTTCAGGCTGGCCGTGCTCTGCGGGCGCGGGCGTCATCTCGGTAAGCACCGATTTCGGGCTGGCGGGTGGGGCGCGGTGAGTTTCTCATGCGGGGGATGGGCATCTTCGTCTGAATTTCGACGCGGCGCCTGGCATCGTCCAGTATCCAGTGGGTCTTGCCGCCGGGGAGATTGTCGATCGCGGCGAACCGTTCCGCGTCGTCGTCGATGCGGGCCAGCACCTGGTGGACCGGGAACGGCTCCGTTTCCCGGCGCCGGTCGGCCGACCAGCGTGATGCCGTCCATCGGGCCTGTTCGACCGTTGTCACCGGCAGGCCGATGTCCCTGACCAGCCGGGTCAGGGATTGCTCCACCGACCACGCGGAGTACTGGACCGGTCCGCTGCCCGAACCCATCGACTCGATCTCCAGGGCCCTGTCCCCGATAGTGAACTGGTCCTGCGCCAGTCGGCCGGCCGCACTGCGCAGTTCAGCAACGATCTGCTCGTAGCGGAGCTGGCCGCTGGCACCTGCTGCAGAACCTCGCCGTTGCGGTGGAGAAGGCCTGCCACCAGCAACGCGCCTGCCTGCGCAACGCGCCGCTGAGGAGACCGCCCGCATACCCGAGGCACCCCCGCTGATGCAGCTCCCGCTGTACGAGCTGCCGCGAACGCAGATTGTCGAACGGACCCGCCACCGCCACGCCGACGTGCACAAGCTCGTCGCGGCAGGCTGGACCATCAGCGCCATCGCCCGCCGGCTCCACCTCTACCGCAAGACCGTCCGGCGCTTACGCGACACCGACCTCGACCAGCTTCTGGCCTCCGCTTGCGAACGCCGTCCAGCGGGGGTGCTCGAGCCGTTCAAGCCGTACTTGAACGGCCGCTTCACCGAGAGCCTCGGCCAGGTCAGCGGCAGCCAGCTGTTCCTGGAGATCCGCGAACGCGGCTACCGCGGTAGCCGCCAGGTCGTCCGCAAACACCTCGCCGCACTCGGCGCCGGCAACGCCGAACCCGTCCGAGTCGACATCAGCCTGTCTCCGCCCTGTGGTCACCGCACACCAGTCACGAGGTAACGGTCAAGTCGCAGGGCCTCCAGCATGGCGGTATGAGTGGTGGACTTGGGATGCATGGGCGGCCCGGTCCTTGAGGGTGGAGTCGGTACCGGGCCGCCACACCCAACATGCCCCGAGCAGCGTGGCGCTGCCAGGCTGATATGGCACACGGGTGATCAAGAGGCCGCGTGCTCGTACGCCCGATGGCAACGTCTGCCGCGTCGGCAATTTTGACGTAGACGGTAGGTAGCAGAGGCGAGGGTCCTGCTCCTGGTATCGCCGGCGGGAGCAGGACCCTTGAGTTTTTCTGTGTCGATGGCGACGGCTACGGCCCCGATGCAGCGGCCCCAAGGGAAGCGAGTAGCCCGGCCCCGCAGATGGTACGAGGCCGGGCTCAAGCTGAGGGCCCGAGACCGGGCGCGGTTCAGGTCCTCAGTTCACGCGCATCTGAGATGTCTGCGCGCGATGTCTCTTGTAACGATCTTCGCTGCGGACGGACACGGAAGGCGGGCGAAGTATCAGGACCGGCAGATGGTGTAGCAGTTCCTTCGGGGCCCTGGCGCGAACAGTGCCAGGGCCCCTCCACGTGTTCAGCAGAGAGGTGCGATGACAGCAGACGACTCGTTCGACCGGCTCGACGATGATGACTGCCCCGCCTACACAATGGGGCGGGCCGCCGAACTCCTCGGCACCACGCAGAGCTTCCTCCGCGCGATCGGCGAAGCCCGCCTGATCACCCCGCCGCGCTCCGCGGGCGGACACCGCTGCTACTCCCGCTACCAACTGGTCATTGCCTCCCGTGCCCGGGGCACGCCGATCGAGGCCGCCTGCCGCTTCGTCATCCTCGAGGAACAGCTCGAAGAAGCACGTATCAACGCCGAATACTGCTGCGCCTGCCAGCCCGCGGATCCAACGGCCGTGGCCTGAGCCGGCCAGGCCCCTGGAACTTCCCGCGCCGCCGCCCCGACGCGTGCGAAGGGGACCGGCCGGAGACACTCCGGTAGGCATCCAGCGCATAGGCGCGGGCCCTGGCGTCAGATGTTGCGCTGGGGCTGGTGCCGGCTGCCGGACTGCTCGTGGTGGCCGGAGTCTCCGGTGCCCCTTGTTGTCGTCGAACTCGGGTATTCCTTGATCGCGTCCCTGTGAGCCCGACATAGATCTTCCGCTCGAACTGGTCGCCCATGAGCACGGTGTTGGCCGGAGCAGGACGTGCTTGCCGAAGATTCCCACGCCGATGTCAACGACGAGGCAGGAGTGTCGGCGTCGTCCGAGTGCTCCTCGCCACCTTGTATGCGGTCAGGTCGGTGCCTCGGCGGTCGGCTGTGGCCCCAGATATGTCAATTCAGAAAGTACGCCTCCCTCAACGGAAGTCGTCACCTGTCCGTAGCCCGAACCGGAGGCTCTTTAGGCGTCATCAAATTCGGTGACGTTCCTTCAGGAGTGCCAGTGAGCATCTTGAGCTCGCGCGCTGTGGAAAGCACGGATGGCCGGAGGCGCCGTGCTGGAGGGCCATGGTTCTTGGCATCACGGCCGCCTCCGGCCATGACCCCCCGGCTACCCCGAACCAGAGGAATCACCACTCTCATCCTGCTGTCACCGGGACGGGACATGGGTGGGGCCCAACGCCGTGACGTCGGGCCCCACCCATGACTTCTGCCGTTGCTATGGCTGTCTACCAGCGGTACCAGCGGCCGCGCTTGCCGCCGCTTGCTGTCGGGCGGATCACGAAGCCGAGGACCCACACGATCAGCACGATGACGGCGATCCACCACAGTGCCTTCAGTGCGAAACCGGCACCGAAGAGGATCAGGGCGAGCAGAAGAACAAGAAGAATAGGAACCATAGTTATCAACCTCCGGACGATCGTGTGCCCTGCAGTCCGATCTTCATTCCTGCGGGACTTATGTATTTCTTAGGTGGTCCGCGGCCGCGAAAGCGTGGCGGTCATCGCGCTGGTTTGAGAATGCGTTCTGGGGTGACACGGAGGGCGTACGTGAGTTCCGATGTGAGGCAGGGGTGAGTGGTTGTGGCTGCGGACGAGAAGGCTCAGGCCAAGGGTGAGCAGGTCGAGGGCAAGGCCAAGAAGGTCGTCGGCGGTGTGGTCGGCAACGAGTCCCTGAAGGCCCAGGGTCAGGCCAAGGAGTCCCAGGGTGACCTGCGTGCGGCGAAGGAGAAGGCCAAGGACGCCGTCCGGCCCAAGTAGGCGCGTAGCACTCCTGATCCCGGCAGCCTGTTGGCTGCCGGGATTTGTGCTGTCTGTGTGAGCCCGCTCAGGCGACGGATGGCCGGAGGGCTACATCATCGGCCCGCGACGGCAATAGTCCAGGAGGGCATACGGCTGCTGTGGCCAACTGGCCGCGGTCGAACGGCAGAAGCTCTGGCCATCCGGTTGTACCGCGCGGCGTACTGCAGGTAGGTGCGATGCGTTCTGGGTGATGGCGCCGGGCCGGGCGGTCAGGCGGCCCGGACGAGCTGGGCCCGTCCGAACAGCAGGGCATAGCCGTCGGGCAGTTGTCCGATGATCCGGGTGGTCAGGTCGTCTCCGGCCAGGCGTGCGACGACGCCGAGCACCGACCCGGTGTCCCAGCGGGTCGTGGCCAGACTGCCTCCGCTTCGCTCCGCGAGGTCCTTCACAAAGCCCCAGCCCGTCAAATGCCTGTCGGTGGGGATCTGGGAGGTAAGGATGTCGGCTGCCTCCTGAGGGAGGCGAGCGGCCAGTTCCATCCGCTCGGCGCCCGTCAGCTGGCGGCCGAGGCCTGCGATTACCCGGCGTACGACGCCTTCGGCCTGGGTGCGGGTGGGGTAGGCGCCTTCGTAGCGCACCTTCTCCAGCATCTGCTCGAAGGTGGCGGCGGCCGTCTGGGCAGGGGGCACGGGGGGAGAGAGAAGAGTCATGAGGCGCGTCGGCTTTCCTTGCGTGACCGTCGTCTTCCTGCGGTAGACCGACTGTTTCCGCGTGAACCGCGTTCTTCGCGGGGGTCGGTCGTCCGGCCTGGAGTGAGGAGTCGGTGCCGCCGGGCCCAGGCGGGATGGCAGGCAAACCGCCCGGGCCCCGGCCGGTGGGGCACCTTCACCGGATCAGCTGTCGAGTTCCCTGCGGTCACCGGTGCTGTTGACGCTGATCTTGCGGGGCTTGGCCCGCTCGGCGATCGGGATACGGAGCGTCAGGACGCCGGCCTCATAGTCCGCGGAGATGTGCTCGGTGTCGAGGATGTCGGCCAGGACGATCTGGCGGGAGAAGACACCGAGCGGCCGCTCGGACAGTTCCGTCTGGGCGCTCTCCGACCGAGGCAGGGGCCGACGTTCTGCCTTCACAGTGAGCATGTTCCGCTCGACGTCGATGTCCAGGGCGTCGGGATCGATGCCCGGCAGGTCGAAGGCGATGACGTACTGCTCGCCGTCCCGGTAGGCGTCCATCGGCATCGCGGAGGGGCGGGACCACGTTCCCGGGCCCATCAGGTGCTGGGCGAGGCGGTCGAGTTCACGGAACGGGTCGGTGCGCATCAACACGGGATACACCTCCAGATGAGTTCAGCAGTTGCTGTGCGCTTCACCTGACACCGTTGTAGCATGTCATCCGAACGACGACAACTCATCTGTCATCCGAACAACGACGGCTTGGGGTGGCGGGCGTAATCAGCGGAGGAGAGACGATGACTGACGACCCCATCCCGGCACCGGCATCCTTCACGGCAACGGTCACCGCACTTGAGGCCATTGCCCAGGCCATGCGGACGGCGCGAACCGCGGAGGAAACTTCCGCGGACGATCCTGAGCAGGCCATAGCGGCCCTGCTCCTCCTGCGCGAGGTACGCGAGCAACTGGCGGGCTGGGAGCCCGGACTGATCGAGACAGCCCGTGACGCCGGAGCCAGCTGGACTGAATTGGCCCACCCGCTCGGCGTCTCCAGCCGTCAGGCCGCCGAACGTCGTTACCTGCGCGTGCGCCCCGGCGAAGCCGGCGCCACCAAGGAACAGCGTGTGCGGTCCACCCGCGACCAGCGCGCCGCGGACCGCTCCGTAACGGCCTGGGCACAGGACCATGCCGCCGTGCTGCGCCAGCTCGCCGGGGCCATCACCGCCCTGCCGGACCTGCCGGCCACAGCGACGGACGCGATCAGGTCACTCCACACCGCACTCGGTGACAGTGACCCGGCCCAACTCCTGGGTCCTCTCTCCGATACAGGACCTCACCTGCGGTCTGCTCATCCAGATCTCGCAGAGCGCGTCGTCGAGGTGGGCCGTCGCACCCACGAGAGACGCGAGAGCGAACAGCGTCAGCGCTCTTCTGGCGGGCAGTGACGGCCTCGCCATCCACGAAGGCACGCCGTGCCCCGGATGCCCCGGAGCCATTGGACGACCGCCTCCCTTTTCGGCAGGTGATCGATCCCTGGATGTGGCATTGAACCGGCTCACCCCGCCACGTTCCCGCCCCACGAGCGCGTGACCCGTGAGCTGCGTCCTGCGGCGCTCGGCCGCCACTCGCCGCCTTGGACCGCGCAGTCCGGCCACCGCCATCCCGACCCACCCCGTCATATCCCGCGATCAGCCGAGCCCAGTTCACGCAAGCGGGCAGGACCACGCAGCGGTGGCAGACAGCGCGCGCCTGCTCCTTCGCGATGCGGTCGAGCAACGGCCTGTCGGCGGTGCGAAGCGCGCCTGGGACGCCGGATGTGATGGTCGGCTTGGCATCGACCTCATCAGTGACACCCTCCAGCCCTCCTGCGTTCTGGCGGCATCCTGCTCGTGTGCAGCCGCGATGTGTAGCGCCGAGGACACACTGAGACGGCTGCCGGAGGCAGGCCTTGCTGCACAGACCACTCTGAGGGCCCGCGTTCCCCGGGGCCGATTGTGCGCTCGCGGCGCGCCCGGCTGCAGAAGCAGGGCCTTGCTGCTGCGGGTGAGGAGCAGGGAAAGTTGGACCGCGACGTTCACCGCGATGCAGACCGGGACGTTGGCGGTGATGGCCGCCGACAGTGCCGCCCTGGTGGTGGGGATCTTCCTCGGCTTGGCCATCGCCGGGTATCGACCTTGCCCGGCTGCTGGTCGGGCAGGGGCAGCTTGCCGTGAGGCGGCCGCGGTCCCGGCAGCTGTCGCAGCTTTCCGCTCTCCTGGTGAAGGTTTCCCCAGGAGAGCGGGGAGGACCGCGACGGTCCGTAGATCACCCGTTTGCGGACCGCGACCTGAGTGGGAAGCAGGTTGTCAAACTCGTCGGCCACTGCTTCTCGTTCGGTGCTGTGCGGTGTCAGGAGCCGTCGTAGTGATCCCGGCTGCCGGACTTGGCCAGCCCTCGGCTGATCATGTAACCGACGGTGAGGATCACGATGTACAGCCAGGCCCTGTCGGCCCGGAAGTAGTCGGCGTGGCCGTCTTCGGTGCCCACCATCGTAGAGGCGATCAGGACCGCGATCACGGAAGCGATATAGACGAAGAACTCCGTCGTCTTCAGGGCTGACTTGGTCTCGGTCGAAAGGCGGCGGGCCCGCTGGTCGGCGTCGGCGTGGCTACGGTGTCCCGTAGAAGTACCAGCCGGGTTCACAGTGGTCATGACAGGTGTTCCATTCTATTGTGCGAAGCACGTGATGCACTTCACGACCGGGATCGCGTCAAGATCGACGACGTCCCACCGCGGCGAGTACCCCAAATGGGAAGAATGAACGTCACGTAAAGAGGCCTGACTGCCGCGCCATAGCGTCGCCTCGCTCTGGCCGGCCGCGTCGGCGGGGACTCGCACCCGGTGGAAAGACGTACAAATCACCGGCTGATCCCACTGTGGAAGGTGGAGAACTCCTGTGCGGTCGTCGGCGGTGAGCCCTGGTCAGAGGAGGAGCGTCCACCAGGGCGCGCGTCGCCCGACGCCGAGTAAAGAGTCGAGACAAGGTGAGAAGGCCGGCGGCCGGAGGTGGGCGCGCCGAGCGCACGGCGAGTACCTCGACTGGGGAAACCCCGCCGTGTAGAACGCCGCAATGTGGACACTCGCCGGTCATGGCCACTGAACCGCACACTCTCTTGGCGTCCTCCTCTGCCGGGGTCTTGTTGCTGATGGTGGGCGTCCTTCTCGTCGCGATGCTGCTGGCGGCGTTCGTTGTAGGGCACCGGCGCTCCGCCCGGCGCCGAGAATCCGCCTCCGCGCCCTCACAGCACCAGGAGAAGCAGGCGCGCCAGGTGCTCGAAGACCCTCCGCGCCGTGGAGAAGGCTGGAGCACTCCCGAGGAGGACCCTGAGCACGGGCACCCCCATCGCTAGTGCTGGATTCCTCAAACGAGGTACGTATATCGGCGCCGCAAGGAGCGGGTTGGCGGTGCTGTTCTGCCCCAGATCCAGGGACTGGCACGGGAGTTGAGCTGGTGAGTTGCGAGGGTCGTGGCCTGGGCGATGTCGTTGGGGTTGGCGAAGGAGCGGCCGGCGAGGGCGGCTTTGCGGAAGATGCGCCACCAACCTTCCTGGAGGTTGAGCCAGCAGGCGCCGACGGGGATGAAGGCGTGGTGGATGCGGGGTGGTCCTCGAGCCAGGTCTGGGTGGACAGGCTGTTGTGGCTGGACAGGTTGTCGGTGACGATCCAGATCTCCCCGTCCGGGTTGGCGTCCTCGACCTGTTGCAGGAACTGCTGGTAGAAGACGCTGTTGCGGGAGGACGCGGTCATGGTCAGGACTTGGCCGTCGGCGGGTCGCAGGCCGCCGTAGACCCAGGTTTTCTCCGGTCCGCGGCTGTAGTCGAGCTCCGCTTTGATCCGGTGCCCGTCGGGTGACCAGGCGGGTGCGGGCGGGAATGTCCGGGGGATCACCGGTCCCAGCTCGTCGGCGCAGATCACCGTCGCGTCGTCGGGCGGGTGGGTGTAGAGGCCGATGATCCTTGTCTTTTTGGGACGCAGTCCGGGTCCTTCGAGCGCATCCAGGACCGGGTGCGGCGCCAGCGCACGCCCTCGGCGAGGATGCGTCTGACCTGCGAGCGGCCCACCTCGATCTCCTCAGCCCGTGCTGCCACGGCCAGGGAATCCAGCGTCCACTCGGGCGGTCCCGACTCGTCGAAGGCCCACAGTTCCCCGACGGGCTCCCACCGCAGTCGCCCCGGCGGCACGGTCTTGACCAGGGAGATGATCCGGGACCGTTCCTCCCCGGTGATCCGTCGCTTGCGGCCCTGCCCACCCAGATCATCCAAGCCCTGCAAGCCTGAGCGGTTGAAGCGGTGCAGCCGGCAGCGGACCGTCTTCTGGCTGCAGCCCAGCTCCACCGCGATCGCAGGCACCCGCAGCCCCGACCAGCTCAACTCGATCATCCGGGCCCGCATCACCACATCCCGAGGCGCCTTCCGTGCCCGCGACAGCCGGCCAACGACGGCCAGCTCATCCTCGTCACGCTCCGGTCGCGCCCCTAAAACCATCGCCCAGCACCCGCCCCCGAGCACCCACAACTACCCCGCCACCAGGACATATACCCAGCCAAAGAGGAATCCAGCACTAGGGCCAGCTGCGTGGAGCGCGACGGTGAGTCACAGGCCAACTGTGGTCGGCCACCCGTCCTAAAGTGCAGGCGCTGACGGAAGGAAGACGGCGGGCTTCGGTCACTGGTGGGTGAGGCTGGTTTGGATGGTGCCGATGGCCGAGCGGACGAACCCGTACGTGAAGCCGATGACGAGGCCCCCGGCGACGATGGCCACGACGGTCCACCAAATGTCGACGCTGAGAAGTTGAACCATGTGATTCCTACCTGATCATCGATGATGCGGTGGCTGTGTTTTGCGCCCGAGTACCCAGGAAGGGGGCAAGCCAACGGCAGAGAGCGCAGAGGGGGTGACGCCGAGACCTGACAACCCTCACTGGCGGCAAAGGATGACGGCGAAGTCAAAGACGACTGAGCCGTGAGCAAGGACAGCCGTCACGCCGACCCCTCTGACGGGTTCGTACGTCGCGGCGAGGACGGCTGACTGGCAGGGGTGAAACCCCGCGCGTCCATGGTCTACCCCGCCCGTGCCCCTCAGGCTGGCAACACCCCCGTGCATCCCATCGAGGGCGCACAACATCCAGATCGCGATGCTCAGTTCCCACTACATCAACGACCAGGCAAAAGGACCATAAGGGTGCCAGAAACCCGGTGATCAGCGCGGACGCAGGGAGAAGGAGCTGGTCGGCCGCTGCACGAACGCCAGGCATGAGTGGCAGCCCTCGGACGAACCGGAGCTGGTCAAAACGCGTACGTCCCCGCCTGGTCCCGCTCCCGGGATATTGATCACCTGGGGATCGCTCGGCAAGATCATGGATCCAGAGCTTAAACATCGCGGACCTGCGGCAAAACGGGCTTCCGCGCGCTGTCGCTGGAACCAGATCCCAACTGCCCTGACTACGGGCCAGAACCTTGCGTATCGAGCTCAAAGAGGGCGCGCACCGCCCCTCCGACTCCTCGGGAGGTCGAAGGTCGGCGTGGCCTTGGTGAGGAGAGCACCCCGGCCTTGTTATGGGTCGAGGCTCAGTTGGCGGTGAGCATGCCTTCGCGGAGCTTGGCGAGAGTGCGGTTGAGGAGTCGGGAGACGTGCATCTGGGAGACGCCGAGGTGTTCGCCGATCTGGGCCTGGGTGAGTTCGTCGACGAACCGCATGTGGATGATGCGGCGTTCCCGGTCGTCGAGGCCGGCGATCAAGGGGGCCAGTGCGTGGAAGTCCTCGACGAGTTCGAGGGCGCCGTCCTCGTTGCCGATGAAGTCGGCCAGCGCTGCTTCACCGTCCTCGCTGGAGCTGATGGCGGCGTCCAGGGAGGCTGAGTTGTAGCCGTTGGAGGCCAGTCGTGCCTCGTCGACTTCCTGCTCGCTCAGGCACATCAGCTCGGAGAGTTCCTTGACGGTGGGCATGCGGCCGAGCCGGCTGCGGAGCTCCTCGGTTGCTTTGGCGAGCTGGACGCGGGCTTCCTGGAGGCGGCGGGGTACGTGAACGGCCCAGGAGGTATCCCGGAAGAAGCGCTTGATCTCGCCGGTGATGTAGGGGACGGCGAAGGAGGTGAACTCGACTTCGCGGGACAGCTCGAAGCGGTCGATCGCCTTGATGAGTCCGATGGTGCCGACCTGGACGATGTCCTCCATCTCGTCCGCGCCGCGGCTGCGGAAGCGTGCGGCGGCGTAGCGGACGAGGGTGATGTTCATTTCGATAAGGGTGTTGCGCGCGTACTGGTACGCAGGCGTGCCCTCTTCCAGGACGGCGAGCTGGTCGAAGAACAGCCTGGACAGCTGGCGGGCGTCCTTGGGAGCTACCTGCGAAGGGTCGGTGACTTCGGGTAGCACGGTTGTCCGCTGCTGCGTCGTTTCACTCACCGTCACCGTCATGTCAGAACCCCTCCCACCGTGAATCCATCCTCATTGTGCCGACGTGCTGGCCGTCAACGAGACAGCGGCTACCCACGTCCCAGGAATGCATTCCTCAAGATTCGGACGGCTACTGAGCCTTCCGGGGGTGCCCGCGACCGGCTGAGACCGACGACTTCGAGCTGCCGGTGACGCGCCCGCCCCTGCGCGGGGCTGTCGGACAGGCCGACCAGCTGGTCACGGACCGCCCAACTCATTTGCTGCCAGGCAGGGCGCCGCCCCGCGACTCTGCGCTGGGCGTCCCAGGGAATGCGATCTCGGCTCAGCCGGCCTCTGGGTGTTGTCCGGGCCCTTCGGTGTGACGCGCGAGAGGGGTGGGGGAGAGGACCGACTCTTCCTCCCCGGGCTCGAGGAGGGTGTCGGCCGGGCCGACGATGAGCGGGTCCGGCGTTCCGACGGCTTCGGTGTTCTTGCTGGTGTAGTCGATGCGGGCGAGGAGGCTGCGCATGGCCTCGAGGCGGGCCCGGCGCTTGTCGTTGCTTTTCACGACGGTCCAGGGCGCGTGTTCGGTATCGGTGGCGCGGAACATCTCGATCTTCGCGACGGTGTAGTCGTCCCAGTGATCCAGTGAGTCGAGGTCGGTGGGCGAGAGTTTCCATTGCCGCACGGGGTCGACCTGGCGGATCGCGAAGCGGGTGCGCTGCTCGCTTCGCGAGACGGAGAACCAGAACTTCACCAGCACGATGCCCGCTTCGATGAGCATCTTCTCGAAGCGGGGGCACTGCTGGAGAAACAGTTCGTACTCTGCCTTTGTGCAGTAGTTCATCACGCGCTCCACACCCGCCCGGTTGTACCAGGAGCGGTCGAAGAACACGATCTCGCCCGGTGAGGGCAGGTGCACGGTGTAGCGCTGGAAGTACCACTGACCCGCTTCTCGTTCGGTGGGCTTGTCCAGGGCGACGATGCGGGCACTGCGGGGGTTGAGCCGTTCGGTGAACCGGTGGATCGTGCCGCCCTTGCCCGCGGCGTCACGGCCTTCGCAGACGACGATCAGGCGGGCACCCGTGTCCTTCGCCCAGCGCTGCAGCTTGAGCATCTCGATCTGCAGGACCCGCTTTTGCCGCTCGTACTCCTTGCGCCGGATCTTGCGGTCGTAGGGATAGTTCTCCCGCCACGTCGCGATCGACTGGCCGGCCCCGTCCAGCAGCACCGGCTGCTCCGGTCTGCTCTCGTCCACGGTGAGTCCGTCCAGCAACGCCCTTTGATCCTCGTTCACCGCTCCACCTCTTTCACGGCACGTGTGATGCCTGCGCGCCGGAGCGCGGCATATGTCCTCTGCGGGTTCCCGGGAACCCGCAGGTCAGTCCTAGGCCCGTCGTGATTGTGCACATGGAGAGGGTGTAAAAGTTCGACCTGATCAGAGGGGCATGGTCCGGTTTCTGGCTGGTGCCCGTATGACGGCTACTGCTGATCTCCGAGCCCCAGGCATCGTCGAGGAGAGGATCCAGCTCACTACGACAGGTTGGCGCGAGCCATCGAGAGAACGTCAGTTCGAGAGCACGTCAGTTCGGGAGCGTCAGTCCGTCAGGGGCTCTTTGTGACGAACCGATTCAGCCGACCGTTGCCCCTGCGACCGTGCGGTGAAGGCGACCAGAGCGATGATGGGTTTGCCGATTGGTGTCGTTTGCCGTGAGTTGGTTCACGGCCCGCTCGGTGATAGGCGCCCAGCCTGCTCCCTCGGCACTGAACCCGCGGAACAGGACCCGACCGGGCCGCTGTCCCCTCAGAGCCCTATGTACTTCTCGCCGGTCTCTGCCTGGTGCTGCCGGGCCTTCCGCACTGCGGCAAGATGCTGGAGGTCAAGGAGTACGACGACGCGGCCGACCTGAAGCAGGCTGTCGCCGTGGCCAACAAGGTCGTCAACGACGGGGTGAAGTTCGCGATCGGGCATGTCGCCTCGTCCGCGACCTGGCCGGCCGGTCGACTCCCGGGGTCCGCCTGGGACGCGGTGGCTCCGCTCGGCGCCAGCGGGCGCGGAATGCCGGCGCGCGGGTCCACCCCGACGTGCCTGCCGACGGCGGCGAGCCCGCACCTGTCCTCGGGCCGCAAGAGGTGTGCACGACGGAACCCGGTAGAACAGCCGCTGCCTGGGAAGACGCGAATTGATCTTCGTTGACGTCCCAGGGGAGGAAACATCACCATGGCCGTTCCCGCACGCGCCCGGCGTACCGCGCGCCGCTCCCGCCGGTTCGAACTCCGGGCGACGGCCCTCTACTTCGCCCTCCTCGCCGTCATCCTCGCTCTGGTGGGCGCGGCCGCCCGCACCGCGGCCGCGGCCGCAGTGCACCGTCCCGCCTGGGCTGTGGCGCTCGCCCTTGTGGGCGTCGGCGCCGTCATGGCCGGCTTCCGCGGGAAGCGCCGCATATCGGCGGCCAGGATCGCGCGCCGCGCGGCCGTAGCCCTGGATAAAGCCACGCAGACGGCGGTCGAAGCGCTCGACGCGGCGTCACCGGCTCCCGCCGTCGGCTTGGTCCCCGCCGGGGCCGGCGCCTGCGGCGGCCGCCTCGGCACGGATCCCACTGGCCTGCTTCCCGAGACCGTGCCCGAGGCGCCCGCGGACACGGTGGAGATCGCCTACGAGACCCTGGACCCGGATGAGTTCGAACAGGCGGTGGCCGAACTGTGCCGACGCGACGGCTGTCTCGACGTGGACGTCGTGGGCGGGGCCGGGGACCTGGGCGCCGACGTCGTGGCGAGGACGCCCGACGGGCGCTCGGTCGTCATCCAGTGCAAGCGGTACTGCGACGGCAACCGGGTCGGCTCACAGGACCTGCAGCGCTTCGGCGGCACCTGCTTCACCGTTCACGGCGCCGATGTCGCCGTCGTGGTCACCACCAGCGACTTCACCGCCCCCGCGCTCGACTACGCAGAGCAGTGCGGCATCGTGTGCGTCGACGGTCCGCAACTGCGGCGCTGGCAGGAGGATGCGGGACCGCGGCCGTGGGAGGCGCAGCCCTCGGCGGGCTGACTAGTCGTCGGCTCACGAAGAATTTTCAGCCCGGGGTCTGCAGGGCCGACCACGGCGCTGACCTGCACTGCTCATCGCCCGCGAGCGCCTGATGGTCCAGCTTGCCGCTCAGGTCGCCCAGCTCCTGGACCACACCGAACCGTACCCGGGACGGGTACGGACTCCGGGGCCCAACGCTGCACGCAGCAACGGCCGCTAGACCCCATACCTACGAGAACAGCACAGGGCGGCGAACACCGAACCCGAAGGCCGCGCAACCGTCGAGGGGAGAGAACCGGATGACTCAGCCACGCGACATCCCATGGTCCCAAGGCGCAGGCGTGTACCTGCTCTTCTCTTACGCGTCGTACCATCCCGGCCCCGGCCAGGAGTGAGTCAGAGAATCGGCTGGCGTGCTCGGGCCGCCTCGATGTCCGGGACATGCTCTTCGGCCCAGAGTCGTACGGCGCGGAGCGGGATGAGCAGAGAGCGGCCCAGGGGTGTCAGGGCGTACTCGACGCGGGGTGGGTTCTCGTCGTACGCGTGGCGGCTGATCAAACCGTCGGCTTCCAGGGAGCGCAGGGTCTCGGTGAGGACCTTCGGGGTGATGCCCTGGATATGCCCCTTCAGTTCGGTGAAGCGGCGAGGTCCGTCGTCGAGGGCGTTGACGACGAACACCGTCCAGCGGGCGCCGATACGGTGCAGCACCGTGCGGCTCGGGCAGGTCGCCGCCATCACGTTGTACGCCTTGCCCATTGCTGCTCCCAGTTTCGTTGAAGATACCGGTATCGAATCCATACCGTGGTGCTCGATCCTACGAGAGGGAGTCGAGACACATGGAACGGATCTTGGTCATCGGCGGTGCGCGGGCGCTCGGCGCGGCCGTCGCGAGGCGTGCGGCGAAGGATGGGTACGAGGTTGTTGTCGGTGTCCGCGATCTGGCTGCGGCCGACGCGCTGGTGCGCGAGATCGGCGCCACAGCGGTGCGGGTCGATCTGCAGGACGAGTCGACGATCGCGGCCGCGGCGGAGCGGCTGAAGGACGGAATCGACCACATCGTGACGACCGGTTCGGCGCCGCACGATGTTCGCGCGACCGAGCTGGATCGCGACAAGCTGCTGGCCGCGTTCACGGCGAAGGTGGTCGGCCCGATGCTGGTCGCCAAGCACTTCGCGCCGGTCCTGCGGCCGACCGGGTCGATGGTGCTGTTCTCCGGTGTTGTCGGCTGGCGCCCCGGGCCGGGATCACTCGTCAAGGGCGTCACGAACGGTGCGGTCGAGTACGCCGCGCGCCACCTGGCGGCGGATCTGGCGCCGGTACGGGTCAATGCCGTCTCGCCCGGTGTCGTGGACTCGGGCGCATGGGATCGCCTTGGTGACAACAAGACCGCCTTGTTGAGCAAGAGCGCGGACGGGACCTTCGTCGGACGCCACGGCGAGGTCGACGACGTCGTCGACACGGTGATGTGGCTCCTGCGTGCGGGCTTTGTCTCCGGCGAGACGATCCACATCGAGGGCGGCGCCCGCCACAAGTCCGCCTGATCGGCAACGGCGTCCATCAAGCCGTACGAGGCAGCGTTCGCGAGCTCGAACGGATGCTAGCGGGCGGCGTGTAGAGGGTCGGCCGGGGCCCCGGCAACTCAGCCACGCACGCCAGGACTTCAAGCGCCAGAAAGCTCGATGACCTCTCGCAGCGAAGGTTGAGCAGCAACCAGCCCAGACCGGCCGAAGAACGCATCGTGAATGGGGGCAGTACGCCATCCTGAGTGCTATGCAAAGCATCGAGACGGTTCAGCGTCGGCTTGCGGCTCGGGAAGCGTCGCTGGCCAAAGCCCGGGAGCGGCTGGCACGCAGCGCGCCAGGGACCCCGGCCCACCGACGTGCTGGTTTGGACGTTGAACAGTTGGAGCGCGCGGTGCGCGGCCGGCGGGCGCACCTGGCTGAGCTCACTGCGGCGGCAGGCGGCTACTGAGGTTGTGGCCGTGGTGTCGTCAAGGTGAGGCGGGTTTCAGTGAGGCATCCGTCGATGAGGTTGCTGCGGTACTGGATCTGGCGGAGACCGTGCCGGAGCGTGTGCATCAGGTGGTCGGGGTCGGTGAAGGCGGTGTTTGCCTGGCTGCTGCGTCGCAGTAGTGACCAGATGCCCTCGACGGGGTTGAGGTCGGGTGCGTAGGCCGGCAGGAAGTAGCAGCTGATCCAGTCGTGGGTGTCGATGAACTGCCGCATTCGGCGGTCCTTGTGGACATTGAGGTTGTCCCAGACGAGCACGATGGGTGCGCCGAGTTGCTGGTGGGCGTCGATGAGGAGATCGCGGTAGTCGGTCCAGGTGAGGCTGCGTCTGCCGCCCCGTTTGTGATCGACGTGTCGTTTGGGCCGGTAGATCAGGCGTGCGCGTTGACCCTGCTTGTAGCAGGCGAGCGCGGCGCTGGGAGCGTCCGCGCACCCGGATGACGGGTGTGTGTCCGCGCCTGGCCCAGGTTCGGGCGGTGGGCGGCGTCATCGAGAAGCCGGCCTCGTCTTCGAAGCAGAGCCAGGCCCCGAGCGCCGCCACGGTGCTTCCACCTGGGGCCAGGTCTCCTTCACCCAGCCGGTGACGGCGTCCTCGTTGCGCTCCAGCGCGCGGCGGGCCGGGACCTGGTGACTGAAGCCGTGCCGGTGCAGCATCTGCGCGATCGCCGACAGCGTCAGGCTCTTATGGAACCGGCGCCCGATCAGCGTCTTGATCCGCGACAGCGTCCAGGTCTGGTCCGGCCAGCCGTGCGCTACCGGCCCCTTGGCCAGCTCCTGTTCGAGCACGGCGAACAGTGCCTCGCTCAGCTTGGGCAGTGAGACCGGTCCGGCGGACCGCAGCCCCTTTGCGCCGGCATCGTTCCAGGCCCGGCGCCAGCGCTGCACCGAGCGCACACTCACCCGTAAGTCCTTGGCGACCTCGACATTGGAGGCCCCGGCAGCGAATCGCTCCGCGGCCTCCATCCGGATGCGCTCGCGAAACGCCTGCCGTTCAGGCGTCAGCCCACCACCTTGCGGATATCTCACACAACCGGCATACCGCGACGATCACACATCGTCAGCCCCCGGCGACAACACGCCTCAAAGGTCAGTAACGGAGCGCAAGGACACGCACAACGCGCTGCGACAGGTTCACTCGATCACCGAGCGGCTCCCCAGACCGACGTACCGCGTTCCTGCGGGGAAACTCCGCACTCCCTCGCGGGACTCTCGCTGTGCCAAGCCACGTTTCAGTGGGTCAGCGAAATACGTTGGTTGACCAGAAAGGGGGAAGCGATGGCCGGCCCGGGTCCCGGAGGCCCCGGTAGGTCAGCGTCGCCGATGGCCATCAGCGATGTCTGGAGAAGCGGTCCTGAAGCGTGCCGGGCGGGCGCTGTCACGGTCCAGGTGAGCCGGGCCGCGCTGGCCGCGAACGCGAAGGAGGTTGTGTTGTTCACGAACGCGGCGCATCCCACGAGCAACGCGCTGTACCGGCGCATCGGTTTTGGCCCGGTCACTGACTTCGCCGCGTACGACTTCGGGCAGGCCGCTGCGGAAATCAGGTCAGGATCGTGCCGGGCACACCCTTGTCCGCTGGAGGACAGCCCGCTCGCCGCCCACGCGAAGGGGGTACTGTCTTGGTCCTGCCGGGAGTTCGTCTCCCGGCAGGACCGTGACGGCGGGTGCCGCTACTGGGCGTACGTCTCGAACTCGGCCACCTTCGGAGTGCCCGTTGAACCGGTGATCTCAAATGTGATCTTGCTTAGCGAGGTCTGCGAGAAGGAGATGACTCCGGAGCCGCTTCCGGAGGCCAGGACGGCGCCGGTGTCGGCGTTGAGGACGCGCCACGACCCGATGGCGCCTGCGGAGCCCGAAGCCTCCCGGATGTTGACCTTGGACACCGTGGTGGCGGAACCCCACTTGATCGAGATGGATCCGGTCGACGAGGCCGGTGACCAGTACGTGCTCAGGTCGCCGTCACGCACGTTGCCGTAGCTCGTGCCGGTGGCCTTGCTGGAACCGTCGGAACCGGCACCGATGCTGAGGTTGGTCCCGCTCGGCTGAGTCGGAGTCGAGGTCGGCGTGGGGGTCGGTGTCGTCGACGTGGGAGTCGGGGCCGCGGTCGGCGTCTGGGCGGCGCAGTTGCCGTTCGACACCTGCAATCCGGTTCCGGCTCCCGCTGTCCGGCTCACGACGTCCGGCACGCACGAAGCGGCGTCGAGGCTGTACGAGTAGGGGATGCTGACCGTGGTGTTGGACTGCGGGTTCGGGCCGGCGGGGTTGTTGTCGGTACCGGGGCTGGACCAGGTCACGTTGTCGAAGACGTTTCCGCTGACCTGCCAGTACCCGGCCGCGTCGGTGTAGAAGGTGCCGAGGACGTCCTTGGAGTCTTCGAAGTAGTTGTTGTCCACCTTGGCGCGCGCACCGGCACGAGAGTTGATGCCGGACTCGTTGAGACTCACGTAGTGGTTGTTGTAGATGTGAGCCGTTCCACCACGCAGCAAGGGTGCGCGGGAGTCGATGTTCTCGTAGTAGTTGTGGTGGAAGGTCACGAAGCCGTTCGAGAGGTCGCTCTCACTGGATCCGATGAGACCGCCACGGCCCGAATTGCGCAGGACGCTGTACGAGAGCGTCACGTACTGCGTGTTGTCCTTCATGTCGAAGAGACCGTCGAACCCCTCGGACTCGCCGCCGGACGCCTCCAGGGTGGTGTGATCGACCCAGACATTGCGGACGTCGGTCTCCATGCCGATGGCGTCCCCGCCGTTCGACGTGGGCGAGCCCGACTTCTTCACGTTCCGGACAGTCACGTTCTGGATGATGATGTTGCTGGATTCACGTATGTGGATGCCCAGTTGGTCGAAGACGGCTCCGTTTCCGACGCCTACGATCGTCACGTTGCTGATCTGCTTCAGCTCGATCACGCCGGCAGTCGTGTTGCAACTGCTGCCGGACACCTTGGCAGTGTTGGCGTGGTTGATGGTTCCCTCGACCTCGATGGTGATCGGCGTGGTGCTGCTGGCCCGGCCGCACAGCGCCGCGTGGATCGCGGTCCCTGTGGTGGCCCGCACCGTCTGCCCGCCCGTGCCGCCGGTGGTCCCACCGTTCTGCGTGGCGTAGCCGGTGGCGCTGCCGGTCGCCGCCAACGCCTCGTCGGGCACCGACAACACCACACCGACCGCGGCCGCGAGGGCCATCGCGGCCGAGGCCGCGGAGAGTCGCAGTGCGACTGATCGTCTCATTCTCATCTCCTGATTGGTCATGCGTTGTTCGAGTACGGGGAGCTGCTGGTGTGTGCGCGTGCTGCCCACCGAGGTCGTCGGCGTTGGGCCCGGCGTACGAGTGGCGTAGGCAGGGGGTGCTCCGGTCCGGGATCTCCCGCGCCGGCATTCGGCGGCCCGGGCATGAAGCCTGGGTCGCCCTGGGCGCGATCTCCGCCACGCCCCGCTCTCGACCCGTCGGCGTACTGCCCGACATCCGGTGGACCGGAGGGGATCAGCCGCCGTCACCGGTCGCGGTCGCCCTGTACGGCGGGCGGATGGCGCGATGTGTGTGCGTCATTGCGTGCACCCTTCGTTTCGCGGCACGCGGACATCGCGAGATGTCCTGTACCGGACCACCGGCGGTTCGTGCGCACGTCGCGGCGGCCTCCGCAACGGTCGGCTCTCTGAAATCGATCTACATCTGTGAAGAAAGCGCTTTCCGTCGGCAGACGATAGGGGGCCCTTCGTTGGCTGGCAAGAGTCTTGGCATGAACCTCCTTGCTTCGTAGTGAGGTTGCTGATTTCGGGGTGCCTGGATGGGTGCGATGCGAACGGCGCAAGCGCCCCGGCACGCCCCTCGTGATGGTGAAGGGCTTACTTGCAGTCGTCGCGGTGTGAACGTTTCTTCGTGAGGGCATCGCTGCGCGGCGGAGCCGTCTCCCGGGTGCGTCGCCGCAGACTGGTTCGCATCGCAGATGCAGACGCTGCTCGGCTCATGGACGGCTGCCACGGTTGGCGGCGAAGTCCGGTGGGCAGTGCCTGAACCCGGGCACGCGCGGCCCTCACAACCTGAGCAGCCGCGCACCCACCGAGCTGCGCCAGGCCGACGCTACTACTTTGCCCCTGTGGCGGCGCGAGGAACTCCTTGGCATACCGGTCCTGGTGTTTCTGGCTGCTGACGGTGAACGAACCCGGGGGACTTTTAGCAGGGTGTTTGCTTGCTCGGTGAGACGCGGATGCTGGTCCAGTCGGGGTCGCCGAGGGCGTCTCGGCGCCCTTCGTAGTCGCCGTAGAGCTCGTGACACGATCATGCGATCCAGTCCCAGTAGTCGTGTCGTGGTGGAGCGTGGGAGCGTGGCCCTGGATCGTGGGCGATGACCTGTGTGGGGAGGCGGGGCTGGATGAGCGTGGTGTGGGCGGCGACGTCGCCGGAATCGGGACTGTTCCATCCGGTTGAGAGACGTTCAGAGGTGAAGGATCTGTCGGACCGCTTCAACGACCTGCGCTCCCGTGGGCGGGGGTACGTCGAGGTTCGGTCGCCGAACAGGAAGTTCCCGGTGCTGATCCTGGCCTTCCGGGATGATCACGCGGTCGTCCATCTGATGAGTGACACCGAGCGGATGTCCCTGCTCGCAGGAGACGGCACCATGCCCTCGGGTGCCGAGGCCGAAGTCCCGATCATGGACGACCTCGCCGCGTTCACGGGCGACTTTGTCCTGGATATCGGTCGGGCGTGGGACCTGGTGCACGACTTCACCCAGACGCGGGCGGTCGGCTCTATGGGTGAGTGGTGTGAATTGTAGCTACAAGTGGCTCTGTTCACGAGAACGGGTTCTGGCTCACTTCCGTGCAGTATGTGGCCGGAGTGTCCGTGCACACGGGAGTGCCCGAGGCTTCCGAGTCGACAGCCGACGCAGGCTGACCATCAGGGATCGGAGTCTGGCCGCAGTGGCAGTCGGCCTGCCCGGGGTGCTTTGCGCGTTACGGTCCGGCCGCCTGGACGAGGGACGCCCTCTCGAGCTCGTCCGATGGAGGCCAGCCAGCAGTTCGTCGTCAGCCAGCAGACGTCGCACCCATGCCGCGTCGGCAACGAATGCCGCACGGCACAGGGCCCGTTCTGGGTGGTCTTTCTCAGGGCCGCTGACCGCCAGGTCCCACGCGTTGTCGGCGTCTGTCGGTGCAGCCAGGTCGGCGGCTACGAGCACGAGCCCGAACAACTCGTTCCAGACGTATCGACGTTCAACCTTCCTCCGTTCTTCTCACGACCGATGCCAAATCCCGCCGTGACGGCGACAGTCAAGCGCAGTACGCACGTTTCGAGCACGCCAAGACCGGGGGTTCGAACCCGGCTATTTCGGCCACGTCCGCTGATAATGCGTCGAGGTGGTGATCTCGTGGAAGCCGCACCGGCGCAGGATGGGCGCGCTGGCCGAGGACGCGTCGACGTGCAGCAACCGGAAGCCCCGGGCAACGGCCTCTCGTGCCCGAGCGGCGATCATGGCGCGGTAGAGCCCACGTCCTCGCCACTCCGGCAGCGTTGCACCGCCGAGCAGCGCGACGAAATCGGTGCCCGGCTCGTACACCGCAAAGGCGGCACAGGCCAGCCGCTCACCGGCCTCCGCGACCAGGATGGTGATCTGACCGGGATCCGCCGACACCCGGGCGCTGAGGTCGGTCGCGACCCAGGAGCAGTCGACTCCAAACACCTCGGTCTGAAGGTCGGCGAAGCGGCGCAGATCCTCAGCCTCGTTGACCTGCCGCAGCACGACGCCGCGGGGCAGGACCGGCTCGGCGGCCACCTCTTCGGCGAGGGCGAGTAGCACTGTCGCCGCCTCCTGCGGGACGAAACCAGCCGCGACCAGTCGCTCGGGAAGATCCGTGGGCAGGTCGTGAGCCCGAAGCTTCCACTCGACGCCCTGGTCACGGGCCTGGAAGAAGTCCCGCTGGCGCACGATCAGGCGGTCGAGCTCAGCACCGGTTACTCCGACGTCACGCGGCGCCCGGATTCGTCCCACGTGCCCACCGACGATCCGCAGGACCTGACCGTCGTACTCGTAGGTCATGCCGGACGGGACGGCGCCGGCCGGCATGCGCATCTGCGCGTCGTAAGCGGCCAGCAGAGCGGCGGTATCAACCATGGTCACACGATGCCAGACGAGCGCTACCACGGCTGCCGTCGACCACTCTCGACGAGATAGAACTCCCGCAACCGCGGAGACAGTCATACAGCAACAAGCATTCGGATAGTTCCAATAACCGACGTCACCATTTTGCCCGCCGAACGGATCGAGTGGCACTGGCAGCAGTCCAACATCCGTGTCACCGGACGCCTCCTGGGGCCCGCCCCGCCCGCCGGTACCACATGGGCCCACAACGCGAGGGGGCGGTGACGGGATGCGGTGGCAACTGAGGCTGAGGGAAGCCGAACGCGGCGTGTTCAAAGCCGTCGAGATGCGCCGACTGCCGGCGGCGGCCGGACTGACAATCAGCGCGGGCAAGATGTCGGTCCTGTGGTCCACCGGCGTGGCACCAGTGTCGATTCGGCTGGACGACCTCGAAATCATCTGCCGGGTGCTGGGCTGCGACGCGGCGGGCCTCCTCGTCCTGGACCCCGCACCCGAGGAACCCACACCCCGGACCCCACCGCCTCTGCCAGCCGCCGAGACCATCGGCGAGGCCTGGGCATGAACAACAGCCCATCGGCAGCCCGGCCCTCACTGCCGCCGGTGTGACAGCCGTGGACCCCGCCCCGCCACACACCCAGCCGACCCTGTCGGCGACAGGACATCAACAGCCGGACAACGCACGGGAGTTCGTGCGCAGCCGCGGCCGCCCCCGATTGTGCCCCGGCCGCGGGGTGCGGCCGGTGGCCTTCACCGTCCCGCGCATGGACGTCTGCTTCGTCTGCCTGCCCGGCGGACCGCACACCCCGCCACCGTGCACGGTCTGCGGCCACAGCGGCTTCTTCTTCCACCAGGGCCTGTGCACCGGCTGCCACCCCTACTCACCCGACCGCCGGGATGCGTGTCCGGACTGCTATGCCTGGGGGACCAGCGCGGCCTCGCGGTGGCGGTGCTGGGGCTGCCTGGACTGGCACCGCAAGTTCCCCAGCCAGGGCCCGGGCGGCCCGTGCACGTAGTGCAGGCGCACCGTCGCCCTCAACCGGGACCAGGCATGCCGGATGTGCTGGCTGCAGCGGGCCCGGCTGAGGCGCGCGACAGGAAACCCCCACGCCTCCTACGAACAGGCCCTCGGCTGCAGCCGTCCTTCGCCAACACCCGCCCCCAGGAACGCCGCCCCACCCCCGCTCGCGGTCGTGGCGGGTCTGGGCCGGAGCCGGTGGGTGAGGGCGCAGAGCCTGCGGCGGAGCCTGTCGCCGCTCTGCCGGCAGCCGTGCGCAAGACAGGCGAGGGCGGTCAGCGTGACGGCCCCCGCCGGAAGCAGGCTCCGGGCAGCCGGGTCGGCGCCGACGCTCTCGCGGCGCGCCACGAGTCGTTCCTCAAGGGCCTGCTCGAACGCGGCCCGGTCGTCGTTGAGGAGAACGCGCAACAGCCGCTGGTCCCCAGTCAGTGTCCCGGCCGCGCGGCATGTCGCCGCAGCGCATTTCGTGCCACCGGCCGAAAGCCCGACCCCACACGTCCTCAAGGGCCTGCTCGATCCGTTCTTCCGCGGCTGCGTGACGCGTTACTTCTTTGATCGTCATGCCAGCCATCCTGACAGTGCCACCGACAGCGCAGTCCCACTCTGCGTGCCGACCACTGTCCATCCGAGAACCCGGCTCCAACGACTTGGATTTGCCTAACCCGGCCTATCCGGGAGCTCAACGCTCCGCCCGGGATCGCCACAGTTCGCCTGCGCCGACCCCGGGCAGCCCGTGCTGAGGACCCGTCATTCCTTCTTCTCGACGTCCTCCCCCGACTTGCTCATCCGGAGCGCCAGCGGGATGACGAGCCACCACAGGCTGTAGAGCGCGGCCACCCCGGCGACGATCCAGGGCACGTACCCGTCGTCGTGCGTGGCGGTGCGCAGCACCAGCAGGAGCGAGGACACCATCGTGAGCAGCAGCAGGGACAGCCCGAGCAAGGTCATGCGGGAGGCCCAGACGACCGCTTGCGGCTTGACCTGCGCGCCGGAGACGATCCGGTGGAACGCCACAGGTCCGATCAACGCCCCGGTGGCGGTGGCTCCGAGGACGATCGTGACCATGTAGAGCGTCTGGTCCTGGTCCGAGAGCTGCCGGTAGGTCGGCGTGAACACCACGGTCAGCAGGAAGCCGAACAGGATCTGCACGCCGGTCTGCGCGACCCGGATCTCCTGGAGCAGATCGCCCCACATCCGGTCGGCACGCTCCTGGGCTGACTCGTCCCGTCCGTCGCCCGGTCTGTCGTCCTGCTTCTGGCTCACGCCGTTCCCCTCTCCCGGTGGTGTCCAGGCCGCCGCACGCGTGCGGACCGCACCCCCTGATGTACGTACACGTGGCCCTTCGAGTACCCCGCCCACGCGCCCTCTCACCAGCCGGTTCCCCCGTGCGTCCGACGAGCCGCGTTCCGGGGCCGTCCGGTCCGGAGACCCGGGACGGGCGACGGAGGTCTTCCCGTTTCCGTCGCATGGGGGAGATCTCCATGGGTACCCCGGGTTCTTCACCAACTGCCTGCCGAGAGGACGACGTGCCGAAGAAGAACATTTTTGTGATCGGTCTGGACGAGGCCAACCTGCCCACACTGACCGAGGTTCCGAACGCCCGGGAGCTGGCGTTCCACCCCCTGCTGACCATCGAGGAGCTGCAGGGCGGCGAGGTGTCCGTGGCCGAACTGCTGGAGAAGGCACAGGGCCTGCTGGACGCGTTCGACGGGACGATCGACGCGATCGTCGGCTATTGGGACTTCCCCGTCAGCACCCTGGTGCCGATGCTGAGCGAGCGGTACGGCACACGCAGCACCAGCCTGGAGTCGGTGGTCAAGTGCGAGCACAAGTACTGGAGCAGGCTCGAACAGGAGAAGGTGACCGACCGGCATCCGCGCTTCGGCCGGGTCGACCTGACCGCCGAGAAGCCGTCGCCGCCGGAGGGCATGAGCTTCCCGATGTGGCTGAAGCCGGCGCTGTCCTATTCGTCGGAACTCGCCTTCGGTGTCGACGACATCACCGAGTTCCGTGAGGCGGTGGCGGACATCCAGGGTGGCATCTCCCGGGTCGGCCGCCCCTTCGAGTACATCCTCGACCAGCTCGCACTGCCGCCAGAGATGGACGGCGTCGGCGGCGAGGTGTGCCTGGCCGAGGAGGAGATGTCCGGCATCCAGGTCGCCGTCGAGGGCTACGTCGACCACGGCGAGGTCACCGTCTACGGCGCGCTGGACTCGATCAACTATCCCGACTCCTCGTGCTTTCTGCGTCACCAGTACCCGTCCACGCTCCCCGGGCCCGCGATCAAGGAGCTGCACGACGTCACCCGACGGGTGATGGAGCAGATCGGCATGGAGGCGGCGACGTTCAGCGTCGAGTACTTCTACGACCCGCACACCGGGCGGATCAGCCTGCTGGAGATCAACCCGCGTCACTCGCAGTCGCACGCCGAGCTCTTCCAGTACGTGGACGGCGTGCCCAACCACCACGCCATGGTCAGCCTCGCCCTCGGCCGTGACCCCCGGATGCCGCACCGGGCGGGCCGCTACGCCATGGCGGCGAAGTGGTACCACCGCTGGTTCGCCGACGGTGTCGTGCACAACGTGCCGACCCTCGACGACCTGCGCCGCATCGAGCGGGAGATACCGGGTACGCGCATCGACATCGTGCCCTCCGAGGGCTCACGCCTGTCGGAGCTGCCCGGTCAGGACAGCTACAGCTATGAGCTGGCCCACATCTTCACCGGTGGCGACACCGAGGAGGAGCTCCGGGAGAAGTACGACCGGTGCGTGGCCGCTCTGGGGCTGACGTTCGACGAGACGACGCCGGGCGGCCGTGACGAGAAGAACGGCTGAGCCGTCGGCCGCGGCCACCACGACCGGCCCGAACGGACCCGGGCACGGCGAGGAAAGGAGCAACACCAGCACATGCGTTTCGTGACCCAACTGCCGTACGCGACCAAGGAAGAGGAGCACGTCGCCATCCCCATGTCCGACGGCGTGGAGCTGTCGGCGAGGATCTGGCGTCCCACCTCCTCGGACAGCGAACCGGTGCCGGCGGTGCTCGAGTACATCCCGTACCGCAAGCGCGATCTCAGCGCCGTGCGCGACTCGATCCACCACCCGTACATCGCGGGGCACGGCTACGCCTGTGTCCGCGTGGACATCCGCGGCACGGGCGAGTCGGAGGGGGTACTGACGGACGAGTACCTGGAGCAGGAGCAGAGCGACGCTGAGGAGGTGCTCGCCTGGCTGGCCGCTCAGCCGTGGTGCGACGGCAGCACCGGCATGATGGGCATCTCGTGGGGCGCCTTCGCAGCCCTCCAGGTCGCGGCACGGCAACCCCCGAGCCTGCGCGGCATCGTCATCGCCTCGTTCACCGACGACCGGCACGCGGACGACATGCACTACATGGGCGGCGCCCTGCTCTCCGACAACCTGGCCGAGGCGGGCACCATGTTCGCGTACGGCACCTGCCCGCCCGATCCGGCGATCGTCGGGGGCCGGTGGCGGACGATGTGGCACGAGCGGATGGAGCACACGCGCCCGTGGGTGCTGGAATGGCTCCGCCACCAGCGCCGTGACGACTACTGGCGGCACGCGTCGGTCTGCGAGGACTACACGGCGGTCCGCTGCCCCGTCCTCGCCTCCAGCGGATGGGCCGACGGCTACTCGAACGCCGTGACCCGTCTGCTGGGCAACCTGGACGTGCCGCGCAAGGGGCTGATCGGCCCGTGGTCCCACAAGTTCCCCCACCTGGGCGAGCCCGGACCGGCCATCGGCTACCTCCAGGAGGTCGTCCGCTGGTGGGACCACTGGCTCAAGGGCGTGGACAACGGCGTGATGGACGGCCCCATGCTGCGCACGTGGATGCAGGACAGCGTGCCGCCGTCCACATCGTACGAGGAACGGCCCGGCCGCTGGGTCGGTGAACCCACCTGGCCGTCCCCGCACATCCAGGAGGTTACGCACCCGCTCGCACCCCATCGCATCGGGCCGCCCGTCGAGAACGGCGCGCCCCTCGCGGACATCGGCACGGACCGGCCCGAGGCCGCCGAGCCCGAGCCCGTGACCGTGCAGTCCCCCCTCTCGGTGGGCCAGTTCGCGGGCAAGTGGGCCTCCTACAACGCCCCGCCGGACCTGCCCTACGACCAGCGTGAGGAGGACGGCGGGTCCCTCGTCTTCGACAGTGACCCGCTGACCGAGCGCCTGGAGATCCTCGGATCTCCGACCGTCGAACTCGATCTCACGATCAGTGAGCCGGTCGGCATGGTGGCGGCGCGGCTGTCCGACGTGAGCCCCGACGGAAGCGGCACCCGCGTCTCCTACGGCATCCTCAACCTCACCCGGCTCGGCGGCACGGACACGCCCGAGCCCGTCGAACCCGGGCGCCGCTACCGGGCGAAGGTCCAGCTCAACGGCGTCGGCCAGGCGTTCCCGCCCGGTCACCGGATCCGGCTGTCCCTGTCGACGTCGTACTGGCCCATGGCCTGGCCGCCGCCGAAGCCGACCCTGCTCAGCGTGTACGCGCACGCCAGTACCCTGAGTCTCCCGGTGCGGCCGACGGACGAACCCGACGAGATGCCGGCCAGTCCGTTCGGCGAGCCCGAGGGGGCGCCGCCCATCACGTCGGCCCAGCTCTCTCCGCGTGAGGAACGCTGGGAGGTCAAGCGCGATCTCGTCGGCTACAACGCGGAGTTGGAGATCGTGAAGGACCGGGGCATGGTCCGAATCGACGACATCGCCCTCGACGTCGGCCTGCGTGCCGAGGAGCGCTACCGGTCCGTCGCCGAGGACTTCACCTCGGTCAGCGGCGAGTCCGCGTGGACCATGCGGTTCCACCGGGACGACTGGGACGTCCGCGTGGAGACCCGCACCCGACTCAGCTCGGACGAGGACGAGTTCTTCGTCGACGCGACCCTGGACGGCTACGAGGGTGACCGGCGCGTCTTCTCCCGGACGTGGAACGAGCGGGTGCCGCGGGATCTGCTCTAGCTCCCGCGGGTCCGGTGCCCGCTGAGCCAACGCCCTTGCCCGGGGCGGCTGTTCGGCCGCCCCGGGCATCGCCGTGCCCGCTCAGCCTCAGGCGTGGCCGTTCGGATGCAGGACGACCGGCCCGCCGGGTCCGGCCGAGAGTGATGTGCGGGCTCCAGCGTCGGGGTTCGTGGAAGGGGTTGAGGGTGTCGGGTGGACTGTCCGAGGCGACCGCCTCCCACACCCGGCGGTGCAAACTCGCCAGCCCGGAGTCGAGGCCCAACGCCCAGCCCAGCACCGAGGTGGGCCGTTCGAAGCGGACCACACCGGTAAACCGCACCGGTCACGGCAGAGCGGCAGCCACCTCGGCGAGTTCCCAGCGAATCGGAGCAGTCAACTCCCCGCAGGCGGCCAAGGCGAGGTGGGGACTATTGGTCGGAGATTGGTGGCGCGCCTGAGAAGGCAGCCCCGCATCCGCCAGCCGCCGCCAAGCCTCCCGGACAACCAATCCGCCGCCTCATCCAGCAAAGCCTCGACCGTGCGCACCGCCGCAGCCTACCGACGATCCCCGAACTACCCCGCAGGCGCGGGGACGACACGTTCGGCACCGTCCTTCCGAGTCCTGAGGAATATACGGAGGCGGAAGACGCCCTCCGTCAGCTCCAGGACGTCCTTGCGCGCATCATTGCCGACCCGGATTCCAGCAGTGCTGGTTGCGGGGCCTCGCCGGCGGCGCCTGGTGCGTGAAGCTGGTGGAGGGCGAGAAGGGCCCGCAGGCGGAGAACGTCGTTCGCTGTTGACCAGAACCGAGGCAGACAAGCGGGCCCTGGTGTTGTGCCGGGGCCCGCTTGTGTGACCACAGTGTTCAGTGAAGCTTCGCCATCTTGAAGTGGCTGGTCAGCGGGGTGGCGTGACCTCGTTTCGGGGTGCTCGTGCTGGTCGTGGGCGGCAGTCTGTGTTGTAGATCGTCCGGCGGGGTGGTTTTGCCGATGAGTTCACCGTCCTCGAACGGTCTACCCAGCGACACGACCGTTCTCGACAGGAGTGCCATGTCCACCATCCAGCCAGTGATCGTGACTGCCGACCAGGACGTTCTGCTCGGCTTCTATACGAAATTGTTCGGCGCTGAGGAGATCTTCCGGGTACCGGCGGAAGGCCCGGCCTTCTACCTCGGCCTGCGCATCGGCGACACCGACCTCGGGCTGGTGGCCAAGGCGAACCCGGGGACCGGGGCGGCGTCGCGGATCCTGCTCAGCATCGGTGTCGACGACGTCGACGAGACGCTCGGCCGGGTGGAGGCGCTGGGCGGCTCGGTCAGCAGCGGCCCCAACGACATGCCGTGGGGACAGCGCGTCGCCCACATTAAGGACCCCGACGGCAATCCGGTGAACCTCACTCAGCCGATCCCGGCCCGGTGACGCTGTTCCGGGGGCATGTGCTGATCGTGGGCTACCTGCGGTAGAGATCAATTGTCGGTAGTGGCTTCGATGTTCGTCAGGACGAGCAGAGCGCGAAACAGGTGGGTGGCGCGGGCGGGGTCAGTACGGAGCTTGGTGAGGATCCGCCAGTTCTTCAGGTGGGCAAAGCCGCGTTCGACGGGGACGCGTCCGGCGGCCAGGACCCGGTTGGCCTCCTTCTCGGCGGATGCGAGCCTGCGGGCGCGGGTGGCCTTGAAGCCGGTGACGACCACGGGATCGTCCCCGTCGTCGTCCAGGCCGAGGAAGCCCAGGTCGGCCAGGGCGCCGAGGCCGGCAGCACGCAGGTAGGCCAGGATGCGGTCGCGGCGGGCGGCGGTGATGTCGTGGGTGCGGCCGGGCCGGGCGGCCGATATCCACACCAGACGGCCCCGCTCGTCGGTCATCGCGATCACGTGCAGGCCGTGGCGGTGGTGCTTGCCGGAGTAATTCGGGCGGTTCGCCTCTCCGGTACGGCGCTGGGTGGGGATGAGGGCGCCGTCGATCAGGACGACCTCGCCGCCCCGCCGGGCGATCTTCTTCAGGGCGCGGTCCAGGCGAGGGGCCTTCGCGGCCAGCAGGTGGATCAGCTCGTCGCGCCAGCGCCGGATGGTGGTGGCGGAGATGTCGTTGCCGCCGGCCATGTCGGCCAGGCGCTGATCGTGCCGCAGCACAGCCAAGACGATCACCGCGATCCTCCCGGGCGGCAGCGCCCGCCACCTCGACCGTATCGCTTTGAGATGGCGTCGCAGCAGGTCGGTGAGGTAGTGCAGGGTGTGCGTGGACAGCGGCAGGCGGCACTGGTAGACCAGGGACACGGTGTCTCCGGCGTGCTCTTTGGTTTTCGTCACACAATTCCAACAGTCGCCGGGGGCAACTTGGTTACGCTCCGATCGCCGCGCGGACCGGTCACGGGCGGGTGGTGAACTTCCCGTCGGGTCGTTTGTGCAGCCAGCCGCGGTTGGCCAGCTTCGTGGGTTTCCCGCGCAACGGCTCCAGCTTGCCCCGTACCCCGGTGTCCAAGCCCAGCACCTCGCCGATCTGCCGGGTGGCGACCGGGCCGGCGGCCTGCCGCACGGCGGTCAGGGTGCGCTGGTACTCCCCCGGCAGTGCGGACTCAGCCACCCCCGGCCCACGGTCCGGGACCAGCCGTACCGCCCGACCTGCCACCTGGACCACCGGCGACCCGGCCTCCGTGCGCTCGTCGGCGAGTTGCTCGCTCATCCGCTGCCACACCCGCTCGGCCACGGCCAGCTCATCGCGCTCAGCTCGTACCTCCGACAACTGCTTGACCAACTGCTCTTCGAGTCCGTCCAGCTCCGCACGCCGCGGCGATCCGCTCCAACACCTCGGGATCCATCATGGGCCGGAGCGTAGGAGCGGCACCCGCGACGACGGACGGGAATCCACAAACCCACTCCCGCCAGACGATCTACACCCCAGACTGCCGCCCACGACCAGCACGAGCACCCCGAAACGAGGTCACGCCACTCCGCTGACCAGCCACTTCAAGATGGCGGAGCTTCATTGCTTACTGGGTGGTGAGCATGCCTTGGCGGAGTTTGGTGAGGGTGCGGCCCAGGAGGCGGGAGACGTGCATCTGGGAGATGCCGAGGTGTTCGCCGATCTGGGCTTGGGTGCATTCGTCGACGAACCGCATGTGGATGATGCGCCGCTCGCGTTCGTCCAGAGCGGCGATCATGGGGGCGAGGGCGTGGAAGTCTTCGACGAGTTCGAGGGCGGGGTCGTCGGTGCCGATGTAGTCCGCGAGGGCGGTCTCGCCCTCGTCGCCGGTGCTGATGGCCGCGTCCAGGGAGGAGGAGACGTAGCCGTTGGCGGCGATGCGGGCCTCGTTGACTTCTTCCTCGGTCAGCGACATCAGCTGGGAGAGCTCTGTGACCGTTGGGTTTCGTCCGAGGCGGGTGCGGAGTTCCTCGGTGGCCTTGGCGAGCTGGACGCGGGCTTCCTGCAGGCGGCGCGGGACGTGGACGGCCCAGGTGGTGTCGCGGAAGAAGCGCTTGATCTCACCGGTGATGTAGGGGATGGCGAAGGAGGTGAACTCGACTTCGCGGGTGAGGTCGAAGCGGTCGATGGCCTTGATGAGGCCGATCGTGCCGACCTGGATGACGTCCTCCAGCTCGCCTGAGCCCCGGTTGCGGAAGCGGGATGCCGCGTACTGGACGAGGGAGATGTTCATCTCGATGAGGGTGTTGCGCGCGTACTGATGCTCGGGGGTGCCCTCTTCGAGAACGGCGAGGCGGTCCAGGAAGAGCCGGTTCAACTGCCGGGCATTCTTGGGGGAGACCCGCGACGGGTCGGCGATCTCCGGCATCTGTTCTGTCGCCGGCGCGCTCTTCTCGGTCACCATCGTCATATCGGGCCCCTCCCACTGTGTACGTCGCTGCCCTGTGTGCTGTGTACCGGTCAAAGCCCGGCAGGGGCGCCTCTACCCGGCATGCCTGGTCGCATGCCAGCCCGACCGTGCCGAAAGCGCCGAAAGACCGAGAGCCGTACAGGGGTGGACATCTGAACCAGAACTCAGTGCGCATCCATGCTCCTCGGACCCGCCTGCCCCCTTCACAACGACTCCCAAGCGGCGCCTGCCTGAGGCGATGTGGGGCAAACGGATGAGGTGAGCTGACGCAAGGAGGCGCTCCCATGAGCGAGGGCGGCAAGGCTCGTGCGACAGATCGTCCAGTCCCCAGAGACAGGCCCGATCAGCAGGCTGCGAAGAACGATCCGCTTGACATCGAGACAATGGTGCGCCACGCCCGACAGGCCGCGCAGACGTCGCGGGCGGCCGCGAGCCCGTTGATGACTGCCTGATCAAGGCGCGCATCCGGGCTGGCGGTGCTCCGGTAGGTAAGGCGGGGCATTGCGTCTGCCGTTCGCCCAAAGCGACGTGGGTTTGTGGGGGCACAAGGCTCGACTGGTCTGACGGCGAGTGATCGCTGGGGGCGTTCTTCTTGGCGGCTTCCACCGGGGCGCCGAGTTCTGTGAGGCGGCTGCGTCCCATCACCTTGCGGAGCTCGGGGACCCCCTCCTTCCTTGACGTGAAGGAAGGTCCACTGTCCGTCTTGCCGTGCCGGCATGCGCATCTACGAGTACCCGACGCTGTGCGAGACGCTCTTCGGGCGTCGCCTGTGCGGCAGATAGCCAGGCTGCCGGAGGGGAAGTGATGCGGCGGTCCGGGCCTCAGGGGGGCTCAGCGACCCGGACCGCCGTACTCCCAATCTGGTCCCGAATTCCGGCTGCCGCCATCCCGGCAGGGCCACCCGTGGGAGCGGGCCTGCAGGAGTGGTGCGGCCCGGGTCTGCAGAGCCGCAATTACGGGCCCGGGCCGCGTGTGAGGGCCTGCACCCCTGGTGAAAGCAGGCCCTCGGCTGAATGCGCGTCGGCCACGGCGGGCGGGCACGGCCGGCGCGCATGGTGTGAACGACGGGGCCCGCGGGTTCGATACGGCCCTGGTGATCAAGAAGAGGGAGGTGTGCCGAGGGGCCGAGCATCGCGGCAGGCCCTCTGTTCTTGTAACTGTCGTCTTCATGCCCAGCCAACCGGGAACGAGCGCTACGCCGACACCCACGGCCCTGTCAGCAGACCGCCCCAGCACAGCAGGTGGCCCGGTCCCGCAGATGGCACGGGGCCGGGCTCAAGCTGTGAGGCCCCAAGACCGGGCGCGGGTCAGGTCCTCAGCTCACGCGCATCCGAGGGGTGAAGCCGGAAATGCCGCGCGTGATGTCTCTTGTAACGATCTTCATCGTGGACGGACACGTCCACCTCTGAGGGCCGTATACGCCGTCCACAGGGATCCCAACCTGGGCTTGGAAGTCCCGGGTAGCCTGCGCCGTGGCCGGTCCGTACTTGCCGTCAATGTCCAGTCCGTTGGCACCAGCGCACCAACGGAGCGTACTTTGGAGATTAGCGGTGCCACCGGTGTCGCTGACGTACAGCGTTCCGGTGCGGGCCGGCCGATCCTTCTTCAGACCGGCTGTGCCCTGCGGATGTGGTCATCGGCTCGGTAAGCACCGGTTCTGGGCTGGCGGGTGGGGCGCGGTGACCTTCTCCTGCGGGGGGATGGGCATCTTCGTCTGGGATCCGACCCGGCGCCTGGCGTCGCCCAGAGTCCAGTGGGTGTTGCCGCCGGGGAGATCGTCGATCGCGGCGAACCGTTCCGCGTCGTCGTCGATGCGGGCCAGCACCTGGTGGACCGTGAACGACTCCGTCTTCCGGCGCCGGTCGGCCGGCCAGCGTGATGCCGTCCCTCGGGCCTCTTCGACCGTTGCCACCGGCAGGCCGATGTCTCTGGCCAGCCGGGTCAGGGACTGCTCCACCGACCACGCGGCGCTCGCAGTCGGCCTGCCGACCCGGTCCCCGTCGGCTCGATCTCCAGGGCCCGGTCCCCGATCGTGAACTGCGCCTGCGTCAGTCGACCGGCCGCACTGCGCAACTCAGCAACGATCTGCTCGTAGCGGAGCTGGCTGACGGCTCCGACGTTCTCGAACTCCTCGGACATGGTCACTACCCAAGCGCGGTTTGGGACAAGGCACTTCGGCCGTGAATGGAGCGGACTTTGCGTCCGTCGCCAAGAGTCACACCAGTAGTCCTGGGATCGCAACAAACGATTGCAAATGACCGGTATTGCGTTGAGTTGGGATCGCGATGCGTTCGATGAACGCTCCCTGTGACCAGCCTGCGAACGGTCTCTTCCGGCGTCCCGCGGGCTGAGGGGCACGGCTCATGCCTCGCTGTGCGGGGGCTGTGGGTTCTGCGCGAGCTGCCGTTCCAGCTCTGTGCGGACGTCGGTGCACAGTTTCCCGGTGCGGGCCCATTCGATGATCAGTTCTGACACGTGACGGAGCTTGATGTTCGTCCGCTGGGAGATCTCCCGGAGCACGTTCCATCCCTGCTCTGGCGTCAGCTGGCCTACTGCGAGGACGACTCCGATGGCCTGGTCGACCACGGCGTGCGAGCGCATCGCCTCGTGCAGCTGGGCATTCTCACCCTGCAGCTCCTCCACGAGTCCTGCTGCGCGTTCCTCCACGTGTTCCTCCAGTGAATCCTGAGCAGCTGGATCCGATTCGAAGGCATGGAATCCGCCCCCACCCTTCGCAGTCGCTCCTGACTGGTCACCGGCTCTGGCATTTCTCTGCCCCGACCGCGCCGGAACCACCCCCGCACAGGACCGTTCAGAGACCTAGATCACCACGTTGGACCAGGGGGGACGACCGGAATCGGCCGGGAACCAGGTGCGCCGGCCCCCAGGCCGCGTGGTCGGCCGGCGTCCGTCGTGTGGGACGGGCACGGGATGAGATGCGAGCTTGCGCAGGTGCGTCCGTCTCCCGAACAGAGCTGCTGCGTCGGCGGTGGTAGGCAGAGCGGCGCAGAGGTGCGGATCGCGCAGTGGCGAACGTCATGAATTCCTCTTCGTACCGGCGCTTCATCCGAGATCCTGTTCGTCATCCACACTCTGAAGACGCTGTGGCAAAAGGATTACGTCCCACCCCGAGAAGGAGAGACCTGGTCGCCTCAAGCGATCCCTGCCGGCCTTGCCGAACTCTTTTCCGCTAGCCGGGCGACGGTTTACCGCGTCCTCGAACGCACTTGCCCACACTGACCGCGTACATCCTTCGCCAGGACCCGGGTCAAGATCTGCACCGTCCGCCCACGTGCCATGGAGAGTCCCGTGAGAAGCCCGTACGGCTCCGCCTTCAACCCGTTCGCCACCACCTTCGGGTCATGCTCGGAATGCCTCAACAGCCATCCGCTGTGGCCGGGGCGGAAACACCACGTGGACTGGGATGCCTCGGAATCGATCGAGCGTGACCCCGATGCGATCCGGAGTGCCCTTGAGGTCCTGGCGGCAGCCGCGGATGGATCACCTGCATGCAATGAACCGGTCCTGCGCACTCTGGTTACCTCGACCTATGAGGCTATGGCTCAGATGCGCATGGGGGGATGGGCGCAGCGTCAGTATCGCAAGCGGCGTCAGAGCGGGCAGGACCCGATGCTTGCTCAGGAGACAGTGCTGTATGTCTTCCTGACGATGACGTTGATGTGGTCTTCGATCTACGCTGCGACATCCGGGCAGGGCGTGGACAAAGTGCTTGAGTTGGTCACGGATCGCGCAAATGCTGCTGCGACGTCCCTACCTCAAGAGCAGCGACAGGCAGCTGAATCTCTGCTGGTGGCTGCGGTGCAACAGGCGCCAGAGCACGGAGAAGAACTTGGAGGACTCTTCTCGGCGTTGCGGCTCAGCTGCCGAATGCTTGAGAAGCTGTCCCTGCGCCTTCGAGGCAACAAGATCGACAATCAGGTCGGCATCCTGCTCGCCGCGGGAAACTATGCCCTCTGCGCCGGGGTGTTGGTGGCCAGATTGGACACCAAGTATACGTAATCAGTCCGGTTCGCTCTGGTGTGGTCGTTACTGCCGGCGGCGGCGTGCACGGCGTGCTCGAGTACACCCTCGAGGGGCGTGCGGGGGCCTGGTCCGCGTCTCCGTCGCCACGCCGGGATGACGGCGGCATAGCCTGGGCCCGGTTCGTCCGCGGCAGCAACTCAAAGACAGGCAGCCCGGCCCCGCCAGAGTGCGACGAGGGGCCGGGCTACGTGTGAGGGCACGAGACGGGGCAGAGGCTGCGTGAGCGGGCCCGTTCCCCGTCGACCTGGACGCCGAATCGCCGCACGTCCTGGTCTGCACCGCCGGTGGCGGCGGCACCACGACCCTCCTGCGCACCCTCGCCGCCCAGCTCCTGCACCGCGGCGCCCACACCCTGGTCCTCGACATCAAGCGGGTCTCCCACCGGTGGGCGAAGGGCCTGCCGACGGTGACGTACCGCGCCGACATCCACGACGCCCTGGTCGGCCTCGCGGTCGAACTTCGGCGCCATATCGACCACGCCGACCAGCACGGCGACACCGACGACCTGCCACGCCTGACGGTGGTGTTCGAGGGAGCCGACCACACCCTGCGGAAACTGGCCCGCCCCTGGGACACGGTGCGCCAGGAGGACGACCCGAAGACCTCCCCGGCCGTCGACGCCCTCAACGAGCTCCTCTTCGCCGGCCGCCAGGCCCGCATCCACGTCCTCTTCGACGGCCACCCCACCGCCGACACCCTCGGCCCGGGAGGGCACGAACAGTTCCACACCGTGGTCCTGGGGCGAGTTCCCACCAGAACCTGGAACCGGCACTCCCCGCAGACCGGCCCCGCCCCGAAGGGCACCACGCATCCCGGGCGCGTCCACGTCGTGCTGGGCGTCACCGCCTACCAGACGCAGGTGCTGTTCCTGACCGACACCGAAGCGGCCGAGTGGGTCGCCGCCACGACGGCCGGAGAGAACTGACCCCAAGTCGGACACACCGTGGGCCCGGGGAGGTCAGTCATCCTCGGGGCCCGGCATATGGAGTCGCCTTGTCCAACGACAGCGCGGCCCCGGCGTTACAGAACCAGGCGTGTCTGCCGCCTGGATACACTGCCCAGTCGGGAGGAGCTTTTCCTCTGTCTGTGCCGGGACGGTCGGCAGGCGGCTTGATGTGAAGGAGTCCGAGCGTGGATGCCCCACATGTGGTGGGTGGGCCCGCCCCGGTGCCCGGGAGGGCCGCGTTGGAGGTGAGCCCGTTGCCCGGTCGTTCCGGGATACGTGCCCGCGGTGAGATCAGCGTCCTCACTCGCCCGTCTTGGGAGCAAGCCCTGTCCGAGCTGGCCCAGCGGCACACGGGCGTGTCATATGTGGAGCTGTCGGATGTGGCGTTCGTCGACGTGGCGGGGGTAACCGCGCTGGCGGTCACCGCCATGAACCTGCCCGACGGGAGGGTTGTGGTCGAGAGTCCCCCGCCGCAGTTGCCGCGGGTTTTGGCGATATTCTGGCCGGGCCTGGACCGGATCGAGGTGGCTCTGTGATGAGCACGGTGACCACCCACGAGGCGTTCGTGCACCCTGCCCTTTTCTACCGCAACGAGCAGGAGTACACGCGGCAGACGGTGGCCTTCCTGCGCGAGGGCCTGACCAACGGCGAGCCGATGGCCGTGGCGGTGCCCGGCCCCAATCTGGAGCTGATCAAGGCAGGTCTGGGCGGGGACGCCGAGGGCATCCTGTTCCTGGACATGACCGAGGCCGGCCGCAACCCGGGGCGGATCATCCCCAAGGTGCTGCGCGGATTCGCCGATGCCCACCCGAAGGGGCGTGTGCGGATCATCGGCGAGCCGATCTGGGCCGGGCGCAGCGCGGTGGAGTACCCGGCGTGCGCGCAGCACGAGGCGCTGATCAACGCCGCGTTCGAGGGCCGGGCGGTGACGATCCTGTGCCCCTACGACGAGGTGCGGCTGGAGCCGGAGGTGATCGCTGATGCGAAGGTCACCCACCCGACCGTCATCAGCGGGGATGGACGTGAGTCGGTCAGCGACGTCTATGACTGGCAGGCGGTCGTCGATCGGTACAACCAAGTGCTTGCGCCTGCACCGGACGCCGCGGCCTTCTCCTACGGTGGTGAGGACCTTCCGGCGGTCCGCCAGTTCGCTCTCGCTCAGGCGATGCGGCTGGGCCTGGCCGGAGAGCGGCTGATGGATGTGGAGCTGGCGGTCGCGGAGCTGACGACCAACAGCGTGGTCCACGGCGGAGGCCGCGGGACACTCGCGGTCTGGGCCGAGCAGGGGCAGCTGGTGTGTGAGGTCCGCGATGCGGGCCGGCTGACCGATCCGCTGGCCGGCCGCCGCCCGCCGGAGCGCGGCCAGCTGGGCGGTCGGGGTCTGATGCTGGTCCACTACGTGGCCGACCTGGTGCGGCTGCACACCGGCGACGACGGCACGACCGTGCGCTTCTACCTCAGCTTGTGACAGCGCGCGTGGGCGGCCGCCTGTCCGGGTGGCCGCCCGCCCCGCTTCTGCTTTCACGCCGCAAAAGGGAACGAGCAGTTCTCCACCGTGATCCTGGGCCGGGTGACCACCCGCACCTGGAACCAGCTCGCCCCGCACATCGCCTCCACCCCGAAAGGCAACACCCACCCCGGCCGCGTTCACGTCATACAGGGCTGGAACACCCACCACACGCAGGTGCTGCTCCTGACCGACGTCGAAGCCGCCGCGTGGGTCGCCGCCACGGCGGCCGGTGAGAACTGACCCCGGCCCGGACACGCCACGGGCCCCGGGGAATCAGGCATGACATCTCCGGGGCCCGGCTTTATGGAGTCACGCTGTTCAACGACGCCGCGACATCCGCGTCACGCACGCGCCACCCGGTCTCCGGTGGGAGCGCTCAGCTTTCCTCGCCCTGTGACGGCTCTAAAGGGTGTTGCACAAGGCTCTTCTCGGGCAGGTCGGGATGGTGTCTGACCTGGTGTTTCACCTGGTGAGGGCGAGGTTGTGCATGGTGGCGACGGCTTGGACGGCGTGGTGGAGGCCGTCTCCTTTCTGCCGGCAGTCGCGGAGGATCTTCCAGTTCTTCATGCGGGCGAAGGTGTGCTCGACGCGGGCCCTGACGCGTCGGTGTTCGGCGTTGTCTTCCTCCTGCCCGCGCAGGAGGGGCCGTCCGGCCCGTTTGCGGTGCGGGACGATCAGCCCGGTGCCCAGGTAGGCGCCGTCCGCGAGCACCGTCGTCCCGGCCGCCGCGGTCGGCAGGTCCGACTCGCGCCAGACGTGGGCGTCGGCCTTGTTGCCCGGCGCGGGCCGGGCCGAGGCGATGACCAGGCGGGTGTCGGCGTCGATGATGACCTGCACGTTTGCCGAGAACCGGTAGTTGCGGCTCGAGGCGCCGATCTTCCGGTCACGGACCGGGATCAGGGTGCCGTCCACGATCCACAGGCGTTCGGTGTCCGTCATCGGTCGTGGTGCCGGCTCCAGGGCAAGCAGCGGGCCAAGCCGCTGGACGGCCCGGCAGACGGTTGCCGAGGAGATGCCGAACAGCGGGGCGAGCTGGCGCATCGTGAGGTTGGTGCGGTAGTAGACGGCCGCCAGGAGCACCCGGTCCGCCAGCGACAGGCACCAGGGCCGGCCGCCACCCGGACCGTTCCCGCCCCGCTCCCGAACCACCTTCACGAACCGGTCCATCCGCAGCCCGGTGAACGTCTCCACCCACAACGGATCAGCCCTCAACACCCCACCCATACAGGAGAAATACCCTGATCATGACCTTGTGCGACACCCTTTAGTGCTCATCGGGGAGTCCAGGCTGTCCGGTGACTGCGCGAGTACCCCGAACCGTGGAGTTCAGGAGAAAACGATCTGGCGCGAACAGGGATGCACTGCGGGGTCGGTGCGGGGCCGCTACAGGCAATGCCGCAGCAGACGCGGGACATGCAACGTGAGCCAGGCGCTGCCGAGGCCGATCAGGGCACCGGCGGCGACATCGGTGGGGTAGTGGGCGCCCGACTGCACTCGCTCGACGGCCAGCAGAGTGGCGGGCACTGCGCAGAGGGCGCCCGCCAGCGGCCACGCGGGGGTGACGGCGGCTGTGAAGGCCACGGCGGCCGCGGTGTGGCCCGAGGGGAAGGAGGAGGAGTCGGGCCGGTCCTCGACCTCATCGTGCTCGATCCACTCTTTGGGCGGACGGGGCCGGTCGACCAGCTGCTTGCCCACCCCGTTGGACACCAGTTGCGCGACGGCGAGCGCGGCAAGCCCCGAGACTGCGGACCTGCGCCCGCGCCATCCGCCGAACACCGTCATGGCCGCCGCGGCGCCGCACCACAGCTTGCTGCTCTCCGCCGTCTCCTCCACCGCCGACAGCAGCCGGCCGATGGCGGGTGGAACGCGGGCGGCAGCCCGCTGTGTCAGATGCCGATCCGCTTCACTCAACCCCGCTATCAATCTCATGAGGTGCGGATTTCCCGGACGATCCAATACATACCCACCCGGCACCCGGCGGTCATTCTTCGCCTTCGCCCAGGCGGCGCAGGTCGTCCTCGTCCCATTTCCGGGTGTCGCGGGGCTGGGTGTAGGGCTCGGCATCGGGCGGGAGCCCGCCGGCGATGGCCCGCTGGCGCACCGCCTCGGCGTCGAACTCCAGGCCGAGGAGGATGGCCAGGTTGCTGATCCACAGCCACACCAGGAAGACGACGACTCCGGCCATCGTGCCGTAGGTCTTGTTGTACGAGGCGAAGTTGGCCACGTAGAACGCGAATCCGGCGGAGGCGATCATCCAGATCACCAGGGCCAGGAAACTGCC
>NZ_JBIAQM010000053.1:0-29204 GCF_042888945.1 Streptomyces sp. NPDC002698
CCCCCCGCGCCCCGCCCCCCCCCCCCCCCCCCCCCCCCCCCCCCCCGCGGGGCCGCCCCCCCCCCCCGCCCCCGACCCACCACCGGACGGGAACCGCGCCCGGCGGCCGCCGGCGCAGCGACCCGGCACGCACGGAGGCGCGGCCCGTACCGAAGTACGGACCGCGCCCCTGTCCCGGCCCCGAGAGCCTCGCCCCTCAGCCGGCCTCGCTCCTCAGCCGGCCTGGACCCACGGCCAGTCCGCGTCCCGCGCCGACTCCAGAAGCGGAACCATCCGGAAGGCCGCGTCCGAGAGTCCCCCGAACGTGTGCCGGTTACCCCTCCCCGAGGGCCCGTGGCCCACGCTGTAGCCGGCGAGGTTCCAGGTGTAGACCGGGACGTGCGCCGGTACCTGCTCGGTCGGGTCGCCGAACTGGCTGTACATGGCCTGCTCGTCGGTGACGATGAGGACCCGGTCGTGCTTCTTGTAGTGCTTGCGGACCGCCTCGGTCGTGTCGGTGCCGCCGAGGTCGCCGAACCGCCCGATGACCTTGAGCACGGACTCGCCCGCACGGAACTTCACCCGCTTGCTGGTGGTGCCGAACTCGACGAGATCCGCGTCCGCCGCCCGCAGCGCGAGCGCCGTACCGAAGATCGCCGCCGCGTCGGCCCGGTTGAGCTCGGAACGCTCCGACAGACGCGAGTAGAACATCGAGCCCGAACGGTCCACGAGCACCAGCGTCCGGCCGGGCAGCGTGGGCACGTTGGCCAGCGAGTGAGCGAGCGCCTGCTCCAGCGGGTACGACCAGCGCAGCGACGGCGCGTGCCGGTAGGCCGCGAGGTAGCGGAACGGGAACTGCCGCGAACGCGCGACCTCCGCCGGGTCACTGATCTTCGCGGCGACCTGTGCCGCCACCTCGTCGCTGACGCCGGCCTCGTCGAAGTTGCGCAGGTTGCGGACGAGCGCCATGGCACCCATGGACGGAATGACGGCCTCCCAGGCTTCCTTGTCCATCGGCCCCTGAAGCCAGCCCGCCAGTGCCTCCCAGGTCATCCCCGCGTCCGCCAGGCGCCGCGCCCCCTGCTCGCCGGTCACGACCTCGCGCCGCTCGGCCGGCCGCAGCGCCATCAGGTCGCGGTGGGCGGCCAGCACGGGCAGCGACTCGGGGACGACGGCCGTGTCCGGGTTGTGGCGCCGGTCCAGCGCGTACTGGAACAGGTCGCCCTGCCAGGACTTGTCCGGGTCCGGCGCCGCGTGTACGAGGTTGAGGACGTCGCCGAAGCGGTACCCCTTGGACGCGGTGTCGTACTTCAGCAGCGACTTGCCGTGGTAGAGACGTCGTACGGCGTCGGCGATGCCCCGCTTGACGGGCTTGGGCACGTTGCGGCCGTACCGGGAGGTCCAGTAGGCGAGCAGCTCGCCCGGCTCGTCCGGCCGGAGCAGTACGGAGGCGACGACCTGCCGGTTGGCGGGACCGTCGGTGGCGCCCGCGTCCAGGCGCGCCTTCACGTACTCGGCGGCGCCCACGAGCGCGGCCGTGCGCAGGTTTCCCTCTCCGCGCAGCCAGCCCAGCAGGCCGGCGGTCCAGGACGGGTCGGAAACGGCGAGCTCGCGCACGAGCGCGGCGAACCGGTCGTCGCGGGCCTCGCCGGTCTCGTAGAAGGTCCGCTGCGAGACGAAGTTGGCGATCGCCAGGAGGAAGAGCTCGGAGCGTGCGTCTCGCTCCTGTCCCCGGCCGCCCTGGTGCGTCCGCAGCACACGGCCGGTGGAGGTCACGCGGGAAGTGGGCTGCGCCTTGGCCGCCTTGGTGTTGAATCGTGCCATGGTGAATTCCCCCGAATTCGTTCTACGACGGTGACGCCGCGTTTCGGAGGGAGGCACAGCAAATGGAGGGTGTCCGAGATCAGGAGTCGGCGACGGAACTTGTTCAGACGCTCTGCCGACTGAGCTACACCGGCCCGAGGCCGATGACGGGACTTGAACCCGCGACCTTCCGATCCCGATGAAGTAACCGTTGCCTGCGCACCGGGCACCCACCATGAGCTGCGCCTCCCGAGATCAAGTCGGCCGCGGCATGGATTCTTTGAGAGAGAAGTAGCCGCGGCCCGCGCACCGGGAGGTGCATGAAGTTGTGGTGTGTCCAGAGTTCAGGTTCGGCTGAACCGACGTAGGTGCTCTAACCCCTGAGCTACACCGGCGCGTTGTACCGGTGGCGGGACTCGAACCCGCGGCCGCCCCATTATGAGTGGAAGTAGGTCCTGCCTTCGCACCTGGACAGGCATCACTTTAGGAGGGCGGCCGCGCGTCGGGCGAGCGAATTAAATCGCCGGGGAAACCGCGGGAGTTCAGCCGCGCTTCTGGCGCTTCCAGGGGCCGGTGATGGCGAGCATGATCCCCGGAACCTGGATGTTGGCGTAGAGGGTCCGGCCGTCGGGCGAGAAGGTGACACCGGTGAACTCGCTGTATTCCGGCGCCTCGGCGGTGCCGATGTTCAGCTCGTTGCGGGCGATCGGGTACGTACGGCCGCTCTCGGTGGCACCGAAGAGGTGCTGGACGCCCTCGCCGTCCTCGGCGATGACGAGGCCTCCGTACGGGGAGACGGTGATGTTGTCGGGGCCGTCGAAGGCGCCGTCGACGGACGGGTCGGGGTTCACGCCGATGAGGACCTTCAGCGTCAGCGTGCGGCGCTTGGGGTCGTAGAACCAGACCGCTCCGTCGTGCGCCTGGCCGGGGCTCTCGGTGCGGGCGTAGGAGGAGACGATGTAGACGCCGCCGTCGCTCCACCACATGCCCTCGAGCTTGCGGGCGCGGGTGACCTGGCCGGCGGTGAACTGCTTGCGGACGGACACGGTCCTGGCGTCACGGTCCGTGACGTCGACCCAGTCCACGCCGTACACGGTGCCGATCTTCGTGGCACGGGAGAGGTCGTCGACGAACTTGCCGCCGGAGTCGAAGCACTTGAAGGCCTGGAGCGACCCGGCGTCGTCGGCGAGGGTACGGAGCTTCCCGTGGCCGTGCTCGAAGCCCTGCGGGGGCGTCCAGCGGTACAGCAGGCCGTTGGGGTTCGAGGCGTCCTCGGTGAGGTAGAGGCGGTCACGCTTGGGGTCGACGACGACGGCCTCGTGCGCGTAGCGGCCGAGCGCCTTGATCGGCTTGGGGTTCCGGTTGCGGCGGCGGTCCTCGGGGTCGACCTCGAAGACGTAGCCGTGGTCCTTGGTGAAGCCGTTGGTGCCGGCCTTGTCCTCGGTCTCCTCGCAGGTCAGCCAGGTGCCCCAAGGGGTGTTGCCGCCCGCGCAGTTGGTGGCCGTGCCGGCGATGCCGACCCATTCGGCCACCTTGTCCCGGCGCACCTCGACGACCGTGCAGCCGCCCGCGGCGGCGGGGTCGTAGACGAGGCCTTCGGTGAGCGGCACCGGGTAGGGCCAGTTGGCACGGGGGCCGGCCAGCTCGTGGTTGTTGACCAGGAGGGTGGCGCCGCGCGGGCCCTCGAAGGTGGACGTTCCGTCGTGGTTGGAGGGCGTGAACTCGCCCGACTCCAGCTTGGTCCGGCCGCTGTGGGTGATGACGCGGTAGGAGAACCCGGCGGGCAGCGCGAGGAGGCCCTTGGGATCGGTGACGAGCGGGCCGTAGCCGACGCCGCCGTGGCGGGACTCCGCCGAGTCCTCACCCGCGCCCCCGGTCTCCGTCTCCGTGGCGGCGAGCGCGTTGGGGGCGGTGGCAAGGGCGCCCACGCTGCCGATCAGGGCCACGCCTGCACCGGTGATCGCGGACTGCCTGGCGAAGTCCCTGCGAGAGAGCGACATGTGATGTCTCCTGTGACGGTGGGCTCGGACTGTCTTGGGGGGCGGCTGGCGACCTCGGATCGCGGCCACACCGTCCCGCCCTCCCCTGAACACGAGTTGAACGCGCACCGACTTCCGAGGGCCCGCTTGTGTGAATCCACCCGACCGGCGCACGGAACGGGCCGCTCCGGGGAGCGACCCGCCCGGACCCGGCACACGGGCCCGGAACAGAGCGCCCGGCAGACGGCGCCGGACGCACGGCCCCGGACACACGCGACCGAGTCACCTCACGGCGGTGTCACACTCCCTGCTGCGACCGGGCCTTGAACGCCGCCTTGCGGGCCTCCTTGGCGACCTTCTTGTCGGGGTGCAGACGGCCCATGGCCTCCAGGACGTCCGGGGCGGCGGGGTGATCGACCCGCCAGGCCGTGTCGAAGAAGCCGCTGTGCTGCCGGGCCAGGCCCTCGACCAGGGACTGGAGCTCCGCGGAGTTTCCCTCCGCGGCGAGCTGTGCCGCCACCGTGTCGATGGTCAGCCAGAAGACCATCGCCTCGGACGGCGGGGGCACGTCGGGCGCGCCGCGCTCGGAGAGCCAGACCCGGGCGAGACCGCCCAGTTCGGCGTCGTCGAGCACCTCGCGCAGCGCCGGCTCGGCCTCCGCGCCGACGAGCGCGAGGGCCTGCTGGCAGTGCAGGCGGCGCAGTGGGGCGCTCGGGTCCGCGCCCCGCGCCGCGGAGAGCAGCTCCTGCGCGGCGGGGAGCGGTTCACGCCGGGCGAGCCATTGCTCGATCTCGGCCTGGGCGGCGGTCGGAGGGAAGCCGACCGTGCCGTCCAGCAGTGTGTCCGCGCCCTTGTCGGTCAGCTCGCCGACCGCGGGGGCGGAGAAGCCCGCCTCGATCAGCCGGGCGCGCAGTCCGTACAGACCGAGCGGTGTCAGGCGCACCACCCCGTACCGTGACACGTCCATGTCGTCCGCGGGGGCCGACTCCTCGGCGGCTTCCGCCATCAGGGCCTCGTCGACCGGCTGGAACTCGACGAGTCCGATGGGCTCCAGCAGCCTGAACTGCTCGTCGAGCCGCATCATGGCGTCCGAGACCTGTTCCAGGACGTCGTCGGTGGGCTCCCCCATGTCGTCGGGAAGGATCACCGAGGCGGCGAGCGCGGGCAGCGGCACCGACACCTCGCCGAGCGCGTCCTCGCCGACGGTCAGCAGATACAGGTTGCCGAGCACCCCGTCGAGGAGCGCGGACTCCGCATCCGGGTCCCAGTCCAGCGAGGAGAGGTCGATCTCGCCCTCCTCGTCCATGGCGTCGACGAGACCGCCGAGGTCGGGCACGCTCGCGTCGGCCAGCACGACGTCGAGGGCGCCGAGCCAGAAGCCGAGGACGTCCTGCGGGGCGCCGGAGGTGAGCAGGGCGAGGTCCTCGCCCTGGGTGACGGTGCCCTCCGCCTCACCCTCCTCGTCCTTCTCGTCCTTCTCGTCCACGATCTCGACGAGCCCGGTGTCGACGGCCACCCGCCAGGCCTCACCGGCGAGGGCGGCCGCGTCGTCACCGGTCAGGCCGAGGACTCCGGCCGCCTCGGGAAGCTGTTCCTCGACGAGTTCGCCTCCGGCGCCGACACGAGTGGCGGGGCCTGCCCAGCGGGCCAGCCGCGCGGCGCGGGAGAGCAGCGGCGCGGCGAGCGCGTCCCGCGCCAGCCGCGCCTCGGAGTGCAGTCGCACGGGCGGCAGGGAAGAGCTGTCTGACATCGGCTGAGTTCTCCTCCGAACACCATCGGTCACGGCGTGCGCCGGATCCCGCCGGGCGCCGGCGGGCCCGAGGCCCGGGGGCGGCCCGGGAAATCCGTGCCGACTGCTCAGCCTAGACGGATTTCCACCCATGCCGCCCGGTTCATGTGTCCGACAGGTCTCGTACACCGTCGAAACCTTGACAACTCCCCCCGCCACACACGAGATTGACGCGCGTAGAAGTTCAACCGCCTTACGGCCAGACCTTTCTACGCGCGTCACTGGCCCGCAAGCAGGTCGCGCTCCCCCCACCAGTCCACCCTCGTCCCGGCGCTCACGAACGTCCCCGGAGGGATTCCCTTGCCGAGCAAGAGAACCGCGCGCATCGGCGCGCTGACCGTCGCCGCGGTCTGTTCCACCATCTCCGCCGTGGTGCTCACCACACCGGCCCACGCGGACACCGTCCACATCCACGACATCCAGGGCACCACCCGGACTTCCCCCCTCGCGGGCGCGAAGGTCACCGACGTGGCCGGCATCGTCACCGGCGTGCGGACATACGGTTCGTCCAAGGGCTTCTGGTTCCAGGACCCCACCCCGGACGCCGACCCCGCCACCAGTGAGGGCGTCTTCGTCTTCACCAGCTCCGCCCCCAAGGTCGCCGTCGGCGACTCGGTCACGGTGACGGGCACGATCTCGGAGTACGTCCCGGGCGGCGTCTCCACCGGCAACCAGTCGGTCACCGAGGTCACCAAGCCGACGGTCACCGTCGTCTCCAACGGCAACGCCGTCCCGGCCGCGACGGTCGTCGACGCCAGGTCCGTGCCGAACACCTACGCCCCCGCCGGCGACACCGCCGCGGGCGGTTCGGTGAACGCCCTCACCCTGGAGCCGGCGAACTACGCCCTGGACTACTACGAGTCCCTCGAGGGCATGAACGTCCAGGTCGCCGACGCCCGGGTGGTCACCGCCACCGACCCGTACACGGAGCTGTGGGTCACGGTGAAGCCGCGCGAGCACGCCACCCACCGCGGCGGCACGGTGTACGGCTCGTACACCTCGCAGAACACCGGCCGGATACAGATCCAGTCCCTCGGCGCGACGGCCGACTTCCCGACCGCGAACGTCGGCGACAAGCTCACCGGCACCACGGCGGGTCCGCTCGACTACAACCAGTTCGGCGGCTACACCCTCGTCGCCAACCAGCTGGGCGCCCTGGAGAAGGGCGGCCTGGAGCGCGAGACGACGCGGAAGCAGGCGCGCGGCGAGCTGGCGGTGGCGACGTACAACGTCGAGAACCTGGACCCGGGCGACGGCACGTTCGCCGCGCACGCGTCCGCGATCGTGAACAACCTCAAGTCGCCCGACATCGTGTCCCTGGAGGAGATCCAGGACAACAACGGCGCGACGGACGACGGCACGGTCTCCGCCGACCAGACGGTGCGGAAGCTGATCGACGCGATCGTCGCGGCGGGCGGCCCGGCGTACGACTGGCGTTCCATCGACCCGGTCAACGACCAGGACGGCGGCGAGCCCGGCGGCAACATCCGCCAGGTCTTCCTCTTCAACCCCGAGCGGGTCTCGTTCACGGACCGCGCGGGCGGCGACTCGACGACCGCCGTCGGTGTCACGAAGGTGCACGGCAAGGCGCGGCTCACCGCGTCCCCGGGCCGCATCGACCCGGCGAACGAGGCCTGGAAGAGCAGTCGCAAGCCGCTCGCGGGCGAGTTCGTCTTCCGCGGCCACACGGTCTTCGTGATCGCCAACCACCTCAACTCCAAGGGGGGCGACCAGGGGCTGACCTCGCAGTACCAGCCGCCGACGCGCAGCTCGGAGGTCCAGCGGCACGCCCAGGCGACCGCGGTGAACGCGTTCGTCGACGAGATCCTGAAGTCGCAGAAGAACGCCGACGTCATCACGCTCGGCGACATCAACGACTTCGAGTTCTCCGACACGGCCAAGATCCTGGAGGGCGACGGCGAGCTCTGGTCGGCGATCAAGTCGCTGCCGAAGAGCGAGCGTTACACGTACGACTACCAGGGCAACGCCCAGGTTCTCGACCAGATCCTGGTCAGCCCGTCGATCCGCAAGGACTGCGGCCTGGAGTACGACAGCGTGCACATCAACTCGGAGTTCTCCGACCAGATCAGCGACCACGACCCGCAGGTGCTGCGGTTCCGTCCGTAGTCGCTCCGGTACGCGAGAGCCCGGCCCCGTCGTCCGGGGGGCCGGGCTCTTCGCCTGCTCGCCGTACCCGCTCCTCCGGTCGCGGAGCGTGATTCCGCCCGGACTGCGGACAGTGACACCTTCGGCCCGCGGGGGCGGCTCCCCGTCCGGGCGCCGGTCAGCCCGCGAAGACCCCGTCGAGCCAGCCCTTCCAGGCGGCCTCGTCGCCCTTGGCGTCGGCGCCGGGCGCGAAGTCGTGGACGCTCATGCCGACCGGCGCGCCCCAGCGGCCGCGCCCGAAGAAGCGGATGAGCGCGCTGTCGGTGCGCAGCCCGATGAAGTACGGGTTGCGGTAGTCGAGCACGGCGTCGAAGTCCTCGCCGCCGGGTCCCTTCGCCCGCACCCGCGCGCCCTCGGCGGTGCCGTCCGGGAGGCCGAGCGCCCTTCCGACGGCCGCGAAGGCGTCGGAGTCCGCGGACACGCCGGGCCCGTCGAAGGTCGCGAAGGCCACCGGCCGGCCCGCGAAGTGGGTCACGTACTCGCGCAGGGTGTGCAGATAGAAGTCGGTGTGCTTGTCGGCTCCGTCGTACTGGTTGTCCCAGTCGTCGGTGAAAATGCCGCTGTGCACGTACCGGACCCAGGAACCGCGGCCGTCGTCGCGGGGCTCGATGGTGTGGTCGATCTGGTTGAGGCTCTGCGTCGGGAACCCGACGTCCTCGGTGCGCACGGTCAGCCGGTGCGGCGGGTCCCAGGTGGTGATGGTGCTGCCGAAGGGCCCGGCCCCGCCCTCGCGCGGCTCGAACTCCATGGGCCACAGCCAGCCGCCGCTGCCGCTGGTGATCGCGTCCCACACCCGGACGGGCGGAACGTCGACCTCGTACTCGCGGGCGACCTCGAATTCCTTGGGCATGATGATGACTCCTGGCTGATCAGTGGGTGGTTTCGGGGCCCGCGGGGGCCTCCGCGGCTTCGGGTCCGGCCACGGCCTCGGTCCGCGCCACGGCCTCGGGTCCGGACACGGTTTCGGGTTTGACCGTGGGGTGGACGGCGACGACGATCCGGTGCGGACGCCCTGCCTCCGCGTCCCCGTCGTGGTACTTGCGGATGAGCGCGCTCACCCCGGCCGTCAGCTCCTCGATGAACGCGGCACGGTCGGCCGCCGAGGCGAAGGTCACCTCGCCGTCGAGCGCGTACGTCGCAAGCCGCTTGCGGGCCTTCGCGGCTCCGGTGACCAGAAGGCCGACGTCCCGGACGAGCCGGGCGCCGAGCGCGAGGAGCCAGCGGGCGGACAGCTGGTCCCGGAAACGGTCCGGATCGGGCTGTACGGCGGCCAGCGCCTGGGGCGAGATGACGTACGACGCCGCGGTCGCGCGCATCATCCGCTCGGTGACGTTCCCCTTGCGGCGCTCGCCCGCCAGCTCGACCAGGCCGTGCCGCTCCAGGGTCTTGAGGTGGTAGTTCACCTTCTGCCGGGGCAGGCCGACCTTGCCGGCCAGCATGGCGGCCGACGCGGGCCCGGCGGCCAGTTCGGCGAGCAGCCGGGCCCGTACGGGGTCCAGCGACACGACGGCGGCCTCGGCGTCCTCGATCACGGTCACGTCCAACATGACTCCAGCTTCCCACCGAAAACTTTTCTTGTCCAGACGATTCAAATCGTCGGTGAGTCACGGGGCTGGAGTCCACGGGTGGCCGAAGTTCCCGGGTGGCCGGAGTTCACGGGGAACCCGAGTTCCCAGGACGCCCGAGTTCACGAAGGCCCGCGTTCCGGAGCGGCCCGGGCGCTCCCGGCGGGCTTCAGGAGCCGGATCCGGGCAAGACGGCGGTCATGGACGAGAAGCGACCGGAATCGAAGCGGCGAGCTCTTCCGGACCCGGTCACGGACGCGGACACCGGCACCGGCACGAGCACCGGCATCACGAGTACGGGCACGGGCACGCGGACGGCGGCGCCCGCCGGGAACGACGGTCCCGTCAGGCTGCCCGCGCGAGCGTGGTGGTCCGTGGCCTGGCGCACGGCGAAGGAGTTCCGCGAAGACGAACTCGCCGACCGCGCGGCGGCGTTGACCTACTACGGCGTACTGTCGCTGTTCCCCGCGCTGCTGGTGGTGGTCTCCCTCCTGGGTGTCATGGGGCAGCGCGTCACGGACAGACTCCTCGACAACGTGGGGGACTTGGCGCCGGGCCCGGCGCGCGACATCCTGCGTGACGCGGTGACGCAGCTGGCGCACAGCGGCGGTACGGGCGGGGTGCTGGCGATCGTCGGGCTGCTCGCGGCGCTGTGGTCCGCGTCCGGGTACGTCGGCGCGTTCATCCGAGCGTCCAACGCCGTGTACGACCTTCCGGAGGGCCGCCCGGTCTGGAAGGTCACACCGCTCAGGCTGGCGCTCACCGTCACGCTGATGCTGCTCCTCACCGGGAGCGCGATCATCGTGGTGTTCACCGGGCCTCTGGCCGAACGCGCCGGTACCGCGTTCGGGCTCGGCGGCGCGGTGATCACCACGTGGTCGATCGTCAAGTGGCCCGTCCTGCTGGTGTTCGTGGAACTGATGATCGGGCTGCTGTACTGGGCGGCACCCAACGTCTCCGGCCGCGGCTTCCGTTGGTTCAGCGTCGGCAGCGTCCTCGCCACCCTGGCCTGGCTGACCTCGTCCGCGGGATTCGCCGTCTACGCCGCCGGCTACGGCTCGTACAACAAGACGTACGGAACGCTCGCGGGCGCCATCGTCTTCCTCGTCTGGCTCTGGCTCACCAACCTCGCCATCCTCCTGGGACTGGAGTTCGACGCGGAACTGGCCCGCCAGCGCGCCATCACCCACGGCCGGCCCCCGACCGAGGAGCCCTACGTCGAACCGCGTGACACCCGCAAGTGGCCGCCGCGTCTACGGGCGTTGCGCGCGGCCCGGGAGAAGGCGGAGACGGGGATCGCTCCGACGCGTGCCGAGGCCGGCCGGGACACCGCCGAGCGGGTGTGAGGGGAGGCGTCGGCGGCGTGCGTACGACGCGGCGGCGGACCGGCGTCCGGTCCGCCGCCGCGTCATTCCCCTCCGGCTCCTTCGATTACCCGGCCCGGCGCGCGCTACCCCTGGGTCCCTCGGTCGTGCAACTGGCCCAACTGGCTCTGGAACCAGTCGAGTCGGGCCTGGAGCAGAGCGGCCTCCGCGACCAGCTCGGCCACCCCGAGACCGGTCGCGGCACCGCCGGGACCGGCCGTGGCGCCCTCAGGGCCTTCGACGCCTGCCACGGGGCCGGCGGCGGCCCGGACCCGCAGCCCCTCACCGGCCAGCCGCGCGAAGGAGGCGAGCGAGAGCGACGTACGGCCGCGTACGCAGCCCGCGCACGCCGCCGTCAGGGCGCGCCAGCCCGGACGCCCCCAGCCGGCATCGGCGAGCGCCGCGGCCACGGCGCCGCAGCCGCAGGGGCCGACGTCGGCCCTGCGCACCCGCTGACGGGCGTAGCGGAATCCCCGTTCGAAGCGGATGTAGGCGCCGAGGACGGAGACTTCGAGGAGAACGGCGGCCCGGTGTTCGGCGGTGCACAGCATCGCCTCGGCGACGGTGGACTCGTGCACGCAGTGGAAGCCGCAGTCGCAGCGGCGGTGCGGGGCGCGGTGCCGCCGTCCGTAGACACAGCGCGCCTCGTCCACCACTTCGTACGGCAGGGCGCCACCCAGCGACACCCCGGTGAACCCGGCCCGGGTGCCGTCCTGGGACAGCACCGGGTGGGCGATCTTGTATCCGGTCGGAGGCTCCGTCGGGCGTTCCTCGGGGAGCCGCAGCCTCATCGGCCCGCCGGAACCTCTTCGGGCACGGAGGTGGCCTCCGGCTCCTCGACGAGGTCGGGGAGTTGGGCCGTTTCCTCGTGTGCGTGGACCTGTTCCTCCGCGACTCCGGTGGCGAGTGCCTTGCCGAGCCTCATGACGCCTCCCGCTGTGCCGACGACTGCCGTTCAGGCCATGGTGACCCATGACGCCCCGGTTCGGCACCAGTGCCTCGCCCCTCCCCACCCTCCAATGACGTAGCACTCGTTGACGATATCTCGTAGAAGGTTTAAGTGGAACTTCACAATAGGGTGGCCGACACTACGTTCATGACCGTTCCGAGGACCGCCCCCGCGACCCCTGTCCCCCCTGCCCCGGCCGTCGCCGCCACCCCGTACCCGACGCGCCCCGCTCCTCCCTTCGGCCGCGCCCTCTGCGCGATGGTCACGCCGTTCACGCGGGAGGGCGCGCTGGATGTCGAGGGCGCGCAGCGGCTCGCCGGGTGGCTGGTGGCCGAGGGGTGCGACGGGCTGGTGCTCTCCGGGACGACAGGCGAGTCGCCGACCACGTCGGACGCCGAGAAGGCCACGCTGGTGCGGGCGGTGCGGGAGGCCGTGGGCGACCGGGCGTCGGTCGTGGCGGGGGTGGGGACCGCCGACACCCGGCACACCGTGGAACTGGCCCTGGCGGCCGAGAAGGCGGGCGCGGACGGGCTGTTGGTGGTCGCGCCGTACTACAGCAGGCCTCCGCAGGACGCGGTCGAGGCGCACTTCCGGGAGATCGCGGACGCCTCGGGGCTGCCGCTCATGCTGTACGACATCCCGGGGCGCACCGGGACGCGGATCGAGCCGGAGACGATGATCCGGCTCGCGGGGCATCCGCGGATCGTGGCGGTGAAGGACTGCGCGTACGACCTGCTCGGTACGCAAAAGGTGCTGGCCCGGACGGAGTTGGCGTACTACGCGGGCTGCGACGAGTACGTCCTCGCGCTGTACGCGACCGGTGCGGCCGGGTACGTCAGCACGGTGGCGAACGTCGTGCCGGGCCTGATGCGGGCCGTGCTCGACGCGTTCGACGGCGGCGACACGGCGGAGGCGGCCGGGCTGACGCGGCGGGCCGTGCCGCTGATCGAGGCGATGATGGCGGCGGGCCTGCCCGGCACGGTCACCGCGAAGGCGCTGCTGGCCACGCTCGGACTGCCGGCGGGCCCGGTCCGGGCACCGCTGCGGCCCGCCGGCCGGGAGACGGCCGACGGGCTGCGGGCGGTGCTCGCCCAGGTCACGGACGATCTCGCCGTGGCCTAGGACCTACCCCGTTCGGATCACGCGGCGGGGGCTCAGCGCTCGGCGAAGACGGGCTCCCAGCGCCCCACCGTGCCGTCGGTGCCCTTGAGGAAGCCGCTGAGCGGCACCTCCTTGTCGCTGCCGATGGTGACCAGCACCAGCCGATTGTGGAACTCGTTCTTGTCGCCCTTGGCGATGTCCCAGGCGATCAGGGACCTGTCGTCGGCCCAGGCGAGGAGCATCTGACCACGGACCTCGGCCATGTGCTTGCCGGTACGCGCGTCGAGGATCCACGAGGAGGTGTGCCACTTCTCGCCCGCGAACTCCCCGGCGACCCGGGTGCCGTCCGGCGACAGGCCTGCCGCGACGAGCCCGGTGTTGTGGCGCTCCGCGTCGGGCACGCTCACCTCCCGGCCGGACACGTCGTAGAAGCGCTCGCCGGGCGCGACCGCCTGCCGGCCCGTGACGGTCTTCCCGTCGCGGCAGAACGCGAAGTCCTGGCGCGCGTTGATCTGGTTGCCCTGGTCATGGTCGTCCAGGAGCACCCCCACATCGGCCCAGGAGCCCTTGCCGGACGCCACGTCGAAGACGTAGAAGCCGGTGCGGGAGGGCTTCACCGACACAGGGATCCTGTCGATGTCGTCCATCTTGATGCGCTTGTCGGGATTCTCGCTGTACGTCGTCGCCACGAGTCTCGTGCCGTCGTGCGAGAACGCCAGCCCACCCACCGGGTGGTCGACCGGGATCCACCGCTCGACCTTGCCGCTCCGGAGGTCGAGCAGCCCGATCCGGCTCGCGGGCAGGTGCCGCTCCAGTACGGCGGCGGTCCGCAGGCCGGGGGCCACGGCGACCCACGACCACCGGGTGTCCTTCTCGTAGCGGCCGGACTTCGGGTCGAGCAGCCAGTACGTGCGCGCCCTGACGCCCTTGTAAATGCCGTCCTGGGCGGCCCCCCAGTCGGTCTTCTGGGTGTAGTAGGCGGCCATCGCCGTTCTCCCGGCCGCGACCAGCTCGTGCACCGGTGACTGTGCCGGGTGCGCCGAGGGCGCCGGGTGCGTGGTGGCCGGCTTGGGGGCCACCCCGTGCAAGGGACGTACGTCGTGCCCTCCGGAGTCCAGGCTCGGCACCGCGATCGCGGCGGTGAGCACCACGGCCGCGGCGACCGCGACGGACACGATGCGCCGGGTCCGCCGGCGCCGGCGGACGGCGAGCACGCGGTCGGCGAATCCGGGCGGGGTGCGCGGGCCGTCCTCGGCCTGCTCCCGGAGTGTGTCGCGCAGGAGTTCTTCGACGTTCACCGGCGTACCTCCACGGGCGAGAAGTCACGGGACGGCGGCTGCGGCTCGTGCCCCGGGCCGAGCGCGGCCAGTTCGGGGGCGAGCGTCCGCAGCCGGGCGAGCGAGCGATGTGCCGTGGAGCGCACGGTTCCGACGGAGCAGCCGAGGAGCCGGGCCACCTCGGCCTCGGGCAGATCCTCGAAGTAGCGCAGCACGAGCACGGTGCGCTGCCGCGCGGTGAGCCGGGCCAGCGCGCCCCGCATGACGATCCGCAGTTCGGCGGCCGCCGAGGCGTCCGTGCCGGGGACCGCGGGACCGGACGTCTCGGGTGGTTCGGCGACGCTCAGTTCGCGTCTCGGCCACTTCAGCCGCCAGCGGCTCACCTGCTGCCGGTACAGGATCCGCCGTACGTACGCCTCGGGTTCGTCGATCCGGTTCCAGCGGCCGGCCACCTTGATCAGCGCGTTCTGCAGCAGATCCTCGGCGGCGTGCCGGTCTCCCCCGCTGAGCAGCACCGCCGTCTTCAGCAGCGCGGACGACCTGTTCGCCACGAAGTCCCGGAAGGTCTCATCCGCTTCGGCATCCATCGTCACCTTCTCGTCCCCGGCGGCCCCTTGTGACCCGCCCCTGTGCCCCTGGTGACGCGCGCCGCCACCTCCCGCTATGCCTCCGAGCCGAGAAAATTGCGCCCGCCTGCGCCGCCGGCGCCCTCTAGGGTGACCCGATGAGCCGACCCCTGCTGTTCCTCGACGTCGACGGCCCGCTCAATCCGTACGCGGCCCAGAAGGAGCGCCGGCCCGCGGGCTACACCACGATCCGCGTGGCGCTGAGGCCCGGCCGGCCGCTGCGGGTCTGGCTCCACCCCGGCCACGGCCGTGCCCTTTTGGCCCTCGGCTACGACCTGTGCTGGGCCACCACCTGGATGGACTCCGCGAACCGCTGGATCGGCCCCGTGATCGGCCTGCCCGAACTCCCCTACGTCGATTTCACCGGCGCCCTCTTCACCGAGCGCCCCGACGGCGTCCACTGGAAGACGGAACGCATCGTGGCCTACGCCGAGGGCCGCCCGTTCGCCTGGGTGGACGACGAACAGAGCCCGGCCGACGAGACGTTCGTCTCCGCCCACCACCCGGCCCCCGCCCTCCTGCACCACGTGAACCCCCGCGTCGGCCTGAGCGAGCCCGACTTCGCCGCGCTGGCGGAGTTCGCGTCCCGGCTGTGAGGACGCCTGACGTCGAGAGGTGACGCGCGAGCGCCCTCCCGGGCCGTCCTGGGGCCGTGGAAGGGCGCTCGGTGGTGACCAGCGCCGAACCGCCGCCGGTTCGGCGGCAGTTCGGAGCGATGATCGGGCGGGCGGCCGCGAGTCGCTGCCGCCGTCGGTCAGTTGTGGCTGTGCAGGACCTCGTTCAGGCCGCCCCAGACCGCGTTGTTCGGGCGGGCCTCCACGGTTCCGGTGACCGAGTTGCGGCGGAAGAGGATGTTCGAAGCCCCGGACAGCTCACGGGCCTTGACGATGTCCCCGTCGGGCATCGTCACACGCGTACCGGCGGTGACGTACAGCCCGGCCTCGACCACGCACTCGTCGCCGAGGGCGATGCCCACGCCCGCCTCCGCGCCCACGAGGCAGCGCTCGCCGATGGTGATCCGGACGTTGCCGCCACCCGAGAGGGTGCCCATGGTGGACGCGCCGCCGCCGATGTCCGAGCCGTCGCCGACGACGACACCGGCCGAGATGCGGCCCTCGACCATGGAGGTGCCGAGCGTGCCCGCGTTGAAGTTCACGAAGCCCTCGTGCATGACGGTCGTGCCCGCGGCGAGGTGCGCGCCGAGGCGGACCCGGTCGGCGTCGGCGATGCGGACGCCCTTGGGCGCGACGTAGTCCGTCATGCGGGGGAACTTGTCGATGGAGGTCACCTGGAGGTGCAGGCCCGCGGCGCGCGCGTTCAGCCGGACCTTCTCGACGTCGTCGACGGCGACCGGACCGAGCGAGGTCCAGGCGACGTTGGCGAGCAGCCCGAACAGGCCGTCCAGGTTCTGGCCGTGCGGCTTGACCAGGCGGTGCGAGAGGAGGTGCAGACGCAGGTACGCGTCGTGCGCGTCGAGCGGCTTGTCGTCCAGCGAGGCGATGACCGTACGGACCGCGACGACCTCGACGCCCCGGCGGGCGTCCGGGCCGATGGCCTGCGCGGCTCCCTCGCCGAGCAGTTCCACGGCCCGCTCGGCGGACAGCCGCTCGGTGCCGGACGGGCCGGGGCCCTCGGACAGTTCGGGTGCGGGGAACCAGGTGTCGAGAACGGTGCCGTCGGCGGTGAGGGTCGCGAGCCCGGCGGCGACGGCGCCGGTGGTACGAGAAGCAGTCGTGTCGGTCATGAGTGCAACCTAACTTGACGGGGGCCGCGCGGGCGAACCGGTGCGCGGGGCGTCTCGGTGAGCGGGCGTCCGGTCACCTGCCCGGACCGTCCGCGGCCCCCTCGCGGCCCCGCAGGATCCGCGCCAGCGCCTCCCGGGCGTACCCCTCGTCGTACGGCGTCCCGGTCAGCAGTACCTGGAGGCAGATCCCGTCCAGCAGGGCGACGAGCGCCCGTGCGGTGACCGCGTCGGTGCGGCGGGTCAGTGGTCCGACGAGGCTGTCGATCCACTCGGCGGCCACCGGGCGCAGCGCGGGTCTGCGGAGGGCGGCGAGGTAGAGCTCGTACTCCAGCTCCACGCCCGTGCGGTCGCCGGCCAGCCATTCGCCGGTCAGTCCGGCGAGTTCGGCGGCCAGGTCCGCGCGGGTGTCCTCCAGGGTGCCGCGGGCGGCGACCACCTCGGCGAAGCCCTCGTTCGCCTGGCGCAGGGCGGCGACCATGAGTTCGTCGAGGGTCGTGAAGTGGTACGTGGTGGAGCCGAGCGGTACGTCGGCCTCGGCCGCGACGGAGCGGTGGCTGAGCCCGGCGATGCCCTTGGCGCCGACGACCCGGATCGCCGCGTCGATGATCCGCTGCCGCCGCTCGGGGTCATGGCGCCGCGCCATCACGGTGCGCCGTCCGCCGCGCCGGGCCCGGCCATCAGTGCGCCCCGCCCAGGTTCAGCAGGACGACCCCGCCGATGATCAGTACGATCCCGGCGGCCTTCGCGACCGTGAGCCCCTCGCCGAGGAACAGCATGCCGATCGCGGCGATGGCGGCGGTGCCGACGCCGGCCCAGATCGCGTACGCCGTGCCGACCGACACGGTCTTCAGGGTCTGCGCCAGCAGCGCGAAGGCGACGACGTATCCGAGGACGGTCAGCAAGGACGGCCACAGCCTGCTGAAGCCCTCCGTGTACTTCATCGCGGTGGTCGCGCCGACCTCCGCCGCGATGGCACCGGCGAGCAGTACGTATCCCATGCGTACGACTGTACACATGGAGTCCGCGGATGCGTACGGGTGTACACATTCGGAGCCCGCGGTCGTTCGCGCATGGATCCCGTATATGCCATGGGCACCATGCGCCCCAGCAGATATCGTTCGCGATCACAAGGGGGCCGGAGTCGAACAGACTCCCAACAACACATGGAGCGCGAGGGGCATGTCGGACAGTTCGGGGTGGGGACCTTCAGGGCCGTCGGGACCTTACTGGGGCCCTCCGGGCGGCTGGGGCTGGATGCCGCCGCCACCGCCCAAGCCGGGTGTGATCCCCCTGGCTCCGCTCGGCGTGGACCACATCCTCGGCGGCGCCTTCGTCACGATGCGCCGCTACGCGAAGCCGCTGTTCGGACTCGCGCTCGCGGGCGTCGTGGTCCTGGCGGCCCTGACACTGGGCCTCGAATACGCCGCCTACCTCTCGACGAAGAGTCAGCTCGACCGCATGCTCGCGGCGCCCCGGTCCATCGACTGGACCGATCTGCGCGCCGTCCTGATCGCGTTCGGCACCGTGTGGGTGGTGGGCATGGTGGTCTCGCTGGTGGCGAGTTCCTTCATCCAGGCCTCGTCCACGGCGACCCTGCACGACGCCGTGCTCGGGCGCCGGGCCCACGTCGGCGCGGTGTGGAAGCGTGCCTGGTCGCGCACCCCGTCCGTACTCGGGGTGACGCTGCTGCTGGGCCTGACCGTGGCGGTACCGATGATCGCGCTGATCGTGCTGTTCGCGCTGATGGCGGCCGCGGTCGCGAGCAGTGATCCGTTCGCGTCGTTCGGTCTCGTCCTTCTGCTCGTACTGGTCGCGGTGCCCCTGATGGTCTGGCTGTTCGTCCGGTTCAGCTTCGCCCCGGCCGCCGCCGTCCTGGAGGGAGCGTCCCCGGTGACGGCGATGCGCCGGTCGGCGCGACTGGTCCGGGGCGCGTGGTGGCGTACGTTCGGCATCCTGCTGCTGGGCGGCCTGATCATGTTCATCGTCTCCATCGTGATCAATGTGCCGTTCCAGTTCGCGATGCCGGCCCCACAGCCGTACGACCTCTCGTCGGCGCGAGAACCCGCGAGCGTGACCGAGATCTACGCCCGGATGATGCCCGACATGGGGCGCTCCCTGGTGCTCTCGGCGATCTCGGGCATCTTCGTCCAGCTCTTCTCCCTGGTGTTCATGCCGCTGGTGAGCAGCCTGCTGTACATCGACCAGCGCATCCGAAAGGAAGGCCTGGCGGACGTACTGGTGCGCGCGGCCGCCGTCACGGAGGCGCCCGGCGGGCCCGGGACACCTGGCACACCCGGGACGCCCGACTCAGTCGAGTAGTGACTTCTTCGGCCTCAGCACGCAGAACTCGTTGCCCTCGGGATCGGCGAGGACGGTCCACGTCACGTCCTCGCCCTGCCCCACGTCCGCCCGGCGCGCCCCGAGGGCGAGGATCCGCTCGACCTCGGCGGCCCGGTCGTCCGGCGTGAGATCGATGTGGAGCCGGTTCTTGACGGTCTTGCGCTCGCCGACGGGGACGAAGCAGATTCCGGGGAGCGCGTTCGCGTCGGCGCCGATGACGATCTCGTCCTCCTCCTCGAACAGCACCTGCCAGTCGAGGACCTGACACCAGAAACGGGCGAGCGCCGGCAGGTCGTGGGCGTCGATGACCAGTTGGTAGAAAGAGACAGCCATGAACGGCAGTCTCCCCCCGCGACGAAGGCTCGGCCGACAGGCACACCGGCGCCGGCACCCCGGCGGGCACGCTCCCCCGGCGACGAAGCCTCCGCCGACAGGCACAGCGCACACACCCGGGCCGCCACTCCCCCGCGGGCACCGTCGCCCGACCGCCCGTCGGCCCTCACCGAACGAGCGCCGGCCCAGCCCAACTACCCATCCTCTGTGGGCGATTGCCCGAAAAGAGCCGTACGTAAATACCTGCATCGCCGCTGGAAACGACTGCTCGGTAGTCACCGGTTCCACTACTGTTTCACCAGCCGCACACCGGGTCTCCATGACCGCCCGCTCCGTGTGCCGCGTCCCCCACCTCGCTTCACCCCTCACGCGCTCGCCCTCCCCCGCTTAGGAACGCGCATGCCAGAAGTGACGCCCGGATCCGGTTCCGACGGGTCCACCCCCTCCAGGGAGATCGAGCCCTGGCGCCCCACCCCGCGCGGCGCGCCCTACCCGGTGTCGACCGACCTCGTACCCGTGTCCCCCACGCCCTGGGAGGCCCTCGGGGCGGACGACGAGAGCAGGCTGCCGGGAACACGCCGGCTCTGGCTGGCCTGTGGGCTCGCGGCGGCCGTCACGATCGCCGTCATCGCCGTGGTCTCCGTACAGGCGAACTCTTCTGACGTCTCGTCACGTCAGGCGGGCAACAGGACCGCGGCCGACACGGCGAACCCCTTCCTCTTCGGCGCGCCCGCGGGAACGACCACGGCCCCGGCGGGCAAGGACGCGCTGTCCTCGCCGGGGACCTCACGCTCGGCCTCGGCGGATTCCGCGTCGCGGGGTTCCGTGTCGCCGGATCCGTCGGACCGGGGTTCCGACAGCGGGACCGCCCACGCGAAGTCGACGCCCGCCGCCTCCAACAGCGCTTCCGCGCCCCGGCAGGCCTCGCGGCTGAAGTCCGTCCAGGCGGTCAACTACCCCGACCGCTACTGGCATCTGAGCGACGGTCAGGTCCGGCTCGACCCGGTCGGCTCCGGCAGCCCGGCCGCGACCCGGCGGGCCGCCAGCTTCACGGTGGTCCCAGGACTGGCGAAGTCCTCCTGCTACTCCTTCGCCACCACCGACGGCTCCTACCTGCGCCACCGCGACTTCGTCCTGCGCGCCGACCGCGACGACGGCTCCACGCTCTTCCGGCAGGACGCCACCTTCTGCCCACGGGCGTCCTCCCGCTCGGGCGCCGTCATGCTGGAGGCGGTCAACTACCCGGGCCGTTTCCTGCGCCACCGCAACTTCCGGCTCGTCCTCGGGCGTTACGAGCGCGACAGGCTCTACGGGGAGGACTCCGCGTTCCGCCTGGTGCGCGGCCTGGCCTGAGCCCGGGGCGCCCGCCGGGGAAACGCGACGGGGCGGCACCCGAAGGTGCCGCCCCGTGCGAGGTGCTCGAGGGCCGAGGCCCTGGACCGAGGACTCAGACGTTGAACCCGAGCGCGCGAAGCTGCTCGCGGCCGTCGTCCGTGATCTTGTCCGGGCCCCACGGCGGCATCCAGACCCAGTTGATGCGCAGCTCGTTGACGAGACCGTCCGTGGCGGACTTGGCCTGGTCCTCGATGACGTCGGTGAGCGGGCAGGCCGCGGACGTCAGGGTCATGTCGATCGTCGCGATGTTCGCGTCGTCGATGTGAATGCCGTAGATGAGGCCGAGGTTGACGACGTCGATGCCCAGCTCGGGGTCGACGACGTCGTAGAGCGCCTCGCGGACCTCTTCCTCCGAGGCGGGCTTCGTCGTCAGGCTCCCGCCCGACGCCGCGGCGGCCTCGCCGGACGCGGCCACGGACTCGTCCGACGTCACGACGGTCTCGTCCGATGTCACAGTGTTCTCGCTCATGCCGTCTTCCTCTCGGCGCTCTCGCCCAGTACCTGGGCCGTCGCGTCCTTCCACGCCATCCAGCTGAGGAGGGCGCACTTGACCCGGGCCGGGTACTTGGAGACACCGGCGAACGCGACCGCGTCCTCCAGCACCTCCTCCATCGCGTCGTCGGGCTCGATCCGGCCCTTGGACTGCATCAGCTCCAGGAAGGTCTCCTGGATCTTCTGCGCGTCGGACACGTCCTTGCCGACCAGGAGGTCGTTCAGAACGGAGGCCGAGGCCTGGCTGATCGAGCAGCCCTGGCCCTCGTACGAGATGTCCTCGATCCGCTCGCCGTCGTACTTCACACGCAGGGTGATCTCGTCACCGCACGTGGGATTGACGTGGTGCACCTCGGCGTCGCCGTCCCTGAGACCGCGCCCGTGCGGGTGCTTGTAGTGGTCCAGGATGACTTCCTGGTACATCGAATCCAGCTTCACGTTCCCAGCCAGCCCCTCAGCCGAAGAAGTTCCGTACGTGCTCCAGGCCGTCGACCAGAGCGTCGATCTCGGACGGCGTGGAGTACAGATAGAACGACGCCCGCGTGGTCGCAGGAATTCCGTACCGCAGGCAGACCGGACGCGCGCAGTGGTGACCCACCCGGACCGCGATGCCCTGCTCGTCGAGGACCTGGCCCACGTCGTGCGGGTGGATGTCGCCCAGCGTGAACGAGATCGCCGCGCCGCGGTCCTCGGCCGTGGTGGGGCCGATGATCCTCAGGTCGGGGACCTCCGCGAGCCGCTTCACCGCGTACTCGGTGAGCGCGTGCTCGTGGGCGAGGATCTTGTCCATGCCGATCGCCGAGAGGTAGTCGATCGCCGCGCCCAGACCGACCGCCTGCGCGATCGGCGGGGTGCCCGCCTCGAACTTGTGCGGCGCCGGCGCGTACGTCGACGAGTGCATCGACACGGTCTCGATCATCTCGCCGCCGCCGAGGAACGGCGGGAGGTCCTCCAGGAGTTCCTGGCGGCCCCACAGGACGCCGATGCCCGTCGGACCGCACATCTTGTGACCGGTGAAGGCCACGAAGTCGGCCTGGAGGGCCTGGACGTCGAGCGGCATGTGCGGCGCGGCCTGCGACGCGTCGATCAGGACCAGGGCGCCGACCTCCTGGGCGCGGCGCACTATCGCCTCGACCGGGTTCACGGTGCCCAGGATGTTCGACACCAGCACGAAGGAGACGATCTTCGTCTTCTCCGTGATGATCTCGTCGATGTTCGACAGGTCGAGACGGCCGTCGTCGGTGAGGCCGAACCACTTCAGCTTCGCACCGGTGCGCTGCGAGAGCAGCTGCCACGGAACGATGTTGGAGTGGTGCTCCATCTCCGTGATGACGATCTCGGTCTCGTGGTCCACGCGGTAGGGCTCGTCGGCCCAGCCCAGCATGTTGGCCACGAGGTTGAGCGACTCGGAGGCGTTCTTGGTGAAGATCACCTCGTCGCGGCTCGGCGCGTTGATGAACGCGGCGACCTTGTCCCGCGCGCCCTCGTACAGTGCCGTGGCCTCCTCGGCGAGCACATGCACACCGCGGTGGACGTTGGCGTTGTAGCGCTCGTAGTACTCGTTCAGGGCGTCCAGGACCTGGCGCGGCTTCTGCGAGGTCGCCGCGTTGTCCAGGTACACCAGCTTCTTACCGTCGTGGATCTGGCGGTCCAGGATGGGGAAGTCCTTGCGGATCGCCTCGGTGTCGAGGAGGCCCGGCAGCTGTGTCACGCGGATACGCCACCCTTCGCGTCGAGTGCGTACGACTCGTACCCCTCGTTCTCCAGCTTGTCGGCGAGCTCGGCGCCGCCGGACTCGACGATGCGGCCGCCGGAGAACACGTGCACGAAGTCGGGCTTGATGTAGCGCAGGATGCGCGTGTAGTGGGTGATGAGCAGGGTGCCCACCTCACCGGTCTCGCGGACGCGGTTGACGCCCTCGGAGACGACGCGCAGGGCGTCGACGTCCAGGCCGGAGTCGGTCTCGTCGAGGATCGCGATCTTCGGCTTGAGCAGCTCCAGCTGAAGGATCTCGTGGCGCTTCTTCTCACCGCCGGAGAAGCCCTCGTTGACGTTGCGCTCGGCGAAGGCCGGGTCCATGGAGAGGCGCTCCATGGTCTCCTTGACCTCCTTCACCCACGTACGCAGCTTGGGGGCCTCGCCGCGGACGGCGGTGGCGGAGGTGCGCAGGAAGTTGGAGACCGAGACACCGGGGATCTCGACCGGGTACTGCATCGCGAGGAACAGGCCCGCGCGGGCGCGCTCGTCGACGGACATCTCCAGGACGTTCTCGCCGTCGAGGGTGACGGTGCCGCCGGTGATCGTGTACTTGGGGTGGCCCGCGAGCGAGTAGGCGAGGGTCGACTTGCCGGAGCCGTTGGGGCCCATGATGGCGTGCGTCTCGCCCTGCTTCACGGTCAGGTCGACGCCCTTGAGGATCTCCTTCGTGGCGTTGTCGGCCTCGACGGTGACGTGCAGGTCGTGGATTTCAAGCGTTGCCATGGGTTCCTCAGGACTCCTGGTTGAGGGAGACGAGCACGTCGTCCCCTTCGATCTGAACGGGGTATACGGGGACGGGGCGCGTCGCGGGAAGACCGGACGGCTTGCCGGTGCGGAGGTCGAACGCGGAGCCGTGCAGCCAGCATTCGATCTGACAGTCCTCCACCTCGCCCTCGGAGAGCGAGACGTTCGCGTGCGAGCAGATGTCGTTGATCGCGAACACCTCCCCCTCGGTCTTCACGACCGAGACCGGCGTGCCGTCGAGTTCCACCCGCTTGGGGGTGTTCTCCTCCAGCTCGCTCAGCCCACAGACGCGCACGAAGGTGCCGGGCATCAGAGCGACGCCTCCAGCTCCTCGTCGATCTTCACGAGAAGGCGCTCTTCGATGTCGTCGACACCGATCTGCTGGACCAGTTCGGCGAAGAAGCCGCGGACCACCAGACGGCGGGCCTCGTCGGCGGGGATGCCGCGGGCCATCAGGTAGAAGAGCTGCTCGTCGTCGAAGCGGCCGGTCGCGGAGGCGTGGCCGGCGCCGACGATCTCGCCGGTCTCGATCTCCAGGTTCGGCACGGAGTCGACGCGGGCACCGTCGGTCAGAACCAGGTTGCGGTTCATCTCGTAGGTGTCCGTGCCCTCGGCCTTGGCCTCGATGAGGACGTCGCCGATCCACACCGCGTGCGCGCCCTCGCCCTGCAGCGCGCCCTTGTAGGCGACGTTGGACTTGCAGTGCGGGGTGTTGTGGTCGACCAGGAGGCGGTGCTCCTGGTGCTGGCCGGCGTCCGTGAAGTACAGGCCGAACAGCTCGGCCTCGCCGCCGGTGCCCGCGTAGGCGATCCGCGGGTGGAGGCGTACGAGGTCGCCGCCGAAGGTGACCACGAAGGACTTGAAGGTGGCGTCGCGGCCGATCAGCGCGTTGTGCTGGCCGACGTGGACGGCCGAGTCGTCCCAGTCCTGGACGGAGACGACGGTCAGCTTGGCGCCGTCGCCGAGGACGTAGTCGACGTTGGCGGCGAGCACCGCGTCACCGGTGTGGTCGATGACGACGACGGCCTCGGCGAAGGCTCCCAGCTCGATGACCTGGTGGCCGTAGGCGACCCCGCCCTCGCCGTGCACGGCGATCCGGATGGGCTCGGTCAGCACCGTCTCCTTGGGGACGGTGACGACGCCGGCCTTCTCGAAGGCCGAGAACGCCTGGGCGGCGACACGGTCCACGGGGGTGCCGGCCCTGCCGATCCGGACGTCGTCGCGGGCGACCGTCTCGACGGTGACGCCCTCGGGGGCCTCGACGTCGATCCGTACGCCTTCGCCGGTCGCGACGGCGGTGCCGTCGTGCAGCCCGCGCAGGCGCTCCAGCGGCGTGAACCGCCACTCCTCCTCGCGGCCGTGGGGGACGGGGAAGTCCGCCACGTCGAAGGACGGGGGCGCGCTCATGCGCGTGGCGACGGTCGACTCGGCGGCCACCGCGATCTGGCCCGCGGTGGTGGAGCCCACGGGGATGTTCTGAGCCTCAGCCATGGCTGTCGGTCTGCTCGCTTTCTTGCGTGAGTGGCTTGACGGGGACGGCGTTCGGCGTCAGCCGACCGCGCCCTCCATCTGGAGCTCGATCAGCCGGTTGAGCTCGAGGGCGTACTCCATGGGCAGTTCCTTGGCGATCGGCTCGACGAAGCCGCGCACGATCATCGCCATCGCCTCGAACTCCGTCAGACCGCGGCTCATCAGGTAGAAGAGCTGGTCCTCGGAGACCTTGGAGACGGTCGCCTCGTGGCCCATGGACACGTCGTCCTCGCGGACGTCCACGTACGGGTACGTGTCCGAGCGGGAGATGGTGTCGACGAGCAGCGCGTCGCACAGGACGTTCGACTTGGAGCCGTGGGCGCCCTCGCCGATCTCGACGAGACCGCGGTAGGACGTACGGCCGCCGCCGCGCGCCACGGACTTCGAGACGATGTTCGAGGAGGTGTTCGGCGCCATGTGGACCATCTTGGAGCCGGCGTCCTGGTGCTGGCCCTCGCCCGCGAAGGCGATGGACAGGGTCTCGCCCTTGGCGTGCTCGCCCATCAGGTAGACGGCCGGGTACTTCATGGTGACCTTGGAGCCGATGTTGCCGTCGATCCACTCCATGGTCGCGCCCTCGTACGCCACGGCGCGCTTGGTGACCAGGTTGTAGACGTTGTTCGACCAGTTCTGGATGGTCGTGTAACGGCAGCGGGCGCCCTTCTTCACGATGATCTCGACGACCGCGGAGTGCAGGGAGTCCGACTTGTAGATCGGCGCGGTGCAGCCCTCGACGTAGTGGACGTAGGCGTCCTCGTCGACGATGATCAGCGTCCGCTCGAACTGGCCCATGTTCTCCGTGTTGATACGGAAGTAGGCCTGGAGCGGGATCTCGACGTGCACGCCCTTCGGCACGTAGATGAAGGAGCCGCCGGACCACACCGCGGTGTTCAGCGACGCGAACTTGTTGTCGCCGACCGGGATGACCGTGCCGAAGTACTCCTTGAAGAGCTCCGGGTGCTGCTTGAGGGCGGTGTCGGTGTCCAGGAAGATGACGCCCTGCTCCTCCAGGTCCTCGCGGATCTGGTGGTAGACGACCTCGGACTCGTACTGGGCCGCGACACCGGCGACGAGGCGCTGCTTCTCCGCCTCGGGGATGCCGAGCTTGTCGTACGTGTTCTTGATGTCCTCGGGCAGGTCCTCCCAGGACTCCGCCTGCTTCTCCGTGGAACGCACGAAGTACTTGATGTTGTCGAAGTCGATGCCCGACAGGTCGGAACCCCAGTTGGGCATGGGCTTCTTGCCGAAGAGGCGCAGGCCCTTGAGACGGAGCTTGGTCATCCACTCCGGCTCGCTCTTCTTCGCGGAGATGTCGCGGACGACGTCCTCGTTGATGCCACGCTTGGCGGAGGCACCGGCCACGTCGGAGTCGGCCCAGCCGTATTCGTACGTGCCCAGACCCTCGAGCTCGGGGTGGGCAGTCTCCTCGATGGGGAGCGTCATGCGGGGTTCCTCCCGGCGGTGCTTGCGGATGCGTTGTGAGTGTCGTGCGAGATCTTGGGGATGAACGTCGTGCACACCCCGTCGCCGTGGGCGATGGTGGCCAGTCGCTGGACGTGCGTGCCGAGCAGCTGGGAGAAGAACTCCGTCTCCGCCTCGCACAGCTGCGGGAACCGCTCGGCGACGTGCGCCACCGGGCAGTGGTGCTGGCAGAGCTGCTCGCCGACCGGTGCGCTGCGCGCCGTGGCAGCGTACCCGTCCGCGCTGAGGGCCTTCGCCAGGGCTTCCGTGCGTTCCTCGGGGGTCGCGGCCTCGATGGCCTCGCGGTAGGCCCCGGCCTGCGCGGCGATCCGGGCGCGGGCGAAGGAGAGGACCGCGTCGTCCCCGCCCTCGCGCTCGGCGATCCAGCGCAGGGCGTCCTCGGCGAGCTTGTCGTAGGACTGGTCGAAGGCGTCCCGGCCGCAGTCGGTCAGGGCGAACACCTTGGCGGGACGGCCGCGTGTCCGCGCTCCGTAGACCCGCTGCTCGCGCGCCTCCACGACGTCGTCGGCGACCAGCGCGTCCAGATGACGGCGTACGGCCGCATGGGTCAGGCCCAGTCGGCCCGCCAGGTCGGCGACGGTCGACGGGCCGTGGTCCAGGATGGACCGCGCGACCCGGTTGCGCGTCGAACGCTCACCGGTCGCGAGTTCCTCCTGCGGGGGCCCCGTGGGGGTCTCCCGAGCCTCGCCAACGTTTTTCACAACACCATTGTTGCGTAATTCCTCAGGGCCTGACAAGCCGCGCCCTCCGGGGCGGGCGGTGCGCTGCGTCACTTAGGTATACCTAACGTGACCTGGGCAAACGATCTTTGATCGATCAATCCGCTGGCGTCCGGACGGCCTCTCGGGAAGACTCCGGGACCATGCCGACACCCCTTCCGACCGGCCCACTCGTCACCCGGGACACCCTCGCCGCCGACCTGCGCGCCCTGGGTGTACGACCGGGGGAAACGCTCCTCGCGCACTCCTCGCTCAGCGCCCTCGGCTGGGTCAACGGCGGTCCCGTGGCCGTCGTGCAGGGACTGCTCGACGCACTCGGTCCGGACGGCACGCTGGTGGTCCCGACCCAGTCCGGCGACCTCTCCGACCCGGCCCTGTGGAGCCGCCCTCCGGTTCCCGAGGAGTGGTGGCCGGCCATCCGGGCGACCATGCCCGTCTACGACCCGCGCGTGACGCCCTCCCGCGGCGTCGGCGTGATACCCGAGACCGTCCGCACCTGGCCCGGCGCCCTGCGCAGCGCGCACCCGGAGACCTCGTTCGCGGCGCTGGGCCCGGCCGCGGCCGCGGTCGTCGGCGGACACGCGCCCGACTGCCGGCTCGGCGAGCGGAGCCCGCTGGCCCGGCTGGAGGCCGGCGGTGCCCGCGTCCTGCTGCTCGGCGCCGGCTACGACAGCTGCACCAGCTTCCATCTGGCCGAGTACCGCATCCCCTCACCCGTCGTGGAGGTCGGCCGGCCCTCCCCCACGGGCTGGCGGACGGTGCGGGAGGTGTCGATCACCTCCGAGCTGTTCGAGGAACTCGGTGCCGACTTCGAGCGCGACCGTCCCGTCGTACGGGGGACCGTGGGCGCGGCCGGGGCGCGGCTCTTCCCGGTGGCCGACGCGGTGGCGTACGCGGAGCGGTGGCTGTCGCTGCACCGGCCGCGGGACCTGTACGTGGATGCCGCCCCCGGCGGTTCCGGGACACGCCGACGTCCCTAGACTTGCTCCTCATGCGAAGCGAGCCCGTCGTCCAGGTCCAGGCCCTGGTGAAGCGGTACGGAACGAAGACCGCGGTGGACGGCCTCGACCTGGTGGCCACGGCGGGCGTCACCGCCGTACTCGGACCCAACGGAGCGGGCAAGACCACCACGGTCGAGACCTGCGAGGGGTACCGCAAGCCGGACTCCGGCACGGTGCGCGTCCTGGGCCTCGACCCGGCGAGACAGTCCGGCGAGCTCCACACCCGGATCGGCGTGATGCTCCAGTCCGGCGGCGTCTACTCGGGCGCCCGCGCCGACGAGATGCTCCGCCATGTGGCGAAACTGCACGCCCACCCGCTGGACGTGGACGCGCTCATCGAGCGGCTCGGCCTGGAGGGCTGCGGCCGCACGACGTACCGGCGGCTTTCGGGCGGCCAGCAGCAGCGCCTCGCGCTCGCCATGGCGGTCGTCGGCCGCCCCGAGCTGGTCTTCCTGGACGAGCCGACCGCGGGCCTGGACCCACAGGCCCGCCGCGCGACCTGGGACCTGGTCCGCGACCTGCGTTCCGACGGTGTCTCGGTGATCCTCACCACGCACCACATGGACGAGGCCGAGCAGCTCGCCGACGACGTCGCGATCATCGACGCGGGCCGGGTCGTCGCCCAGGGCTCCCCCGAGGAGCTGTGCCGCGGCGGCGCGGAGAACACCCTGCGCTTCGGCGGCCGCCCCGGACTCGACGTGAACTCCCTGCTCAAGGCCCTCCCGGCGGACTGCACGGCGGCCGAGCTGACACCGGGGGCCTACCGGGTCGGCGGCAAGGTCGATCCGCAGCTGCTGGCGACCGTGACGTCCTGGTGCGCCCAGCACGGTGTGATGCCGGAGAAGATCTCCGTCGAACGCCACACCCTGGAAGACGTCTTTCTGGAACTGACCGGCAAGGAGCTGCGTTCATGAACCAAGCTCGACCTGAGCCCGGCCGGGGGTCCGGGGGTTGCCCCCCGGGAAAGCACAGCCTGGAACTGACCGGCAAGGAGCTGCGTTCATGAACCAAGCTCGACCTGAGCCCGGCCGGGGGTCCGGGGGTTGCCCCCCGGGAAAGCACAGCCTG
>NZ_JBIAQM010000053.1:29304-41342 GCF_042888945.1 Streptomyces sp. NPDC002698
GAACTGACCGGCAAGGAGCTGCGTTCATGAGCCAGGCACAGCTTGGAACCGACCGGCGGGGAGCCGCTTCCGTGACCACCGCCGGTACGTACACCCCGAAGCCGGGCGCGGCCCCGCTGACCCGCATGATCGGCGCGCAGGCCGCGCTGGAGACGAAGATGCTGCTCCGCAACGGCGAGCAGCTCCTCCTGACGGTCGTCATCCCGACCCTGCTCCTGGTGCTGTTCAGCTCGGTGGACATCATCGACACCGGCGCGGGCGAGGCCGTCGACTTCCTGGCGCCGGGCATCCTGGCACTGGCCGTGATGTCGACGGCGTTCACCGGCCAGGCCATCGCCACGGGCTTCGAGCGCCGGTACGGCGTCCTGAAGCGGCTGGCGGCCTCCCCGCTCCCCCGCTGGGGGCTGATGACCGCGAAGACGCTGTCGGTCCTCGTCACCGAAGTCCTCCAGGTGATCCTGCTCACCGCGATCGCGTTCGCGCTGGGCTGGTCGCCGCACGGCAATCCGTTCGCCGTCCTGCTCCTGCTGGTCCTCGGCACGGCCGCCTTCTCCGGGCTCGGCCTGCTCATGGCCGGCACGCTCAGGGCCGAGGCGACCCTGGCCGCGGCGAACCTCGTCTTCCTGCTGCTCCTGGTCGGCGGCGGGGTGATCGTGCCGCTGGACAAGTTCCCCGCGGGCGCCCAGGACGTGCTCGGTCTGCTGCCCATCTCGGCGCTCTCGGACGGGCTGCGGGCGGTGCTCCAGCACGGCGCCCAGATGCCCTGGGGCGACCTGGGGATCCTGGCGGTCTGGGCGGTCCTGGGCCTCGGCGCGGCCGGCCGGTTCTTCCGCTGGGAGTGACCGGCCCGCCCCACCGGGAGTCGTGGCACCGCCACGGGGAGTGAGCGGCCCCGCCGGGGAGGGCGGCCGGCCCACCGCTCACGGGCGGGACCCTCGTGAAAGCGTGCACAAGCGGGGCCCCTACGATGGTGCGCGTGCAGAACCTGACCCGAGCCGACGCCCTCAGCGCGGTGCGCAACCCGCTCGCCTTCATCGCCGAACGCTGGACCCCGACCTCCCGGACGGTGCAGCGCGCGGCTCTCGCCGCGCTCGTCATGGCGGTCGTCATCGTGGTCACCGGCGGTGCCGTGCGGCTCACCGGCTCCGGCCTCGGCTGCCCGACCTGGCCCAAGTGCACCGAAGACTCGCTGACGGCGACGAGCGCGATGGGCTTCCACGGCGTCATCGAGTTCGGCAACCGCATGCTGACGTACGTGCTGTGCGCCGCCGTCGGGTGGGCGATCGTCGCGGCGCGCTCGCGGAAGCCGTGGCGGCGCGGCCTCACCCGGCTCGGCTGGGCCCAGTTCTGGATCGTCATGAGCAACGCGGTCCTCGGCGGGATCGTCGTCCTGGTCGGCCTCAACCCGTACACGGTCGCCGCCCACTTCCTGCTCTCCACCGCGCTCATCACGGTCGCCGCGCTCATGTGGCAGCGCACCCGCGAGGGCGACGCGGCGCCGCGTCCGCTCGTCGGCAAGCCGGTGCGGCAGCTCGTGTGGTTCCTGGTCTGCGCCTCGGTCCTGCTGATCGCCGTCGGCACGGTCGTCACCGGTGCCGGACCGCACGCGGGTGACTCGAGCGAGGTGGAGCGCATCCCCGTGAGCTGGGAGGACGTCACCAAGCTGCACGCCGTGCTGGCCTGGATCATCGTCACGCTGACCTTCGCCCTCTGGTTCGTCCTGAAGGCGGTGGACGCCCCCCGGGGTCCCCTGCGGCGCACCCGCGACCTGTTCCTGATCCTCCTGGCCCAGGGCGTCATCGGCTACGTCCAGTACTTCACCGACCTGCCCGAGGCCCTGGTCGCCCTCCACATGCTCGGCTCCTGCCTGGTGTGGATCGGGGTGCTGCGGGTGCTGCTGGCCCTGCGCGAGCGCCCGGAGGCCGTGGCGGATCTGCCGGGTCCCGCGACCACGTCGGCCCTCACCCGCGCGTAGCCCGTCCGGGCCCGTCCGGGGATACCGCATTCACCCGCGCGCGGCCCGTCCAGGAAGCGCCTTCGCACGCGTAGCCCGTCCGGGGGAAACACGCACGCGGCCCGCCCGGGATCGCCATCACGAGCGTGAGCCCTCGGCGGGCGCCGGTGCGCTCACCCCACCCCGTACACCCGCCGCGCGTTGCCCGCCGCCACCATCGTGGCCACGCGCTGGGCGTCCTCCAGGGACCACGCCCCTTCCGCGACCCAGCCGCCGAACACCCGGCCGAGCGCCTCCCGGAACAGGTGGGCGCCCACCACGTGCAGCTCGGGCAGGCCCTGCGCCCCGCTGGAGAAGAGGATCTTGCCGAACGGCGCCAGTTCCAGGATCTCGGCGAGGACGGTCGCGGCCCGGGCCCCGGTGCGTACCAGGGCGGCGCCCGAGTCGGCGTAGACGTGCGCGAAGACACCGGCGAGGTGGGCGGCGTGCCGGTGGTACGGGTAGCCGTGCAGCAGGACCAGGTCGGTGCCGAGGCCCGCCGTGGCCCGGACGAAGTCCGTCAGCAGCACCGGGTCCGTGCGGTCGATGCGCTGGCCCGGTTCGCCGAGGCCCGCGTGGAGCTGGAGGGGCAGGCCCGAGGCGACGGCGATCCACAGCAGATGGCGGAGCAGGACGGGGTCGGTGAGCGTGCCGCCGACCCGGCGGCCCGCGAGCCAGCGGCCCGCCGCGCCCCGTACCTCCCCCGGTCCCGGCGGTTCGGGCGCGAGGGCCAGACCGTGCCGCACGCCCGCGACGGAGGTGAAGGCCACGGCGTTCACGGCGGCTCCGTGGACGGATTCGGCGAGATTGGCGAGAAAGGCCTCGACGGTTCCCGAGGTGTCGGCGACCTGTTCGGCGAGCAGCTCCAGACGGACGATCTCGTGCGCCCGCGCGTCTCCCGTGGAGGCCATCTCGCCCGGCCCGGTCAGGTCGCCGGGCAGACCGGTGTCGACGAGGTACGTGGTGATGCCGCTGCCGCGCAGCAGTCTGCGGCCCGACTCCAGGACGCCGAGTTCGCGGCGCCGGGCCAGATAGCGGGCGGGCGTGCAGTGCGGTTCGAGCCCGAGCAGGGGCGGGCACCAGCGCCGTACGGCGAAGCCGGTCTGGGTGTCGAAGAAGGTGGTGCCCGCGGCCGGCGGCCCCCCGGTCCTGGCGAGGTGGGCCTCGAACGTGCCGAGGCCCAGCTCCGTCCGCAGTACGCCGTGGCAGTACTGGTCCACCAGGGACGGCGTTTCGATCATCCGGACTCCCGCGAATGGACCGTTGCTTTTCAGGTCCTAACGGCTGAGCCGGGTGTCAGGTGTTGGTCGCGCACACCCCGTGCGAACAGCCGACGATTGTCGGCCGTCCGTGCGAGGGGTGACGTGTCAGTCGTTGGAGGGACCGCCGACCTGGATGCCGGCCATGCGCTTCCACTCGTACGGGCCGGTCTTCACCTTGGCCGCGAACTCGCCGTCGAACGCCTCGTGGACGGTGACGCCGGCCTTCTCCACGGCCTTCTCGGCGATCTCGTAGCTCGTCGCCACGAGGTCGCCCCAGCCGCCGTCCTCGCCGACGAGGACGATGCGGGCGCCGCGCTCTCCGATGTACGCGACCTGGGCCTCGACCCCGCCGTGCGCCTTGGAGAAGGCGGTGATGCGCTGCGCGAGCTTCGCGGCGGCGCGTTCGGCCTTGGGGTCCTGGACGGCGCCGGGGGTCTCGTCGATCTGCTGGGTGTCTGCCATGGCCAGGATGCTACCGACGGGTAGATCGAACGGCGACGGGAGGGGTGCGTGGCCTTGACCACGCACCCCTCCCGTACACGTTTCCGGGCGGTCTAGCGGAGGAAGGGGTCCACCGCGACGGCCACGAAGAGGATCGACACGTAGGTGATCGACCAGTGGAACAGCCGCATCTCCTTGAGCTTGCCGCCCGTGACCTCGGCCTTGGCACGGTTCTGCAGGCCGTGCGCCTCCCACAGCCAGAACCCGCCCGCGCCGAGCGCGACCGCGGTGTAGAACCAGCCCGTGTACCCGAGCGGGGTGAGCAGCAGCGAGACCGCGACCATCACCCAGCTGTAGAGGACGATCTGGCGGGCGACCACCTTGTTGCTCGCGACGACCGGCAGCATCGGCACGCCCACGCGCGCGTAGTCCTCGCGCACCTTCATGGACAGCGGCCAGTAGTGCGGCGGCGTCCAGAAGAACATCACGAGGAAGAGGATGACCGGCGCCCACGACATGGAGTTCGTGACGGACGACCAGCCGATGAGCACGGGAAGACAGCCGGCGATGCCGCCCCACACGATGTTCTGCGAGGTACGCCGTTTGAGAATCATCGTGTAGACGACGACGTAGAAGAGGAGCGCCCCGAGCGACAGCCAGGCGGACAGCCAGTTGACCGCGAGACCGAACAGCAGGGTCGACACGACCGCCAGCGTGATGCCGAAGGCGAGGCACTCACGGGGGCTGACCATGCCGGTGACGAGCGGACGCTGCGAGGTGCGCTCCATGAGGGCGTCGATGTCGCGGTCGATGTACATGTTGAGCGCGTTGGCGCCGCCCGCGGACAGATAACCGCCGAGGCAGGTGAGGAGCACCAGCTTCAGATCCGGCACACCCTGCTGGGCCAGGAACATCACCGGAACCGTGGTGATCAGCAACAGCTCGATGATCCGCGGCTTGGTCAGCGCCACGAACGCCTTCAGACGGGCCCCGAACGGCCGCTGGCCCCGGCTGCTGCTCGTCCCGAGCACACCCGCTGGACGGGATTCGACGGCCGTCACGCACACCCCTGACAGAGACATCCCAGCGGGCCTCGGGATGAATTCCCCGCAAAGGCCCGCGCGTACCACGCCACTGTAGACGTTGCCCAGACCCCGGCATTCGCGGGGGTGGGCCCGTGTTGAGGAGTGCGTCCGGAAGAGCTGATCGAGACTCGATTGAGCACTCGGACGAGCGGCTCCGTATTCACTTGCCGAACACGGAACGACCTAGTCGGGAGGCGGATCCCGATGAGTCCCGGCAGTCTGGAATGACTCGAAAAAACGCGCGTACTCACGGGGGTAGGCTCGACAACGGCCGGGGCGCCCAGTGCACCGGCATTTCGACATGTGTGACATGTGGAGAGGAGCCCTGACCCAGGGTGAGCACCAAGCCGACCACCACAGACCTCGAGTGGACCGAGCTGGACCAGCGGGCCGTGGACACCGCCCGCGTCCTGGCCGCCGATGCCGTACAGAAGGTCGGCAACGGCCATCCCGGTACGGCCATGAGCCTGGCGCCCGCCGCCTACACCCTCTTCCAGAAGGTGATGCGGCACGACCCGGCGGACACCGACTGGGTTGGACGCGACCGCTTCGTGCTGTCCGCCGGCCATTCGTCCCTGACCCTCTACACCCAGCTCTACCTGGCCGGTTTCGGCCTGGAGCTGGACGACCTGGAGTCCTTCCGGACCTGGGGCAGCAGGACCCCCGGACACCCCGAGTACGGTCACACGCCGGGCGTGGAGACCACGACCGGTCCGCTCGGCCAGGGTGTCGCCAACGCGGTGGGCATGGCGATGGCCGCCCGCTACGAGCGTGGTCTGTTCGACCCGGAGGCGCCGCAGGGCGAGTCCCCGTTCGACCACTTCATCTACGCGATCGCCGGTGACGGCTGCCTCCAGGAGGGCATCTCCGCGGAGGCCTCCTCCATGGCCGGGCACCAGAAGCTCGGCAACCTGGTCCTGCTGTGGGACGACAACCACATCTCGATCGAGGGCGACACCGAGACCGCGGTCTCCGAGGACACCGTCAAGCGCTACGAGGCGTACGGCTGGCACGTGCAGCGCGTCGCCCCGAAGCCGGACGGCGACCTGGACCCGCACGCCATCTACAACGCGATCGAGGCCGCGAAGAAGGTGACGGACAAGCCGTCCTTCATCGCGATGCGCTCGATCATCGCCTGGCCCGCCCCCAACGCGCAGAACACCGAGGCCGCGCACGGCTCGGCGCTCGGCGACGACGAGGTCGCGGCCACCAAGCGCGTCCTCGGCTTCGACCCGGAGAAGTCCTTCGACGTCGCCGCCGAGGTGCTGGCCCACACCCGTCAGGCCCTGGACCGGGGTGCCCAGGCCAAGGCCGAGTGGGAGAAGGGCTACGCCGCCTGGCGTACCGCCAACCCGGAGCGCGCGGCGGAGTACGACCGTATCGCCGCGACCGAGCTGCCGAGCGGCTGGGAGGAGAAGCTCCCCGTCTTCGAGGCGGGCACGGGTGTCGCCACCCGCGCCGCGTCCGGCAAGGTGCTCCAGGCCCTCGGCGCGGTGATCCCCGAGCTGTGGGGCGGCTCCGCCGACCTCGCCGGTTCGAACAACACCACGATCGACAAGAGCAGCTCGTTCCTCCCGGCGGACAACCCGCTGCCGGAGGCGGACCCGTACGGCCGCACGATCCACTTCGGCATCCGCGAGCACTCGATGGCCGCGGAGATGAACGGCATCGCGCTGCACGGCAACACGCGCATCTACGGCGGCACCTTCCTGGTGTTCTCCGACTACATGCGCAACTCGGTCCGCCTGTCGGCCCTGATGCACCTGCCGGTGACGTACGTGTGGACGCACGACTCGATCGGCCTCGGCGAGGACGGTCCCACCCACCAGCCGGTCGAGCACCTCGCCTCGCTGCGCGCCATCCCCGGCCTCAACGTCGTCCGTCCCGCGGACGCCAACGAGACGGCCATCGCCTGGCGCGAGATCCTCAAGCGCTACACCAAGGTGTTCGGCAAGGGCGCCCCGCACGGTCTCGCCCTGACCCGTCAGGGTGTGCCGACGTACGAGGCGAACGAGGACGCCGCCAAGGGCGGTTACGTCCTGTTCGAGGCCGAGGGCGGCTCGCCCGAGGTCATCCTGATCGGCACCGGCTCCGAGGTGCACGTGGCCGTCGAGGCGCGTGAGCGGCTCCAGGCCGCGGGCATCCCCACGCGGGTGGTCTCCATGCCGTGTGTGGAGTGGTTCGACGAGCAGGACCAGGGGTACCGGGACAGCGTCCTGCCGCCTTCGGTGAAGGCCCGTGTCTCCGTCGAGGCCGGAATCGGTCTCACCTGGCACCGGTTCGTCGGGGACGCCGGACGCATTGTTTCGCTGGAGCACTTCGGTGCTTCGGCCGACGGCAAGGTGCTCTTCCGCGAATTCGGTTTCACCGCCGAGAACGTCGCGGAAGCCGCCCGGGAATCGATCGCCGCAGCCCAGCGCTGACGCCGACATACGACACGTAGGAGATGCAATTTCCATGACAGACGCACTCAAGCGCCTCTCCGAGGAAGGCGTCGCGATCTGGCTGGACGACCTGTCGCGCAAGCGGATCACGTCCGGCAACCTTGCCGAGCTGATCGACCAGCAGCACGTCGTCGGCGTCACCACCAACCCGTCGATCTTCCAGAAGGCGATCAGCAGCGGAGACGGCTACGAGCAGCAGGTTTCCGAGCTCGCCGCCCGCAAGGTCACCGTCGAAGAGGCCCTGCGCATGATCACCACGGCGGACGTGCGCGACGCCGCCGACATCCTGCGTCCCGTCTTCGACGCCACCGAGGGCCAGGACGGCCGTGTGTCGATCGAGGTCGACCCGCGTCTGGCGCACAACACCGCGGCGACCGTCGCCGAGGCCAAGCAGCTCGCCTGGCTGGTGGACCGCCCCAACACCCTCATCAAGATCCCGGCCACCAAGGCGGGTCTTCCGGCGATCACCGAGGTCATCGGCCTCGGCATCAGCGTCAACGTCACGCTGATCTTCTCGCTGGAGCGCTACCGCGAGGTCATGGAGGCGTTCCTCGCCGGCCTGGAGAAGGCCAAGGAGCGCGGCCTGGACCTCTCGAAGATCCACTCCGTGGCCTCGTTCTTCGTGTCCCGCGTGGACACCGAGATCGACAAGCGGCTCGACGCCCTGGGCACCCCCGAGGCCAAGGCCGCCCGCGGCAAGGCGGGCCTCGCCAACGCCCGGCTCGCCTACGAGGCGTACGAGGAGGTCTTCTCCACCGACCGCTGGGCCGCCCTCGACCGGGCGCAGGCCAACAAGCAGCGCCCGCTGTGGGCCTCGACCGGCGTCAAGGACCCGGCGTACAAGGACACCCTGTACGTCGACGAGCTGGTCGCGCCCAACACCGTGAACACCATGCCGGAGGCCACCCTGGGTGCCGCCGAGGACCACGGCCGGATCACCGGCAACACGATCGCCGGTACGTACGAGCAGTCCCGTACCGAACTCGACGCCGTCGAGAAGCTCGGGATCTCGTACGACGACGTGGTCCAGCTCCTTGAGGACGAGGGCGTCGAGAAGTTCGAGTCCGCCTGGAACGACCTGCTCAAGTCGACCGAGGCGGAGCTCCAGCGCCTCGCCCCTTCGGAGGGCTGAAATCTTGTCGAGCAGCAACCCGCTGCGTGACCCCGCAGACCGACGGCTCCCGCGTATCGCGGGGCCGTCGGGCCTGGTCATCTTCGGCGTCACGGGCGATTTGTCACGTAAAAAGCTGATGCCCGCGGTGTACGACCTCGCCAACCGGGGTCTTCTTCCGCCGGGCTTCTCGCTCGTCGGGTTCGCCCGCCGCGAGTGGGCCCACGAGGACTTCGCCCAGGAGGTCCACGACGCGGTCAAGGAACACGCCCGCACGCCCTTCCGCGAGGAGGTCTGGCAGCAGCTCGTCCAGGGCATGCGCTTCGTCCAGGGCACCTTCGACGACGACGACGCGTTCGACCGGCTGCGCTCGACCATCGAGGAGCTGGACAAGGCGCAGGGCACGGGCGGCAACTTCGCCTTCTACCTGTCCGTGCCGCCGTCCGCGTTCCCGGTGGTGATCCAGCAGCTGAAGAAGCACAAGCTGGCCGACCAGTCGAACGGCCAGTGGCGCCGCGCGGTCATCGAGAAGCCCTTCGGCCACGACCTCAGGTCGGCCGAGGAGCTCAACGCGATCGTGCACGAGGTCTTCGCCCCGGACCAGGTCTTCCGCATCGACCACTACCTGGGCAAGGAGACCGTCCAGAACATCCTGGCGCTGCGCTTCGCCAACACGATGTTCGAGCCGATCTGGAACCGGTCGTTCGTCGACCACGTGCAGATCACCATGGCCGAGGACATCGGCATCGGCGGCCGGGCCGGCTACTACGACGGCATCGGCGCCGCCCGTGACGTCATCCAGAACCACCTGCTCCAGCTCATGGCGCTGACCGCGATGGAGGAGCCCTCCTCCTTCGACGCGGACGCGCTCGCCGCGGAGAAGACCAAGGTGCTCGGCGCGACCAGGCTGCCGAAGGACCTGGGCAAGAGCACGGTCCGCGGCCAGTACGCGGCGGGGTGGCAGGGCGGCGAGAAGGTCGTCGGCTACCTCCAGGAGGACGGTATCGACCCCAAGTCGAAGACCGACACCTTCGCCGCGATCAAGGTCGAGGTGGACAACCGCCGCTGGGCGGGAGTCCCGTTCTACCTGCGCACCGGCAAGCGTCTGGGCCGCCGCGTCACCGAGATCGCGGTCGTCTTCCAGCGCGCCCCGCACTCCCCCTTCGACCACACGGCGACGGAGGAACTGGGCCAGAACGCGATCGTCTTCCGCGTCCAGCCCGACGAGGGCGTCACGGTCCGCTTCGGTTCCAAGGTGCCCGGCACCTCCATGGAGATCCGGGACGTCTCGATGGACTTCGCGTACGGCGAGTCCTTCACGGAGTCGAGCCCGGAGGCGTACGAGCGTCTGATCCTCGACGTGCTGCTCGGTGACTCGAACCTCTTCCCGCGCACCGAGGAGGTCGAGCTGTCCTGGAAGATCCTCGACCCGATCGAGCAGTACTGGGACAAGCACGGCAAGCCCGCACAGTACCCCTCGGGCACCTGGGGCCCCGTCGAGGCGGACGAAATGCTCGAGCGAGACGGACGGAGCTGGCGTCGCCCATGAAGACCGATCTCACGGACACCACGGCCAGCAAGGTCAACAAGGCCCTCGTCCAGGGCCGCCGCGCCATCGGCACGCCCGCCGTCGGCATGGTGCTCACCCTCGTCATCGTCACCGACGAGGAGAACGCGTACGACGCCCTGAAGGCCGCCAACGAGGCCTCGCGCGAGCACCCCTCACGCACCCTCGTGGTCATCAAGCGCGTCTCCCGCTCGCCCCGCGACCGCACGACGTCGCGCCTCGACGCCGAGGTACGGCTCGGGGCGGAGGCGGGCACCGGCGAGACGGTGGTGCTGCGCCTGTACGGCGAAGTGATCAACCACGCCCAGTCGGTCGTCCTGCCGCTGCTGCTGCCGGACGCGCCCGTCGTCGTCTGGTGGCCGGTGAACGCGCCGCTCGACCCGGCGAAGGACCCGCTCGGCTCGCTCGCCCAGCGCCGGGTGACCGACACCTACGCCGCCGAGGCCCCGGTGCGGGAGCTCGACGCCCGCGCCGAGGCGTACACCCCGGGCGACACGGACCTGTCGTGGACCCGCATCACGCCCTGGCGTTCGATGCTGGCCGCGGCCCTGGACCAGGTCACCTGCGACGTGGACGCGGTCGAGGTGGAGGGCGAGGAGTTCAACCCGAGCTGCGAACTGCTCGCGATGTGGCTCGCGGAGCGGCTGGAGGTCCCCGTCAAGCGGTCGCTGTCCTCGGGCCCCGGCCTGACCGCGGTCCGGCTGGAGACGAGCTGCGGCCCGATCGTCCTGGACCGCGCCGACGGCACCCTCGCGACGCTGTCCATCCAGGGGCAGCCCGACCGTGCGGTGGCGCTCAAGCGCCGCGACACGGCCGAGCTGATGGCGGAGGAGCTGCGCCGCCTCGACCCGGACGACACCTACGCCTCGGCGCTGCGCTACGGGGTGAACCGGCTGAACTCGGCGGACACCGGCGGTTCCCCGGGCGGCACCGCGACCGCCACGAAGGCGGCCCCGGTCGCCCCGGTCGCCAAGGACTCCCCCGCCGGGGTGGCGGAGACGCTCGCCAAGAAGGCGGCGGACAAGGCGGCCGCCGAGTGAACACCCCGCAGCTCGTCGTCCACCGCGACAAGGAACTGATGGCCCAGGCCGCGGCGGCGCGGCTGATCACGAAGATCGTGGACGCGCAGGCCTCGCGCGGCTCCGCCTCGATCGTGCTGACCGGCGGACGCAACGGCAACGGGCTCCTCGCGGCGCTCGCCGCGGCGCCCGCCCGGGACGCGGTCGACTGGGCGCGCCTGGACCTGTGGTGGGGCGACGAGCGGTACCTCCCCGAGGGCGACCCCGACCGCAACGACACACAGGCCCGCGCGGCCCTGCTCGACGCGGTGCCGCTGGACCCGGCGCGGGTGCACGCGATGCCCGCGTCCGACGGTCCGTTCGGCGCCGACGTGGAGGCGGCGGCCGAGTCGTACGCGGCGGAGCTCGCGAAGGCCGCCGGCCCGGAGAACCACGGTCCGGTCCCGGCCTTCGACGTCCTGATGCTGGGCGTCGGCCCGGACACCCACGTGGCCTCGCTCTTCCCGGAGCTGCCCGCGGTGCGGGAGACGGAGCGGACGGTGGTCGGCGTGCACGGAGCGCCGAAGCCGCCGCCGACCCGGATCTCGCTGACCCTGCCCGCGATCCGCTCCGCCCGCGAGGTGTGGCTGCTCGCGGCCGGCGAGGACAAGGCGCAGGCGGCCGCCATCGCCCTGTCCGGCGCGGGCGAGATCCAGGCCCCGGCCGCCGGCGCGTACGGCCGCTCCCGCACCCTGTGGCTCCTGGACGCCCCGGCGGCGTCCCAGCTGCCACGCTCGCTGTATCCGCCGGCGTCCGCCTGAGCGACCGCCGCACGGAACGGCTGAACCACAAGGGGGCGGCAGGGTCACCGACCTTGCCGCCCCCGCGTGCGTCCACCGGGCCCAAGGACTCCCCACGATCGTCAGGAAGGTCCCGGGAAGCGGGCGGACCCTTGCCGCCCGCTTCCCTCAGTCATGCTCACCGACCGCGCAGCGTCCGGTACTTGGCGACCAGGGCCTTGGTCGACTCGTCCAGTCCCGGCACGTCGGCGCCTTCGGTGAGGGCGGGTTCGACGCGCTTGGCGAGCACCTTGCCGAGTTCGACGCCCCACTGGTCGAAGGAGTCGATGTTCCAGAT
>NZ_JBIAQM010000054.1:0-40262 GCF_042888945.1 Streptomyces sp. NPDC002698
CTGCGGGCGGGCAAGGCCGTGCTGGACCCGTCCGGGATCCTCAATCCCGGAGTCGTGATCGACCCCCTTCGCTGAGTCGATTCCGTCGGCCGCGGTCACGGGGCCGAGCCGCCCCGTGACCGCTCCCCCCGGCTACCAGCCGACGGCGACCAGCAGCCACTGCGGGCTGCCGTGGGAGACGAAGGAGGACTGGCCCGCCACGTCGTCGTAGGGGAAGCCGTAGGCGAGGTTGTTGATGGCGTTGTCGTGCCAGAACCTGGCGTAGTAGTTGGCGGGCGCCGCCTTGTAGTACTGGGCGGGATCGCCCTGTTGCGAGGCCGGCAGGGTCGCCACATGGCGGTTGAGGGCGGCGCACATGTCGGGGTTGCTCGCGAGGGCCGCCGCGCAGCCGAAGATGTCGGAGGTGGCCGCGTTCACGCCCACGGACTGGGCGTAGGCGGTGAAGTAGCCGGCGTTGGCGCCGCCCGCCCGGAAACTCGGGTCACTGCCGGGCGCGATGATCCGGTACGGGGCCTGGGTCTGGGCCAGCACCTTGAACTGGTCGGGAACGGCGGCCGTGAACCGCTGGAAGGTCGTCGCGCGGTCCTCGGCGAAGGTCTGCCGGTTCTCACCGACCTCGACGTCGTACCCGTCCTTGGAGTGCAGGCGCATGGCCAGTTTGAGGCCGAAGGCGTCGACCCTGGTGGTGTTGCCGTTGAAGACGTTGTTGCCGACGGTGAACTCGATGAAGTCGTAGTACGGACCGTTCGGCGAACCCAGGTAGAAGTACATGCGGCCCGCGGAGTTCGCCGGCATGTCGAGGTAGGGCTGCTCGGCGATGGAGTGGACCTGGCCGTTGAAGCTCCAGTACACCTGGCTGTCCGGGTACTTGCCGTTGGTGCGGTTGAGGACTTTCACCTCGACGGCGTTGTTCGCGGCGGGGATGTCGCTCGTGCTGCCCCAGAAGTCGTCGGGCGGGGTGGTGCTTCCGGGCCCGTACACCTGGAACTCCCACAGGGAGTAGCCGTACGGGGTGGCGCGCGCCGTTCCGAGGACGCGCACGTATCTGCCGCTGCCGGTGACGCTGATGTTCTGCACGCCACCGGTGCCGGTCGTCGTGGAGTACACGGTGGCCCAGGTGTTCGCGTCCGCGGAGGTCTGGATCTGGAACGACTTGCCGTAGGCGGCCTCCCAGTTCAGGGTGACGCGGGTGATCTGCCGGACCGACCCGAGATCGACACGCAGCCACTGGGGGTCGGAGAAGGCCGAGGACCACCGGGTTCCGGTGTTCCCGTCGACCGCGGCCCCGACGGTGAAGGACCCGTTCTCGACCGACGAGGCCGCGGCGGGCCGTCCCTGGGACAGCAGTTGGTCGGCGGCGTGCGCGGAGGACGGGCTCAGGAAGGCGACGCAGGCGGCGAGCAGGACGACGACGAGACCGAGAGCCGTACGGGCCCGTGCGGTTCCGCTCGACGGCCGGTGGGGAAGGGCGCTGGCTAAGGACTGCATGCGGGATCTCCTCATGCCGGGTCGGCGTGTGTGGGGGCGGAGCAACAGCAGACGGAGAGCGCTCTCTCCGGGTTGTATCCCCGCATGTTCCGGACGTCAACAACTGAAGCCGAAATGAAGGGAGTTCGCGTACCGGGCCCAGCGGAACGCCATCTCCCACCGCTTGTACCGCGTCCGGCGCCCCGAAGCGTTCGAACCCCGACGACGCGACCGGCTCGCACCGGGCCGCGCATTCAAGAGTTGGCCTCTTCGGGGGGACGCCGCGCGGCCGCACACCCAGAACCTCGCGGCCTTCAAAGACGTCGGGGACGATGTGACGCACCGGCAGATCGGCTCCCGCGTGCCCGTCGTCACCATGGACAGCGTCCCGGCACCCCTCCGCCTCAACGCGGTCCTCCACGAACTCCTCGCGCTCCCGCAGAAGGAGACCGCGACCGTGCCGTGACGTCGGCGCCCGCCGTACAAGACGCACAGCGGGCAAGAGCCGGCCCTCGGAGTTCCCCCACCAGCCCCGTCCGTCGTTGAAGCATCCAGCGTCACGGGGTGATCGGCGCGCAGCAGGATGTTCCATGAGCGACCATGTGCGTATGCCCGTCAGGGTGGCATGGGCCTACGATCTCGGGGATGGCCAGTTGCGCGGAATGCCGAGGGGGCACTCATGGCGGAGCTTGCACGGCAACAGGACGTCAATACGTATGTCGGCTTTCACGCTTTCGGGTTGCAGGAGTCCGACGATGCGGACCTGCCGGTCCCCTTCCCGGACGACTTCGACCGGCGTGCGTTCCTCAGTACTCACCCTGGGCGCCTGGACATCACCAGCGGTGGCCATACCCATACCGCCGCGGTCGGCGTCGAAGTGTGGGACGGACCACCGTCCCGGCAGGACCGGACCGACTGGGACGAGATCGCCGAGGCCGAATTCGAGTCGACCAGTGGTCAGGTAGCCGTGTGGTCCATGCACACGGGCCGGATGGACGACCTGATCACGCTGGCGGATTCCGGCGGTTCGTGGCACGTCCGTGTCCACTGCGCGGGCCGGGCCGAGGCCGCCGCGCTGTCGGAGGACGAGGGCACCGGCCACGGCGTGGAGCGCTATCTCGTGCAATTCTGGCCCGCCAAGTCCTGAACCGGGCAGAGCCGGCGAGGCCCGGAGCAGCCGTCCGAACGGATCCGTGAGGACCTGGACGTTCATGCCGTGGCGTTGGTGTTTCCCGGAGCTTCTCTGCACTTCACCCGATTGGGCGATCGGAGCCGCCAAGGACCGGTGCGTGGTCGAGCGCGGAACGCTGTGGATCCGTGGCTCGCTGCGTGATCGACTGAGGCCATGAGCTTGTCAGTGGATGTGTTCGTTGTCGGTGAGGATGACAAGATGAACCTGCTGGATGTCCCGGAGGGCAGTTCCGACCTCGCGGGCTTCGAGCGCTGGCGCACCTCCGTGTGGGGGTCCGAGGCCGTGCGCTCGTCGGGGGCGAGGTTCTTCCCGATTTTGGCCCGCGGTGACCTCACGGTGGCGCCGGACCAGGTGGCGGACTTCCTGGATGAATGCGCCTTGATCCGGAGCAACCTCGAACTCGTCGCGCCCAGCGCCGACCCGGCGAAGTCGCATGCGGAGTACGTTCGGCAGATCTCCGAGCGCCTGCGGAACGTCGAGGACGCTGCCGAGCGCGCGCAGAGCGTCAGGGGTGGTGTGATCATCTGGTAGGGCGTCCGTTCTGGAGGAAATTCGACGGTCGGTCTGCCCGTGGCGTGGCAGGATGGCGCCATGACGTTGATCCGAAGGGGCGATGCCGCGTAAGTCGCCCGGCGCCGTGCGCGCCCAGACGCGGTTGATTCGGGGTCAGTCCCGACAGTTCAGTCAGGTCCGAGGCCTGCGACGAAGTGCCCAGGCTGCTGTCAGGCGCCTTGAGGCTCAAAGGTTTTGGCCCGGCTTCTTGAGTGAGGCGCTCGGCCAGTACGAGCGGTTCTTGCGCCAGCCTGGTCGGTGGCTCTATGTGCCGTTGGCGGATTGCCCGTGCCACGATGTGTTGGGTGGTCGGGACAACCTGCAGGCCATGCTTGATGCGCTGCCGTCGGCCGCGCGCCGCGAACTGAGGCAGATCGTGACCCGGCTCGATGCGGAATTCGAGCGGCGTACGTTGCCGGATCCGTTTGCGTCGGAACGGTTGTGCAGCGAGTGGTTCGACCCGCCGAGTCGGCCGTGGTGGTACCTGCGGTTGACCAAGCCGTAGGCGAATGCGCGTGGAAGGTGTAGAAGCCGCTCACGACGGACAGCGCGTGGTTGATCGTCGTCGCGGCATATCCGGTGCCGAGGTACTGCTTGCCGGTGCGCGGATTGGCCGTTCCCGGGGCTGGCGACTGGAGGTCGCGCCGCCGATGTTGCGGGTTCGGTGCCGTGCGCATCCAATCGGTCAGCACGGCCGCTTCCGCCTCGGTCGCCCGCTCCCAGGCGACATCGAGCAGCCACAAGCAGCCGGAACCACCGCAGCATCCCAAACCCATAGCTGCGGGCCGTCAGCGGGCTGCTGTCACTCAGCGCCAGGTCGCGCAGGTACGCGGTGACCGGCTCGATGTCCGCCCCGTGACCGTTGAGGACCGCGTAGGGCGGATGGGCCTCGCCGGTTTCCACCACGGCACCCACACGCGGCAGTTGGGCCCGACCCTCCATGAGTTCGTGACGCAGATCCACTTCACTCTCCTTGATCGCAGTGACCAGCACGGCGATCAACGAGGAGAGGAAGGTGCAGATAACGGTGCGGTACTGGGTGTCGGCGGCGATGCGGAACGGTCAGAGGGAGGGAAAGGGAATTGAGCACGCCGCACATCACCGTGACCGTCACCGACTCCATCGACGAGGTCGACACCGCCCAGTGGGAACAGGCCGCCGCGGCGGGCACCGCACCCGTGCACTACACCCCCGCGTACCTTCGGGCCTATCAGACAAGCCCGTTGAGCCCGTTCCTCGCGGCCCGCTACATGACCGTCGCCGAAGGGTGCCGAGCCCTCGCCTGCCCTGCCATCTCCAGAAGGAGGGCGACCTGTACGGCTTCCTGCGCGCCGTCGGCATCGAGGACACCGACGGCCCGGCGCTCCTCGGGCACAACTGGTACTGCTACGACACCCGCGTGCCCGTACGGGTTGTCGGACCCGCCCGGCGGGCGCGCGTTCTCGGGGCCCTGCTGGACGCCCTGTGCGACCTGGCGGCCGCCGACGGCGCCTGGACCGCAGGTCTCGTCAGCGTCCCCGAGAACGACCCGGTCCTCGACGTCGCCCGGGCCAAGGGGTGGCGGGTGGCACCGATCGTCACCCGCTTCCAACTCCCGCTGCACGGCGCGACGGGGGACGCCCTCGACTCGTACGACTCCTATCTCGCCACCCTCGGCGCCCGCACCCGGCGTACGATCCGCCAGTACCTGCGGCGCGCGGCGGACGCGGGCGTCACGACCGCCGTCGAAGCACCCCGCCCCGACTTCCTGCGCACGGTCGGCGACCTCACCCGCCGCACGACGGCCAGGTACGGCAGCGCGGGCATGTATCCCGAGGACGCCTTCGCCAGCTTCGTCATGTCTCTGGGCGACCACGCCCGTGTGGTCCGCGTCGACCGCAGTGATCTGCCCCTGGCCGCCGCGGTCGTCCTCCTCGACGACGAGTGCCTGCACATGTGGGCGGGCGGCACCGCCACGGCATGAAGCCACTGCGCCCGTACGCCTGCGTCGCCCCGCCCGGGCCTGACCTGTGCCTTCGGGCGTCGGTGGTGAAGCCGGCCCGTGGAGGCGGACGGCAGAATACGACGCATGACACACCAAGCAGTGGACTGGTCCCGGCTGACGCACGCGTACGGGCCGGCGGACGACATACCCGGCCTCTTCGCCCGCCTCGACGGTGGTCAGGAGGACGAGAAGGTCTGGCAGGATTTGTGGTCCGCGCTGTGCCACCAAGGCACTGTGTACGACGCGAGCTATGCCGCGTTGCCGGTGCTCGCGGACATCGCGGCCGGCCGCGTGCCGGGCGAGCGAAAGCAGGCCGTGCTCATGGCGGGCCTCATCGCGGCCGAGGCCGACACGGCGGACCGCGCTCTTTACACCTCCCAGATCACCGAGTTGACGTCGGCGGCCCAGGCCTGTCTGACCGAGGTCCCGGCCGATGAGCCGATGACCTTCGTCTACCTGGCGCAGAGCCTGCTGGCATTCGAGAACGTACCGGTCTGGTCCCGGCAACTCGAACTGCTCAACGAGGAGTTCGAGGCCGAGTGCCCGGAGTGCGAGGCCCTGACCTGCGTCGAGCCGGGCGAGTACGCGGACGAGTGCGGTACCGAACTCCACCCGGCACGCCCGGAGGAACTGACCGGCACCGGCGCCCGGATCCACACCCTGGCGCGTGACGCCGGTCAGAGCCAGGTCGCCGAATGGGTGACGCGCCTCTTCGGCCGTGCGACGTGCCCGGAGTGCGAAACGAGGTTCGCGATCTCCGAAAGCGTTACTGACTAGAGCCCTTCGGCCGGAACACGCCGGCTTGGCCGGCGGTGCCTTGTCGGCGGTCCGGGGGCCGCCGTGTCACGGCGACCCCGCACCCCCGTTGGCTCAACGCCGTGCCCGCACCAGCAGATACAGGAAGTACGGCGTGCCGATGACCGCGGTGACCACGCCCGCTCCCAATTGGGCCGGGGCGATGAGCGTGCGGCCGAGGAGGTCGGCCGTGCAGACCAGGATCGCGCCCAGGAGCAGGGAGACCGGCACCACGCGGGCGTGGCGGCGTCCGACGAGGGCGCGGGCCGCGTGCGGGGCGACCAGACCGACGAAGCCGATCGTTCCCGCGGCCGCGACGGCGGTGGCGCTCAGCAGGACGCTGACGACCAGCAGGCCGAGCCGGGCGGGTGCCGTGCGCAGGCCGAGCAGTCTCGGTGTGTCGTCGTCGAGGGCGATCAGGTCGAGTTCCGTGCGCCGCAGTACGGCGACGACGATTCCCAGGGCGAGCGCGGCGGCGACCGGCAGCGCGTCGGGCAGGGTGCGCCCGTAGGTCGAGCCGGACAGCCAGGTCAGCGCCTTGGTGGCGTTGAACGGGTCGGTGAGGACGATGAAGAGGCTGATGAGCGCCGTGGTCGCCGCGGACAGGCCGACGCCCACCAGGACGAGCCTGTTCTGTCCGAAGCCGTCACCGGAGGCGAGCCCGAACACGACGACCGCGGTGACCGCGGCTCCCGCGAATGCGGCGCCGGCGATGCTCCACGAGCCGGCGAGAGGCACGGTCGTCACGAGCAGGACGGCCCCCAGCGCTCCGCCGCCCGAGACGCCGAGCACACCGGGCTCCGCAAGCGGGTTACGGGTGACGGCCTGCACGGGCGTCGCGGCCACGTGCCGCAGCGGCCGCTCAGAGGTGGCCGTCCAGGAACTTCCGTACCTCGGTGATGGTCATGGGCCCCGTGCCGTGCGCCACCGCCTCTCCCTCCTTCAGCAGGACGCAGGACAGGGCTCCGGTAATCCCGTATCGCTCGGTCGCAGCCGGACAACGCTTGGCGTCGACGCGGACGGCCGTCAGCCGACCCGTGCGGTCGTCGGCGATGTCACCCACGACGAGGTCCATCACCCGGCAGGGTTCAATCGCCTTGGGCCATGTCCCGGTGAAGTATGCGAGGACCGGAACTCCGCTCATCCCGAGGATGAAATCGAACTCCGCGTCCTCACGGGGTCGGTGAACCCGCTTCGCCATGGAAGCTCCTGACCTCACATTCCGTCATTCCATCCCCGTCGTCCTGGACCGCTCGCGGACGTGTTCGTGGACGCGTTCGTGGACGGTCGACGTACGCGTCAGCTGACCCGAAGACCGACCGCCAGCGTCAGTTCGAGGACCCGGTCCGGCGATGCGAGATCCGGAAACAGCTCCCGCAGCTGCGACATGCGGTACCGGACCGTCTGGGGATGGACGAACAATTCCGCCGCCGCCTCGTCCCGTCTGCCCTGGTGCAGCAGCCACGCCCGCAACGTCTCCTCCAGCCGCCGTGCGGTCGCGACAGGCAGGGTCCGCAACGGTGCGAGGGCTCGGGCGCGCAGGTCCGCGAACGCGTCCGCGTCGGCGCTCAGCACCAGCTCGGGCAGGTGGTCCTCGGTGTCGCGGATATCGGAGGAGAGGGAGCGCGCGCGTACGGCTCGTGCGTACGAGGCGGACGCGCGAGTCCATGGCCGGGCCGGGCCGACCACGGCGGTGCGGTCGGTGAGCTTCCGCAAGAGATGTGACCGGTCGGCATCGGGGACGAGCAGCACACCGGTGGCGTCCGGCAGATCGTCGAGGACGAGGGTGCTCGGGTCGAGCGCGCGGTAGGCGGGCCGGGCCTGGGCGGCGGGCAGCAGGACCGCGGTCAGTGAAACCGGAGGCTGCCACCCGGCCCGTTGAGCGGAGGCCAGCAGCACGTCCGGGCTCGCGCCGGCGAGGAGGTCGCGGGCCAGGTGTTCCAGGTGGCGCTCGTGGTCCCTGCCCCGGGCGGCCAGCTCGTCGGCGTGGCCCGCGGCGCTCGCGGCGGAGAGCTCGTCGATGTAGGCGAAGGTCAGCTCGGCGAACTTGGCGACCTCGGCGGCGGGCAGACCCGCGGGTACGGCACCCGCCGCCAGGCATCGCCAGGCCACGCGGGCGCCGACGCGGTAGGCGCTGAGCAGGGCGTCCATCGAACGGCCGTCGCGCACCTCGCCGCGGCCCAGCTCGTAGGCCGCGTCACCGCCGTCGCCGCCTGTGGCGTTCCCGCTCGCGAGGTCCAGGTAGTGCCCCAGGGCGGTGCGGACGGCGCGGCGGATGGTGGCGCCCATGTGGCCCGAAAGGGCGTTGGCGTAGGGAGGGACCTCGTCGATGATCGCCTGGACGACCTCGTCGGCGGTGGTCTTCAGCGCGGCCCGAAGTACGGTGACCGTCGTCTCATCCAGGGCCAGCTCGCTGGCCCTCCGGGTTACATGGCTCACGTTTTGTTCCCTGCGAACAATTCTGCCGATCAGATTCACGTCCTGCGGTTAGGACCTTACGCCCTGAGACGCAGCAAGCTGGGGTCATGACGAGTACAGCCCTCCGCAGCAGGGCGTGGAAACTGCTGGAGATGGTCACGACGCCGCTGCTGCCGTCGGACTACCTCGACCTGGTCAGCCCGCTGCGTGCGGGCGCCGACCTGCGGGGGCGCATCGAGGCCGTGCACCCCGAGACGGGGGACGCCGCGACCATCGTGATCAGGCCGGGACGGGGCTGGCGCGGCCACACGGCCGGTCAGTACGTGCGGATCGGGGTCGACGTCGACGGGGTGCGCCTGTGGCGTGCCTACTCCCTCACCTCGCCGACAGACCGCCAGGACGGCCGCGTCACGATCACCGTGAAGGCGATCCCGGACGGCAAGGTCAGCAACCACCTGGTCCGCAGGGCGGAACCGGGCACGCTGATCCAGCTCGACCAGGCGACCGGTGACTTCGTGCTGCCGCAGGCCAAGCCCGCCAAGGTGCTCTACCTGACGGCCGGCAGCGGCATCACGCCCGTGATGGGCATGCTGCGCGACACCGAGTTCGACGACGTCGTCATGGTCCACTGCGCGCCACAGCCGCAAGACGTGATCTTCCGCGACGAACTGCACGACCTGGTCGCGGACAAGAAGCTGCGGCTCACCGAGGTGCACACCGACACGGACGGCATGCTCGACATCGCCCGTCTCGACGAGCTCGTGCCCGACTGGGCCGAGCGCGAGACCTGGGCCTGCGGGCCCGCGGGCCTGCTCGACGCCGCCGAAGAGCACTGGACCGAGCACGGCGTCCCAGAGCGTCTGCACACCGAACGCTTCCGCCCCGGCGTCGTCGTCACCGGCGACGGCGGCGAGGTCACGTTCAGCGCCACCGGCAAGACCGTCGACGCGGACGGCGCCACGCCGTTGCTGGACGTCGGCGAGGAGGCCGGGGTGCTCATGCCCTCCGGGTGCCGCATGGGCATCTGCTTCGGCTGCGTCACGCCGCTCAAGGCGGGCGCCGTCCGCGACCTGCGCACCGGCGAGATCACCGAGGCCGAGCCGGGCGTCCTCATCCAGACCTGCGTGTCCGCCGCGGCGGGCCCCTGCGACATCGAACGGTAGGAGCACCTTGACCGCCATCGACCCCACCGCCCACCTGACCGCGGAGCAGATCGAGGAGCTCGGCCGCGAGCTGGACGCGATCCGCGACGAGGTGATCGCCGACCGGGGCGAGAAGGACGCCGCCTACATCCGCAAGGTCATCTCGGCGCAGCGCAGGCTCGAGCTGGTCAGCAGGGGCGTGCTGCTGTTCTCGTTCTTCCCGCCCGCATGGGTGCTCGGTACCGCCGGGCTGTCCGTGGCGAAGATCATGGACAACATGGAGATCGGCCACAACATCCTGCACGGCCAGTGGGACTGGATGCGGGACCCGAAGATCCACTCCACCACCTGGGAGTGGGATCACGTCTCGCCGGCCGACCAGTGGAAGCACTCGCACAACGAGCTGCACCACACGTACACCAACGTCATCGGCAAGGACAACGACCTCGGCTACGGCATCATGCGCGTCGACGAGGACCAGAAGTGGCACCCGTTCCACCTCGGCCAGCCGCTGTGGAACTTCCTCAACGCCTGCTTCTTCGAGTACGGCATCGCGGCGTACGACCTGGAGCTCGGCAAGAACCTGCACAAGCGCCGCCGCAACAACCCGGAGTTCCGCGCGCGGGCCAAGGCCGTGGGCCGCAAGATCCGCAAGCAGGTGCTCAAGGACTACGTGATCCACCCGCTGCTGTCGGGCCCGTCGTTCCTCACCACGCTCGCCGCCACGTTCACCGCGAACCTGGTCCGCAACCTCTGGACCCATTCGGTGATCATGTGCGGGCACTTCCCCGAGGGCGTGCAGGTCTTCGAGCGCCGGTCGATCAGGGGCGAGACGCGCGGCCAGTGGTACCTGCGCCAGATGATGGGCTCGGCGAACATCAGCGGCAGCAGGGCCATGCACTTCATGAGCGGCAACCTGTCGCACCAGATCGAGCACCACCTGTTCCCGGACCTGCCGAGCAACCGGTACGCCGAGGTCGCGGTGAAGGTGCGCGCGCTGTTCGAGAAGTACGAGCTGGAGTACGTCACCGGGCCGCTGCCCAAGCAGGTGTTCTCCGCGTGGCACAAGGTCTTCCGGCTCTCGCTGCCGAACAAGAAGCCCAAGGTCAAGACGCCGGACCGCGAGCAGGAGCTCGTCGCGGCCTGATTCCCGGTATTGGTCCAGATCTCCCGGCCGTACCGGCGGCACCACCGGGTTCGGTGAGATCCGGTGCGGACGGTGGGCGGCCGCGACATCAGACCGTACGACACGGGATCCGGGCAGCCCGGTGCCGGCTGCGCTGCCCGGACGTGCGGCAGGAGCTCAGCGCACAGCCCCCGGCGCGGTGTTGCAGTGCGCTGACCTGCCGTGGCCGGGCCGGCAGTCGGGTGCGTACGCGCACTCGGTTCGCCGACGGGCGGGCTGGGTGGGAGGCACGGGCTGTGACGTGGACACTGCCGGAACCGATGCTCGCCGCCCCCGTACCCGGCCCGGACCTGTGGTCGGCCGTGGAACCGAAGTTATGGACAGGGTCGAGTGCTGTCCGTTGTCGGAACTCATCGGCGTCACGTCGAAGCGGCCGGCCCGCACCTACCGCTTCGCCGCCACCGTGTTCGCGATCGACCCCGCCGGACCGATCGACCGGGGCGACCTCGCCTGTGGCGCGGGCTACTTCGACCAGGCCACTTCGGCCACGAGTTCCGGGCGTTCACCGGGCTCACGCCGACCCGGTACGTCGAAGTCCGGCGACGCTTCCTGCGCGAACATCCCGGCCACGCGCTGGACGGCCGGCAACTGTCGGCCGATTGATTCCTTACAAGAGCGACAGCTCACGACACGCTAATTTGGGGCACCCCGAAGCAGAGGAGAGCCCCGTGGGCAAGGTGGTCATGTACAGCTCGGTGTCGGTGGACGGCTTCGTCGCGGACGAGAATGACCAGCCCGGACCGCTGTTCGACTGGCTGTCCAGCGGTGACGTCCCGTTGGACGAGAGCGGCGCGCTGAAGGTGTCGCAGACGTCCTACGACTACACCCGGCCGTACTGGGACCAGATCGGAGTCACGATCGTCGGCCGCCACGTCTTCGACCTGACGGACGGCTGGGACGGGAAGCCTCCGGGCGGGATCGACCACGTGGTCGTCGTGACGCACCGGCCGGAGCCCGAGGGCTGGGACCTTGAGGCGCCGTTTCACTTCGTCGACGGCGTCGAGGCGGCCATGGCCAAGGCGCAGGAGCTCGCGGGTGACCGCATGGTCGAGGTCGCCGCCGGCGACGTCGGTGGCCAGGTGCTTGCCGCGGGCCTGATCGACGAGGTGCGCATGGACGTCGTACCCGTCGTGTTCGGGTCCGGCAAGCGCTACTTCGGGTCGGTCCACGCGCAGCACCTGTTGGAGGATCCTGACGTGGTGATCCAGGGCAACCGGGTGCTTCACCTGCGCTACCGGGTGCGCCGTTGACCGATCCGAGCGGGTACGCGAAGAAGCCCACTGCTCGAGGAGCGTTCGCGTGGACGAGGTGGGGCCACATCTAGGGCCTGTCCGGGCGATCATGCGTCTCGCCAAGGTGGCCCCGGCGGAGGAGAACCTGGTGGGTGCAGTGGGAGCGAGCCGGGCCGAGGCGGTTGCCCTCGTGCAGAGGATCATGGATGCGGACCATGCCTTCGCAGAGGAGGCAGACGCTTGGCTGGACAAGCTGGATAGGGCCCTGGCATGTCCGGCTGGATACGTCAGCAACTTGATCTTTTGGCCGCCGGAGAGGGAACTATCGGCTGATGAGGTGGTCGACCAGGCTCTGGCGTACCGGCCCATCGCTCTGTGATGGGCTCGCTCAGCTCCGAATCCAGATGCCAAGGGCAGCGGTGACGGCTGGACGCCGGTCCGCACCGATGCAGAACCCCCGTTGACCACCTTCCGGTGATTCCGCCACCGGCCACAACAATCGCCCAGGGCAAGCACCACACCCAGGCCGTCCTCTGCCTCGCCAGACGTCGCGCCGACGTCCTCTTCGCGATGCTCCGTGACGGCACCTTCTACGAATCACGTCCGGCGGCCACGGTCAGCTGCTCTGCGGCTCCGCCAGCAGCACCACCCGGTCGGACTCGACGTCGAATCCCAGCACCGGACGGCTCTGGTCCCAGTCACCTTCGGGCGTCATCACCACCGGCTTGCTCAGTCGGCGCCCGATCGCACGAAGGAATCCGCACAGCACATCCAGCCGCTCCTGTCCCCGCAACTCCCTCAGGTCCACGTCGAAACCGATCTCGTCAGCCGACTCCAACCGAAAGATCGCCAGCACATCCGGTGCCGGCCAGACCCGCAGGTCCGCGCACTCGGCATCAGCGGGCCGCGACAGCACCTCCCCAGCACGCGGCAGCGGCATCACCACGAAACCTTCGGAGTACTCACTCCGCCAGCCACTCGCAACGATCAGATCGAGGACCGCTTGCCAATCCCGGACCGTAGTTCCCGTGACCCACACATCCGGCAGACACCCCTCCCACTCGAGGTCGAAGAGGCCCTTCACGTCATCCCACAGCAGCTCGGACACCAGGCAATGCTGACCTCAGCCCGAACACAAACGCACCCGGATTTCCTTGACCAACCCCATAGGGGCACCCCCCGCAGGGGGCCGGGGTACCGGCCAGACTGGTCGAGCTCGACGTCCATCCGGCTGCGACGGCTGACGTCTTCCTGGATGCGCTGACCCGGTTCCGCCCGCACGTCGTGCACTTCTCCGGCCACAGCACGGAGGATCTGATTGCCTTCGAGACAGGTGAGACGACTTCCACGGACAGTGCCGTCGTGAGCGCTCGCGCCTTCGCCCGGGCCATCGCCGCTGTGGACGACAAGCCGCTGCTGGTCCTGTTCGACTCCTGCCGCTCCGCCGCGCAGACCGCCCGCCTCGTCGACATCGTGCCGTTCGCCATGGGCCTGTAAAACGTTCGGCTCTGCGGGCGCGGCGGATCGGCTGGGAGAAGCTGACGTCGGGGCAGCAATAGGTCCTCGACAGCGTCCTCGGACTCCAGCCGCTCACACCCGAAGAAGCCGCGGCGCAGGCGACGCGGAGGACGCAAGCCGACCGGTGGGCCACCCGCCTCGCCGCGGCCCGCCGGTTCCCCGCCCGTGAAGGGATGTGGTGGTGACGAAGGCGTTGATCAGGCTGTTGGGGCAGGGGTGACGATCGCATCCCTGGGCGGGCGACGGGGTCAGCGTTTGACGCGGTTGCGGACGGCCAGAACCGCCAGGCCCAGAAGGACGGGTTCGGTCAGTCGGGAGGTCATCTCGATGTAGGTGCCGGCGGTGGTCAGCTCCTGGTCGGCGGAGCGGAACACGACCGAGTTCAGGACGATATTCAGGGCCTTCTCGAAGCGCTCACCGGTGAACCGGTTCCCGGTGGGGTTACGCGGATCGTCCTTGCCGATCTCGAAAGTCACACGGCCGCCGCCCGGCGGAACGATGCCGGTCGCTTCCTGCTTCGGGTCGTCGCGGGGGAGCCCGAAGCCGATGAGGAGCACGATCGTGGCCAGCATGGCGGCAGCGAGCCAGAGAAGGGCTCGGGAGGCGCGCAGGCCGTAGCCGGACAGCATCCAGTAAGCGGTGAGCAGGCGCCTCTCGGCTGGAGGGATGTCGTCAGCGTTGCGGCGCATCTCCATCTCGCCGTAGTAGAAGTCGGCCGCACCCGGCTCGTGCTTGCCGTCCTCGAAGGCTTTACGCAATGCCCGGTACACCGGGGCCAGTTGCAGCGGCCCGACATGCACGGTGTCGGTACCGCCTGGTGTCCAGCCCGGGACGGCTCGCGGCCTGCACGCGCGCCAGTGATGCTCTTCGGCGAGCAGGCGACGACGAGTAAAACGCACGGGAGGCCAGCGCCGCCAATGGAGGCCGGGCGGGACTTCGGCGAACAGGCAGGCGCCCTCCAGTCGTACCTGATCCAGATGCACCGTCCCGGAGAACAGGCATTCCGACAAGTCGACGTCGGCCAGCACCAGGTGAGCGGCGTCGACCCCGCGCAGCGACGCCATCCGCACCGCCGCGTCGGCCCCGTCCTCAAGGAGGACCTCCGGTAACTGCGTGCCGCCGGCGAGTACGAAGGGATCCTGCTCTGCGGCGATCGTGAGTGGGTACTCGAAGACCGCGTGAGAAAGATCGACTGTGGCGTAGCGAAGACGCACCTCTGCCGTCGACGACCAGCGCGTCCGTCGGCATTCCAGGTGGCGGGCGGCGAACGAGAGGTTCACCGGTCCGCTGAACACCGCCCCGGACAGCACCAGTTTCGCGGCGCAGACCAACGGTCCGAGTCTGGCCAACCGCTCGAAGACCGCCCGTTCGAATCCCGCATGACTCGCGAAGGAAGCCAACTGGAACCAGGCGGCGTTCTCGAAGGTCGCCGACCCGAAATGGGCATCGCCCTCGAAAGTCGCCGACCGGAACCAGGCATCGCCCCTGAAGCTCGCCAGACGGAACCAGGCGTTGCCCCGGAAGGTCACTGACGCGAATCCGGCGTAGGCACCGAAGTTCGCCGAGCTGAACACGGCGCTGTTTTGGAAGGTCGCCGACCGGAACCAGGCGGCGCTCTCGAAGGCCGCTGACTCAAATCTGGCCTCACCGTGGAAATTCACCGACTCGAACCCGGCGTCACCTTGGAAGATCGCGGACCGGAACAGGGGGGCTCCCTCGAAGGTCGCCGACTCGAACCTGGCCTCACCGTGGAAGATCGCCGACCCGAACTGGGCATCACCCTCGAAAGTCGCTGAGTCGAACCTGGCCGAGCCGAGACGGGGGTGTCCGGTTGCCGGATCGCGGAGGGCGTCAAGGAGCGCGTTGAGGAGAGGTTCGGTGAAGGAGGTGCCGCGGTGGTCGACGTCGGAACCGGGGGCCAGGCCGGCCAGGTAGGCGTCGCGGTCGGAGTCGTCCAGGTGGGCGAGGCATGCCCTGTGGCCGGGAATTCGGATGCCGCGACAACCCACCGGGTCCCCCGGAGTCGTGCCGTGGCCACAGTGCGGCCAGCCAGGCGGAGTTGGAGACAGTGCGGGGCTCGGGTTCGGCATACCCGAAGGACGATCGAGCACACTGAAACAGTTGCAAGCCTTGCCCTCGGCCTGGTGCCACTGGCGATCGGACGATCCCGGCCCATTGCTGCGCCACCGTCCGTACCGGCACCGACGTCTTCGCCCGGCCGACTTCCGTCTCCGCCAAGACGCGTCCCCCCGAGGGACTCAACAGTCCGTCCAGGCACAGCCGTTGTTTCACAGGCCCCGCAGCCGGCGTCGGCGAACACCATGGAACGCCTCGAATTCTTCCCGTTCGCGGCCCGCACCCGGACGAACCCGGTACGGGCCGTGGCGTCACACCACGGCCCGTACCGGCCCGACTCGAGTGTGCGGCGCGCAGCGCTCGACACGCGTGCAGGGCGCTGGGTCAGCGCGCCTTCTCCAGCTTGGCGAGGGCCTTCGCGAGGCCGTTGGCCCAGAGCTGGTTCACGCGGGAGCGCTCGGCCGTGTTCGGGTAGCGGTTGGTGCAGGACGTGCCCGGGCCGCCGCCCGACATCAGCTCGCTGCACGGACCGCTGTAGTGGTCCGGCAGACCCAGCACGTGACCGGTCTCGTGGGCGGTGACGCGGATCGAGTCGTACCGCCGGTTCTGCGCGTAGTCGAGGAAGATGTAGCCGCTGCCGTGGCCGTCCGTGGAGGCGTAGGACCCGCGCGAGTCGTTGCCCTCGTAGTAGGTGAAGTCCGCACCGCTCGAGACCGACTGGAGCTTGACGTTCGAGACGGAGCTGTTCCAGATCGAGGCGGAACTCGATATCTGGGAGCGGAAACTCGGCGCCTGGGAGGCGTTGTAGTAGACGGTCACCGACTGTACGGAGGGGTTGGCGGCCTGCTTCTTGGCGACCGACTTCAGCACGGCGTCGAAGAACGCCTTGTTGCCGGCGGCCTCTTCGGCCGAGCCGGCGTACCGGACCGCCGTGGCGGAAGCGGAACCGGCCGGGGCCGAGTCCGCCGACTTGGCGCTCGCCGGGACCGCGGTGCCCAGCGCTGCGGATGCCAGACCGAGGCCGAGCGTGAGAGCCAGAAGTCTCCTGGAGGCCTTCGACTTCATGCGGGAGGACAGCATGGGGGGTGCTCCTACTCGTTCGTGTGGGGTGGTGAACGATTGGTTCAGCAGGAGTCTCGGGGAGGCCAAGGGGGTGGCGGATGATGGCATTCGGGGATAGCGCGGAGCTATCGGGGAGCCGACTCGTCAGGCTTCGTCGCGTTTTGAACATCTGGTGCGCCGCTCCGCGTCGCCCTACCCTTCCGGCATGGAGCTCGAGGTGAGGCACTTACGTGCCCTGTGCGCCATCGCCGACACGGGCAGCCTGCACAAGGCGGCCCGTGAGCTCGGTGTGGCACAGCCCTCGTTGAGCACCCAACTGCGCCGCATCGAGCGGGCACTCGGCGCGCAGCTCTTCGTCCGCACGGGCACGGGCTGCCGCCCCACACCCCTGGGCCACGCGGTGCTGAGCCGCGCCAGACCTCTCGTCGCCGAACTCGCCGCGATCGTCACGGAGACGAGGGCGGCGGTGGCCCGGGCCACGGATGAGTACACACTGCGGATCGGTGCCACGGCCAGCCGTGCCCTGCCCGGCTGGCTGCGCCGACTGCGTGCCCGTGTTCCCCGCACCGAACCCACACTCCGGATGGACGTCTCCGCGAACTCCCTGCTGCGCATGGTCGCCGGGGGGTGGCTCGAACTGGCCTTCGTGCATGAGGTCGAGGGCAGTCCTCTGTGCATCCCGTCCGGGCTCTGTCTGCGCGTCCTGGTCGAACGCGAACCGCAGTTCGTCACGCTCGCCGCCGACCACCCGGCTGCGGAACGTTCCGAGGTGCGGCTCGCCGACCTGGCCGACGACCACTGGATGGTGGACTCCACGGTCGACGGCGAGTGGGACGCGCTCTGCCGTGTCCTGCGGGACGCGGAGCTCGAGCCCGACATGCTGCACGGCGACTACCTCACGGCGTACTCGCTGGCCGCCACCGGCGAAGTCGTCACGGTCAGCCAGCCCACCGCCCGCCCGCGATCCGATGTCGTCGTCCGGCCCCTGCAGGGCGACCCGATAGGAGTACGACTGCTGCTCGCCGCCCGCTCGGAGGCTGAACTCGATCTCGGATACGACGAGTTGGTGGACGCCTACTGGGAGGCGGCCCGTCAGGCACCGGCCTACCGTGAATGGCTGAAGCGTTCGGGTACGCCGGAGGCGACGCGAGTCCTGTGTGAACCCGGAACCGGCGACACGCGGGAGACGCCCGAGCGGGTGCTCACGACGGACGGAGCCTGCCGGCTGCCGCAGGGCGGCGGGGTATGAGCTCGGGCGGAGTGCCGGGGTGCGTGAGATCGATCAGAGTCGCGTGGTCCGGCGACAGTGAACAGGCCGGGTCGGTACGGGACGCGTCTCCGGTGAGGGCGAATGCCTGGCAGCGGCACCCCCCGAAGTCCTCGGTCCGCCGTTCGCAGCCGCGGCAGGGATCCGGCATCCAGTCGGTGCCGCGGTAGGCGTTGAAGGCGGGTGACTCCTCCCAGATCCAGCGCAGGGGCCGCTCGGTGGCGTTGGGCGCATCGAGCCCGGGCAGCGTCGCCGCTGCCGGGCAGGGAAGAGTCGTCCCGTCCGGAGTGACGGTCAGCGAGACAGCGCCCCAGCCTCCCATGCAGGGCTTGGGGGTGCCGGAGAAGTAGTCGGGCACCACCCAGGTGATCTCTACAGTGCCGTCGAGTCGTTCTTTCCAGGCCTCCACCTGCGCTCCGGCGGCGGCCAGCTGTTCGCGGCTCGGCATGAGCGCGGCTCGGTTGAGCAGGCCCCAGCCGTAGAACTGTGTGTTGGCCAGCTCGATCCGGTCCGCGTCCCAGGCCACGGCGAGTTCCATCAGTGCGTCCAGGGCGTCGAGATTGTGCCGGTGCAGGACGACGTTGACGCCCAGGGGCAGGTCGCGTTCCCTGACGAGCGCGGCAGCCTGCTGTTTGGCGGTGAAGGCAGGATGGCCGGCGAGTTCGTCGGACCGGCGGGCGTCGGCGTGCTGTACGGACAGCTGGACACTGTGCAGACCGGCGTCGACCAGTGCGTCGAGTCGTTCGGCCGTCAGTCCGACGCCGCTGGTGACCAGCTGGGTGTAGAGGCCTGCGTCCACCGCGGAGCGGGTGATCCGCTCGAGGTCCTTGCGCAGCAGGGGCTCCCCGCCGGAGAGATGTGTGTGCAGGACTCCGAGTTCCGCCGCCTGGTGGAAGACGTCGGCCCACTGGGCGGGGCCGAGTTCCTGCGACCGGCGGGTCAGTTCCAGGGGGTTGGAGCAGTAGGCGCAGTGCAGGGGGCAGGCGTGGGTGAGTTCGGCCAGCAGGGCCCAGGGCGGGGTGGGAGCCGTCATCGCAGGCCGCCTTCCGTGTGGAGCTTGTTCAGGAACGAGGTGACGTCGTCGCGGATCGGGTCGGGGACGGGTTCCGGCGCGAGGGCGGCGATGATCTCGTCGACGGTGCGGGTGCCGTCCACGAGGTCGAGGACGGCCCGGCCGGAGCCGTGCAGGACGATGACCCGTTCGGGCAGGAGCAGGACGTCGGTGTGGCGGACCTGGTCGTGGCGCAGGCGCGCCGCGGGCGGGAGGCGGGGACGCCAGGTGGAAGGGTCAGGCATGGCGGCAGTCCTGGTCGGCGGCTTGCTGAACGCTGTCGAGCAGGCTCCACAGGACGTCGCACTTGAAGGACAGCGCGGCCAGCGCCTGGTGCTGCTGCCCGCATGTGGTGGCCCACGTGCGTATCCAGCCCAGGGCTTCGCTTCCGTCTCGCCGGCCCTGGGGGACGCGGCCCCGGAAGTACGAAAGGCCGGCGGACTTGATCCAGGGGTAGTACAGGGGAAAGGTTTCCAGGCGCGTCAGCATGATCGACGGAGCGCAGAGTTCCGTCAGGGACGAGGCCACGGCTTCCAGCACACCGGCGTTGCGGCAGAAGTTGACGTAGCCGTCCACGGCCAGGCGGACGCCGGGCAGGAGGTGTCGATGGTCGAGCAGCTCGTCACGGCGCAGGCCGACGGCCTCGCCGAGCTGGAGCCATCTCTCGATGCCGCCGTCCTGGTCGGTGTGTCCGTCGTGGTCCTGGATGCGTCGTAGCCAGGACCGTCGTTGCGCGGGAAGGTGGAGCTTGCTCAGGATGAGAGCGTCCTTGATGGGGATGTTGCACTGGTAGTAGTAGCGGTTGGCGACCCAGGTCCGCAGTTCGGCCGGTGCCAGCCGGCCTTCGTGCATGCGCCGGTTGAAGGGGTGGCGGTCGTGGTAGCGGCTGACCGCCAGTTCTCGCAGTCGGCGTTCCAGCTCGTCCGCGGTCCAGGGTGCCGGGCCGTCCTGGGCGGCGCGGTGGTGGGTGACGAGCCCGGTGTCGGGTGCGGCCGTGGTCATAGAGACACCACCATCCTGTCTGCGGCGACGCCCAGGCCCAGGCCGGCGAGCCGTTCGTGTGCGGAATCGTCCGGGTCCACCAGTGGATTGCTGTTGTTGAGGTGGGTGTAGAGGATCTGCCCGCCGCTTCCTTGGAGGCGGAGGGCGGTGCCGTGCGGGCCTTCGACGGGCAGGTGTCCCATGGCGGAGGCGGTGCGCCGCGAGAAGCCCGTGCGGTGGGGCTCGTCGTCGGTGAGGAAGGTGCCGTCGATCAGGGCGCAGTCCGAGTCGGCGATTTCGTCGTCGAGGCGGTCGTTCCAGGCCGCGAGGGCCGGCGCGTACAGCGCGGTCTTCCCGGTGGCTCGGTCGCTGATTTTGAGAGCGGTGCTCCAGGCCGGGTGTGCGGGTTCGTCGGCCGCGTAGCGGGGGCGTTTGGCGGACAGCGGGATGGCACTGACCTCAAGTCCGCCTATGTCTGCGGGGTGTTCGGCTCCGGTGAGGGGAAGGTCGTACCAGTTCAGCGTGGTGTAGGGGGCGAGGACCTCATCGAGGGCCAGGCGGGTGGTCAGGGCTTTGCGGACGGGTTCGGTGCACCAGATGTCGATGCGGGAGGCTTCCCTGAGCCGCAGGAGGCCGAGGGTGTGGTCGAGTTCGGCATCGGTGAGAACGACGCGTACGACGGGTGTGCGTTCCTGTCCGGCGTCGGGCCTGAGGCCGGGGTGGCTTTCGAGCTGCTCGGCGATGTCCGGTGTGGCATTGGCGAGGAACCAGGTCCCTGAGTCCGCCGGTTGGAGGGCCAGTCCGTCGTGGAGGCGTCGGCGTGAGGGGTGGCGGCGTGCCCCGGTGCAACCGGGGCACGCGCAGTTCCACTGAGGTATGCCACCACCGGCCGCTGTGCCGAGGATGCGCAGCAGCACGGCGGAGTCCCCTACTTCGTGCGCAGCGAGTAGGCGGCGACTTCCAGGGCGGTGTCGACCACCGTGAAGTCGGGGCTCTGCCAGCCCGCGGGGGGCTGGGCTGCCGGCTCGGCCGGGTGCTGGGTGCGGGGCTCGTCATGCATGGTGATCTTGCCTTCCTGTCGGGAGGGGTGATGGCGCCGTGGTGGGCGCCGGGAGCCGGCCGGCCGGTTGCGGCCGGACGTCACTTGCAGAACGGCGTCTTGCCCATGGCGGATTCGATGCCGCCGAGGAGGAGCTTCTGGAACTCGGCGGCGCCCGCGAAGGAGCCGTCGGTGGAGAAGTCCTTGGCGTCGTGACCGAGCGTGGTCAGCCAGGCCCGGCCGCCGTCGTAGTACTGGCACCAGGCGACGGGGTGGTTCTCGCCGTGCCCGGGATGGCTGTAGTTGCCGGTCACGCCCTTGGCGAGGGTGCTCTCGTCGACGTCGGCCAGGACACGCACCCGTGTCGGGGCGGGGACGAGGTTGTACCACTCGTCGGAGAAGTTCCACCTGGAAGGCAGCGACTTCGTGGAGACGTCCCTGCGGTCGACGGTTTCGACCGTGCCGGGCTGCGCGGGACCGTGGTCGTAGAAGTTGGCGTTGCCGAGCAGGCCCTCGTACCAGGGCCAGTTGTACTCGGTGCCGAACGCGTTGTGGACGCCGACGAATCCGCCGCCGCCGCGAACGTACTGCCGCAGGGAGGTCTGAGCCGCGTCGTCGAGGGCGTCGCGGCTGGTGGAGTAGAAGATGACGGCGTTGTACTTGAACAGGGTCGCGGGTGAGGCGAGTTGGGAGACGTCCTCGGTGTAGTCGACCTGGAAGCCGTTGTCCGCGCCCAGCTTGAGCACGGCCTTCTGGACGACGTTGGCATCGGCGAGGGGCGGGTTCACGCCTGTGGCGAGCACCGGGCCGAGGTTGGCGTGACGGGGGCCTGCGGTGCGGGTGTAGAGCAGGACCTTGAAGCCCTTGGTGGTGTCGAAGTTGCCCCAGTCGTGGTAGCAGCGGGCGTCGACGCCGCGGCATACGCCGTAGTCGGGGTCGCCGAGTTCCCGGGCGCCCTGGCCGGTGCGCCCCTGCGCCATGCTGAGGGTGCCGGTGGCCACCAGGGCGACGGTGATGCCGACCGTCGTGGCGGCACTGGTGAGCGCTGCGTGCAGCGGGCGCACGCGGAGTCTGGTTCTCATGGGGCGTCCTTACGTCGTTCGAAAGAGCGTGGTGGGGAGGCCTCGCGGAAAGGGGTCCGGGCCAGGAGCCGACACTGGCGTGCGGGGCTGCCGCGAAGCGGCTACGAGAGCGCGGTGCAGTGGGCGGGCGGCTTACTGGACGACGATCTTGCCGGTGTTCTGCGGGGCGACCGGGTCGTTGTAGAAGTACTCGCCGGGGGTGTCGAAGGTGTACGAGGAGGACTGGCCCGGCATGAGGAGCCCGCTGTCGAACTCGGCCTCGAAGAACGAGACCGCGCCGTGCGCGGACTTGTTGTCCGCGGGGTTGGCGAAGGTGACCGTGGTGCCCTTGGCGATGCTCAGGTGCTGCGGTGCCATGGCGTTCTGGGCCACGAGGTTCTCGGTGGCGCCGGGGGCGTTCTTCGCGTTGTCCCAGGTCCGGCCCAGCGTGATGGTGTTCTTGGCGGTGTCGCCGGTCACGGCGGCGGTCCGGATCTGGTTGCGCTTGGACGGCGGGGTGGGCGCCGTGGCCGGCTTCACGGTGCCGCCGAGCTTGAACGCCCACAGGTGGTCGCCCCTGGGGATGTCCGGGTAGGGCAGGCCGTTTCCGCCGGCGAGTACCGCGACGTACTGTTCGCCGTCGATCTCGTAGGTCAGCGGGTTGGTGTTGACGCCGGCGCCGCACTGCCAGGTCCACAGTTCGCTGCCGTCGCGGTCGTCGAGGGCGGTGAGCACGCCGTCGGGGCGGCCCTGGAAGAGCACGCCGCCGGCGGTGCTGAGGACGCCGTTGCCGTGGGCGAGGGACCACTCGCCCTCCTGGCGCCAGGCGACGGTGTTGGTGCGCGGGTCGACGGCGGCGAGGCCGCCGGCGAAGTACTCGCCGAGGGGCCGTGCGGTGTTGACGCGGCCGCCGTGGGTGTTGGAGTAGGCGGAGTTGATGAGGCCGTAGCCGACGTAGACCAGGCCGGTGCGGTGGCTGAAGGACGGGGAGGACCAGTCGGCGCCGCCGCCCGCGCCGGGGAAGATGATCGTCGCGCGGTCCCAGTGGGCCTCGAAGAGGCCGCCGGTCGGGTAGAAGGGCACCGGCCGGGTGGCCTTGTCGAGGCGCGGCTCGGTCTCGACGAAGGGCTCGCCGCCGGGGAACGGCTGGGTGGGGGCGGTCTTCTGGGCCGCGTGTTGCGGCACCGGACGCTCCTCCATGCCGTGGACCGGCTTGCCGGTGGCGCGGTCGAGCATGTAGTACATGCCCGTCTTGCTGCCGTAGACGACGATCCTGCGCTTCCTGCCCTCGATCAGGATGTCGGCGAGCACGGGGGACATGACGCCGTCGTAGTCCCAGATGTCGTGGTGCACGGACTGGAAGTGCCAGCGCCGCTCGCCGGTCTTGGCGTCCATGGCGACCAGGCAGTTGGCGAAGAGGTTGTCGCCGCCGCGGATGGAGCCGTCCGTGCGGGGATAGGGGTTGCCGAACGTCCAGTAGACGATGCCCAGTTCGGGGTCGACGGCGGGGTGGATCCAGCAGACGGCGCCGCCGGTCTTCCAGGTGTCGCCCTCCCAGGTGTCGTTGCCGTACTCCCCCGGGCCCGGGGTGCCCCAGAAGACCCAGGCGACCTCACCGGTGCGGGCGTCGAGGGCGTAGGCGCGACCGCGGGCGCCGGCGGTGCTGCCCTGGGTGCCGATGTAGACGAGCCCGTCCCAGTACACGGCGGCTCCGGCGAGACCGCCCTTGCTGCCGCCGCACTGGCCGGACGCCGGGTCGCAGCCCGGGTCGCCCTGGTCCTCGACCATCAGCTCGCGGCTCCACACGACGGCGCCGGACTTCTGGTCGAGGGCGAGGACCTTGTTGTCGCCGGAGATGGTGAACGCGAGGCCCTCACCGAGGGCGAGGCCGCGCATGTTGGTGGTGTCGGTACCGACGTTCGTCTTCCACTTCACCTGACCCGTGCGGCCGTCGACGGCGAAGACGTTCTGCTGGGTGGTGGCCAGGTAGAGCACGCCGTTCTGGGCGATGACGGCGCACTGCTGGGCGGAGGAGGTGGAGCCGTTCTCCAGGTTGACGTGCCAGGCGCCGCCGAGCTTGCGGACGTTGCCGGCGGTGATCTTCCTGAGCGAGGAGTAGCTGTGGTTGCCGAGGTTGCCGCCGGCCTTGGGGTAGTTCGCGGCGGTGGCGGCGTGGGCCTGGTCGGGGACCGGCCGGGCGAGGTTGTCGGCCGTGTCGGCCTGGGCGGGTGTGCCGTTGAGCAGGGCGACGGTGGTGGCCGTTCCGGCCGCTGTCGAGGTGAGAAAGCTGCGTCTGTCCATGGTCCCTCTTTCATGACGAGTCCTGGAATACCCGTCAGTGGCGGGGCTGAGGAGTCTCAAGTGGGGGGAGGGAAGCTACGGGGCGGATCATGGTCCGCTGTACGGTTCGGATGGTCCGTACGATGGTTGCCGATGGGCGGAAAGTTACGTTAGGGATGCGCCGGGGGTGTGGCAAGAGCTGTGACGCGGATTGTTCACGCGTCTTTCGGCTGGGGCAGGCGGGCCGGGAGGACGTCGCGCGGGATCGGGCCCTTGTTGCGGCGGCCCTGCCCGCTCTCCTCCCACGCGTGCGCCAGGATGCCCACCGAGCGGCTGAGGACGAACAGGCCGCGGGCGAGCGGGGCGGAGAAGCCCAGCTCGGCGTAGATGACGGCGGTGGCTCCGTCGATGTTCATCGGAACGGGCCGGGCGCCCGCTCGGCGTCTTTTGAGGATGTCCTCGACCGCGAGGGCGGCGTTGAGGAAGTCGCCGTCGACGACGTTGTCGGAAACCGCCTGCCGCACGAGCCGGATCAGCGGGTCGCGCCGCGGGTCTATGGGGTGGAAGCGGTGACCGAAGCCGGGAAGGTAGCGCGAGCGGCTCTGCCAGTCGGCCATGACCTCCTGGGCCGCCTCCTGCCAACTGCCGCCCAGGGTTTGGAGGTCGCGGATGTCGGTGAGCATCTCCACGCACTGCTGGCCCGCCCCGCCGTGGGCGTCGCCCAGCATGTTCACACCGGTGGCGACGGCGTTGTTGAGGCCGACTCCGCAGGTGGCCGCCATACGGGCGGCAGCGATGGAAGGGGCCTGGGGCCCGTGGTCGACACCGGCGACCAACGCGGCTTCGAGCAGGGACGATTCGCGTGGTGCGGGTGTGGTCGCGCGCAGCATCAGCCAGATGATGTCGACCAGGCTTGCCGTGCCGATGAGGTCCTGCACCGGATGGTCGCGCAGTTCGATGCTGCCGGGTTCGATGTGGCTGACCGCGGTGGCCCACCACTGTGCGGCGTCGCCGGCGTCGGCGTGAGCACTGGTCATGACGCGGCGGCCTCTCCGGCGGCCTTGGCGGCCGCGTCGAGCCAGCGGCTCGCGATCTCCTCACGGCGGGCGTTGTGTTCGCCCAGCAGCGGGGGCGGAGAGGGCGGGCCGAAGGCTTCCCCGTCGACGAGAACGCCGTTGCCCACGACATTCAGTGGCCGTCCGGGACGTCCTGGATGGCTGAGACCGGTGATGAAGTTCCGATGGGCCAGTTGTGGCTGTTCCAGGGCTTGGGGCACGGTGAGCACCCGGGCGGCGGGCACGCCGACGGCGTTCAGGTCGCGTTCCCAGTCGGCGGCCGAGCGGCTCGACAGTGCCTCGTTCAGGGCGGTGTTGAGCTCGTCGCGATGGAGCTTGCGCTGTTCCCGTTCGCCGAAACGGTCATCGGTGATCAGTTCCGGCGCGCCGGCCAGTCGGCACAGCGCCTCGAACTGGCGTTGCTGGTTCGCCGCGATGTTGAGGGGTCCGTCCAGGGCGTGGAAAGTGCCGGAGGGGGCCGCGGTGGGGTTCTGGTCGCTGAGCGGTTCGGGTGGGATCCCGCTGACCAGGTAGTTGGAGACGGCCCAGCCCATGGTGGACAGCGATGCCTCCAGCATGGAGACGTCGAGACGGCTGCCGTGCCCGGTGCGTTCGCGGTGGAGCAGGGCTGCGCTGATGGCGAAGGCTGCCATCAGTCCACCGGTGGTGTCACAGACGGGGAAGCCCACGCGCTGGGGCGCGGTCTCGGTCGTGCCGGTGATGCTCATCATGCCGGTGAGGCCCTGGACGATCTGGTCGTAGGCCGGCGCGTCGCTCATCGGGCCGTCCTGTCCGAAGCCGGAGATGGAGCAGTAGACGAGGCGCCCGTTGAGCTGGGTGAGGCGTTCGGCACCGTAGCCCATCCTGTCCAGGACACCGGCCCGGAAGTTCTCCAGCAGGACGTCCGCCCCGGACAGGAGCCGTTCGAAGAGGGCCCGGTCGGCGGTGTCCTTGAGATCGAGCTCCAGCGAGCTCTTGCCCGCGTTCTGGGCGAGGAAGGACGCCCCGACACCGTCCCGGTTGAGAGAGGGATCGGGGCCCAGGTTCCGGGCCAGATCGCCCTGGCCCGGACGCTCGATCTTGACCACCTCGGCGCCCATGAGCATGAGCTGGTAGCTGCAGTAGGGGCCTGCCAGCACGTTCGTGAGATCCAGAACGCGTATTCCGTCGAGTGGGCGAACGTGCATATGGCGTCTCCTTCCAGCGGCGCCTGCTGCGGCGCCGCTGCCGGCGTGGTTAGGTGCGCGGCCCCAGGGGGTGATGGAAGCCCTGCGAGGCGATGCGTGCGGCCGTTTCGCGCAGGTCGTCCGCGAACACCTCGATGTCCTGATCCGTGATGCGCGCGCTGGGGCCGCTCAGCGAAAGGGAGGCGACCGTGACACCCGACTGGGTGCGGATGGGCACGGCCACCGCCGTGAGGCCGATGTCGCGCTCGCCGTGGCTGGTGGCGTACCCGCGGTCGGCGGCCTCGTCGGCCCACAGCCGCAGTTGCTGCACATGGGCCACGCCGTGCGGGGAAGCGGCGGCGACCCGTTGCAGCAGCCCGTCGGTGGCCCCGATGAGCAATACCTTCGACGAGGCGCCGGCCCACAGCGGCAGTTCGTCGCCCACGCGCACCACGTGCCGCAGAGGCTGAGGGCTCTCCTGCTGGGCGACGCAGACACGGTGGATGTCGCGGCGGATCATCAGGTTCGCCGTCTCGCCGCGCCGCTCGACCAGTTCGCGCAGCAGCTTCTGCGTGTCCGGCGGCAACTCCCAGCTGGTGTGGGCCAGATGGGCCCAGCGCCACAGGCCGGGCCCGGCCGTGTAGCCACCGGGCGTCGCCCACAGCAGTCCGTACTGCTCCAGCGTCTGGACGAGGCGCACCACGGTCGTCTTGGGCAGGCCGGTCGCGTCGACCATGTCCTTGAGAGGAACGGTGGGCTGATCCTCGGTCAGCAGCGACAGGATGTCCAGAGCCCGGCGCACGCTGCGTACGCCGCCTTGTCCTTGCTCCGTGTCCATGCGCTCTCCTTCGTCAGTGGCCGGCCGCTCGGCCCGTTGTCGGGCGTGGCGCTCGAAAGGGACAGCTTCCACCAGCCAAGGTCCATTCGAAAACCGCTGGTTTCAACTTCCTCACGCCGACCTATTGCCACGGCCTCCCGGCGCCCGTACGTTACACGCCAGTCCACAGAGCAGTCCACGGAAACCATCAGATGGTTTTTTCTGGAGACGTGATGCTGCAAGACCTCCTCAAGGCCGCCGACCGGAACGACGTGGTCGAGGCCCTCCCTTACATCGCCGGATCCTGGGGCGGCGAAGGCCCTCCCACGGATCGCACCGGCCCCTATCTGAGGCGCACCGTCAGCCGCGCCCCGGCGGCGACCGAGCGCGAGATCGACACGGCGGTCGCGCGGGCCGGCGGCTACGCACGGCAGATGGCCGACCTCGCGCCCGCCGCCCGCGCCGACATCCTGGAGGCCGCCTCACGCGACGCGCTCGCCCACCGCGACCGGCTCGCCCGCCTTCTCGCCCTCGAACTGGGCAAACCCGTCAAGGACAGCCGCACCGAGATCGAACGGGTGGCCTCCACGTTCGCGGTCTGCGCGGCCGAGGCCCGCCGCGTCGACGGCGAGACCCTGCCCGTGGCCGGCTGGAACACCGGCATCGGCAACACCGCCTTCACCTACCGGGCGCCCGCCGGAGTGGCACTGGCCATCACGCCGTTCAACGCGCCGGCCAACCTCCTCGCCCACAAGCTCGGTGCCTCCTTCGCGGCGGGCAACACCACCTTGGTCAAGGCCCCGCCGCAGGCGCCGGCCGGCTCGGCCGCCGTCGTCGCCCTGCTCCTGGACAGCGGCATGCCCCACCAGGCGGTCCAGTTGCTGCACGGCGGCGGTGATGTCGGGGCCGCCCTGTGCGCCGCCGATCCGGTCAGTGTCATCAGCTTCACCGGCAGCGCCGACACGGGTGCCGCCGTGGCCCGCGCCGCGGGCCGGAAGCGACTCGCCCTGGAGCTGGGCGGCAACGCCGCCACGATCGTGTGCGAGGACGCCGACGCCGCGGCGGCCGCCAGGATCAGTGCCCGCACCGGATACAGCAACTCCGGCCAGAGCTGTATCTCCGTGCAGCGCGTCTACGTCCACCGGTCCCGCTACGCCGAGTTCCTCGACGCCTTCACCGCGGCGGTCGACGCGCTGGTCGTCGGCGATCCCCTCGACGACCGCACCGATGTCGGTTCCATGGTCGACGAGAACGCGGCCGAACGCGTGGTGGCCTGGTCGAGCGAGGCACGACGGCTGGGCGCGAGGGTGATCCGCGGCGGCACCCGTGACGGCGCCACCGCCGCACCGACCATCGTCGCCGACCCGCCCGTCCACGCCTCCGTGGTCGTGCACGAGGTGTTCGGCGCACTGGTCGCCGTCCTGCCCTTCGACGACTTCGACACCGTTCTCGACCAGTGCAACGCCAGCCGGTACGGACTGCAGGCCGGCCTGTTCACCCACGACATCACGCGCATCCTCACCGCCTGGAGACGCCTGGAGGTCGGCGGGCTGATCGTGAACGGGACCTCCAACTTCCGCCTCGACCATGTTCCGTTCGGCGGTGTGAAGGACTCCGGCTTCGGCCGCGAGGCCCCTCGCTGGCTCATCGAGGACTACACCGTCGTCAAGACCCTCGTCCTGCGCGGGCTGTCCGTCTGGGGCGACAGCCGCGAGCTGCCCAAGGAGGACTCGTGACCACCGTGACCGCCGCCGAAGCCCTCGTCACCCAGCTCGAGTCCTACGGTGTGGAGTACGTCTTCGGCACCTGCGGGCACACCAACATCGCCCTGCTCGACGCACTCGGCCCGAGCTCGATCGAGTTCGTGATCGCCCGGCACGAACAGGCCGCGGCCCACGCGGCCGACGGCTACGCCCGGGCCACCGGCCGCCCCGGGGTACTGCTCACCCATGTGGGGCCGGGCATGATGAACGCCGTCACCGGCGTCGCCACGGCCGCCCTGGACTCCGTGCCGCTGGTCGTCATCACCGGCGACATCCCCTCCTACTACTACGGCCGGCACCCGCACCAGGAGGTCAACCTCCATGCCGACGCCGACCAGACCGCGATCTACCGGCCCTTCTGCAAGCGCACCTGGGAGGTCCAGCGGGTCCAGGACATCCCGCGCGTCACCGAACGGGCCTTCTTCACCGCCGCCGCCGGCCGACCCGGCACCGTGCTGATCAATGTCCCGATGGACCTGTTCAACCGGCCGGTCGCGCCCTACGACGGCGGCCACCCGCTGCCCGGGCACCTCGGCCGCCCCGGCCTGGACGAGGCGACCGCCGACCGGATCGCCGGTGAACTGCTCGACGCCGAGCGCCCGTTGATCTACTTCGGCGGCGGCCTGCGCGGCCCCCGTGCCCGCGCCGAGCTGCTGGCCCTCGCCGAGCACCTCGACATCCCGCTCGCCCACTCCCTGATGGGCAAGGGCGTCGTCTCCGACCGTCATCCCCTGCTGCTGGGCATGCCCGGCTTCTGGGGACTGGAGAACACCCACGAACGCACCAAGGGCGCCGACGTCGTCCTGGCGCTGGCCACCCGCTTCGCCGAGACCGACGCCAGTTCCTGGGACGCGACGCACACCTGGAACTTCCCGCCGAGCCGACTGCTGCAGATCGACATCGACCCCGCCGAGATCGGCCGCAACTACCCCGTGCACATCGGTGCCGTGGCGGACGTGGAACTCGCCCTGGAGAAGATCGGCGCGGCGGTCCGGGCCCGCCGGAGCACGCCCGTCTCCCGTCCGGGCCTGCGCGAGAGCATCACCGCCGCGCGAACCGGTGTGTTCGACGCGGCACGCAAGGCCGGGCGCAGCGACAACTTCCCGCTGCGGCCCCAGCGCATCCTCACCGACCTGCGCGAGGCCCTGCCGAACGACGCGATCCTGGTCACCGACGTCGGCTGGAACAAGAACGGCGTCGCGCAGTGCTACGAACTGCCCGAGGAAGGCCGCTTCATCACTCCGGGAGGCGCCTCCACCATGGGCTTCGGCCCGGCCGCGGCCGTCGGTGTGCAGATCGCCCTGCCCGAGCGCGTCGTGGTCGCCCTCATCGGTGACGGCGGCATGAGCGCCCAACTGCCGGCGGTGCCGATGGCGGTCGAGCAGGGCGCGCCCGTCATCTTCGTGGTGATGAACAACCGCGCCCACGGAACCATCGCCGACCTGCAGGCTTCGTCCTTCGGCCGTTCCTACGGCTGCGAGTTCACCGACGCCGAGGGCCGGCCCTACAGCCCGGACTTCGCGCGGTACGGCGAGTCCTGCGGCGCCGACGGCTACACCGTCACCGCACCCGGCGACCTGCGCAAGGCGCTCGACGACGCCATCGCCCGCCGCCGCCCGGCCGTCCTCGACGTCCCCATGGTCAACGAGCCGGTGCCCACCCCGGGGCACTGGAACATCAAGGACATCTACGCCGGCCGCTTCCCCGCCGACGCTCTCTGATCCCCCCGCGTACAACGCCCGCCGGCCCGGCATCACGGTCGGCGGGGCTCGCGTCGCCTCCCCCACCCCTGCCTGCCAACCCACCGACACCGACGAGGTGACCTTCATGTCCCGCATCTCCCCGCCTTCGGCCCCACGCACCCTGCTCGCCGCCGCCATCGCCGTGGCCGCGACCCTCACCGCGTGCAGCGCGCCCGGCGACTCCGACAAGAGCGGCAGCTCCGACTCGGGCCCCATCAAGATCGCCGTCGTCGACGCCCGCAGCGGCCAGCTCTCCTCCCTGGGCGACTGGGAGTACAAGGGCGCCAAGCTCGCCGTCGACGAGTGGAACAAGAAGGGTGGCATCAACGGCCGCAAGATCCAGCTGAAGTCGTTCGACGACCAGGGAGACCCGACCACGGGCACCAACCTGGCCCGCAAGATCGCCGGCGAGCACTACATCGCGATGATCGGCACCGCCGAGAGCGCCGTCACCATCGCGATGGCGCCCGTCCTGAAGCAGGCGGGGATACCCAACATCACCTCCGGCCAGTCCGACGGGCTCGTGGCGCTGAAGAGCGAGTTCCTGTTCCTCAACGGTCCGACCAGCACCACCTACGACACCACGCTGGCGAAGTACCTGATCCAGGACAAGGGCTACAAGAAGATCGCGATGATCACGAACAACGGCTCCTACGGCACCGGTGAGCACGACGCCTTCACCAAGGCCGCCAAGGACCTCGGCGTCACCCCGGTCACCGACCAGGTCGTCACCACCGACCAGAAGGAGTTCAGCGCCGCCCTCACCAAGATCCGCGCGAAGAAGCCGCAGGTGGTGTTCATCGGTTCGGAGGAGGTCGAGGCCGGCCTCATCGTCAAGCAGGCCCGCGACCTGGGCATCACCGTGCCGTTCGCGGGCGCCGCCCCACAGGGCACCCCGGTCTTCACACAGACCGCGGGCGAGGAGGCGGCGGAGGGCACCATCGTCAGCTCTCCCTACCTCGGCAACGACGTCAGCCCGGCGGCACAGAAGTTCGCCGCCGCCTACAAGGCCGCCTACGGCGAGGACGCCGAACTGCACGGAGCCAAGGCCTACGACGGCACCAGCATCCTGCTCACCGCGCTGAAGAACAGCGAGGTGGCGACCGGCAAGAAGCTCGCCGACGCGATCCGCGCGACCCAGTACGACGGCCTGCTCGGGCAGTTCCGGTACGGCGCCGACGGCGTCGGCATCACCAAGACCAGCATCGGAGTCATCAAGTCCGGCGCGCTCGTCGCGCAGAACTGAGGACGACGTGCAAGACACCCTGCAGACGCTCGTCAGCGGTCTGAGTCTCGGGGCCGTGTACGCCCTGGTCGCGATGGGCTTCTCCCTCGTCTACCGCACGATGGGACTGGTCAACTTCGCGCACGCGGACATCGCCATGATCGGCGCGTACGCCGCGTCCACGTTCTACCTCACCTCCAAGCTGCCCTTCGCCGTGGCCATGGTGACCGCCATCGTGGTCACCGGGGCCATCGGCCTGGTCATCGAGCGGGTGCTGCGCCCGCTGGAGAACAAGGACTTCGACCTCATGCTCATCGGCACGATCGGCTTCGGCATCGTGCTGCAGGCGGTCGCCGTCCTCATCTGGGGCACCACCGGCCGCGCCGTCCCCTCGCCCCTCCACTCCGCGCCCCTGGACATCCTCGGTATCCGGGTACGCACCTACGACCTGCTGGTCATGGCGGTCGCAGCCATCGCCGTCGTCGCCCTGGCCTTCTTCCTGTCGCGCACCAAGCGCGGCGCGGCCATGCAGGCGGTCGCGATGGACCACGAGGCGGCCACCGCCGTGGGGATCGACGTGGGGCGCAGCAACGCCCTGGCCTTCGCCATCGGAGCCGGACTGGCCGCCCTCGCGGGCGGTCTGGTCGGCCCCATGCTCTACGTCGACGCCTCCCTCGGCGGCGCGCTGGGCATCAAGGGCTTCGCCGCGGCGATGCTCGGCGGTTTCGGCTCGATCCAGGGGGCGGTGGTGGGCGGCGTGGCCATCGGCGTCCTCGACTCCTACGCCGCCGGCCACTTCCAGGGTTACTCGGTCCTGGTGACGTTCCTGGTCTTCACCGTGGCCATCATGATCCGGCCCACGGGGATCTTCGGCGAGAGGACGGTCAGCCGCGCATGAAGACCCGCATCGGCACGACAGGCGCGATCATCGTCGCCGCCTGGATACTCCCCTACGGCCTGGGGAGCTACACGATCCACGTCGTGAACATCGCCCTCATCTACGCCCTGCTGGCGATCGGGATGGGTCTGGCGATGGGCGTCTCCGGCCAGATCAACCTCGCCCAGGTCGCGTTCTTCGGCGTCGGCGCCTACACGGTGGCCGTCCTCACCACCCACTACGGGTACGGCTTCTGGGCCGCGAGCCTGTTCGCCGTCCTGGCCACCGTCGTCACCGGCCTGTTCGTCGGCGTTCCAGCCCTGCGGATGCAGTCGCACTATCTGGGGATCGTGACCCTCGGTCTGGCCCTGGGATTCATCAACTGGATCACCAACGCCCACATCTCCGGCGGTGCCGACGGCATCTCCGGTGTCCCCGGCCCCACGCTGCCCGGCATCGATCTGTCCAGCGAGTACCTCTACTACTACCTGGAAGCCGTGGTCTTCGGCCTCGCGCTCGTCTTCGGCCTCTTCGTCGTCCGCACCTCGCTCGGCCGGCGGCTGCGCGCCATGCGCGACGACTCCCTGGCGGCCGGGGCGATGGGGGCGGAGATCCCGCTGCTGCGGATGACGGCCTTCCTCCTGGCCAGTCTCTACGGCGGCCTCGCCGGAGTCCTCTACTCGGGTCTCATCCGCTACGTCGCACCCGAGACGTTCTCCATCGGGAACATGTTCATCCTGCTGGCGATGGTCATCATCGGCGGCCGCCGGTCCCTGGTGGGCTGTGTGGTCGGAGCCATCGGGCTGACCCTGGTCCGGGAATGGCTCTCGGACTTCTCCACCTACGCCCAACTCGGCTACGGCATCGTCGTCGTCCTCATGGTCGTGTTCGCGCCGACCGGTCTCGCCGGCGTCCCGGCGCGGCTGCGCGGCGTGTACGAGCGGCGGCGCGGCCGGGAGTCCGTCCGCGCCGAGCTGCGTCCCTTCACGCCCTACTCCCCCGTCGAGCGTCCTGACACCGCGGACGTGCTGCTCGCGGTGGAAGGCGTCACCAAGCAGTTCCGGGGACTGCGAGCGCTCGACGAGGTGTCCATCACCGTGGACGAGGGCGAGATCCGGGGGATCGTGGGTCCCAACGGCTCAGGGAAGACGACGCTGTTCAACGTGATCAGCGGCTTCTACCGGGCGACCGCGGGCACGGTCCGCTTCGCCGGCGCCGACACCACCACCGCCCGGCCCTACGTCCTGTCACTGGTCGGCCTGTCCCGCACGTTCCAGAACCTGCGCCTGTTCGGGCAGCTGACCGTGCGGGAGAACGTCCTCGTCGCGCTCGACCGCAGCCGCACCCGGTCGATCTGGCAGTACGCCGTGTGGCAGCCGGGAGTGTGGGCGCGCGAACGTCGGCTGCGGGCGCGGGCGGACGAGGTGCTCGAGCGATTCGGGCTCGCGGACTTCGCGGACGCCGACCCCACGGCGCTGCCGTACGGCATCCAGCGCCGTATCGAGATCGCCCGTGCCATGGCGGCGCGGCCGAGGCTGCTGTTGCTCGACGAACCGGCCGCCGGGCTCAACGGCGAGGAGGTGCGGCAGCTCATCCTCATCGTCCGCTCCATCAGGGACTGCGGCACGACCGTGATCCTCATCGAGCACAACATGGGGCTGGTGATGTCGCTGTGCGAGAAGGTCACCGTCCTGTCCAGCGGGAACGTCATCGCGGAGGGCACCCCTCAGCAGGTCGTGACCGCGCCGGAGGTCATCGAGGCCTACCTCGGCGAGTCCGACCTGGCCGAGCTCGGCATGAACACTCCCGAGGCCGCCGACCGGCCCGACCGTGCGAAGGAGGCGACCTCGTGAAGGTCATCGCGGGCAACGCCGCGGAGTGCCTGAGTGTGCGGGAACTGAGCGTGCACTACGGCGGGGTCCAAGCCGTCGGCTCCATCGACTTCAGCGTGGAGCCCGGCCAGTCCGTCGGCATCATCGGCGCCAACGGCGCCGGCAAGACCTCCACCCTCAAGGCGCTCATGGGGCTGGTCCCGCGCAGCGGCGGCAGCGTCCGTCTCGGCGACAAGGACCTCACCCGGGTCAAGGCCCGCGACATGGTCCGCCACGGTATCGGCTACGTCCCCGAGGGCCGGCACGTCTTTCCCGGGCTGTCGGTCGAGAAGAACCTCCTGCTGGGCGCCTACTCCCGCGCCTGGGACAAGGAGACCCACCGGCAACTCGAGGAGATCTACGCCCTCTTCCCGGTGCTGAAGGAGATGCGCGAGCGTCTGGCAGGGGCACTCTCCGGCGGGCAGCAGCAGATGCTCTCCATCGGCCGCGCCCTGATGACCCGTCCGCGTCTGCTGGTGCTGGACGAACCGTCCATGGGCCTGTCGCCGAAGCTCGTCGGCAGCATCCTCGACGTACTCCTGCGGTTGCGCGAGGAAGGGCTGAGCCTGCTCCTGGTGGAGCAGAACGCCAAGCTCACCTTCGGGGTGACCAGTCACTGCATCGTGATGGAGAACGGTCAGGTCGCCATGCGCGGCACCTCCGCACAGCTCAGCCATGATCCGCGGGTGCGGGAGGTGTACCTGGGCCTGTAAATACCGCCGCTACTGACACGCCGACCACCGATCGATGCGTGCCTGCGCCGCGGGCCCCGACCGGGGGTGTACCCGGTCGGGGCGGCGGACGAAGCGGGCAACTCCCTGCGCCGGTGCTCGCCTCTGCCGGACAGACGGTCAGGGCACTGCGCTCACGCCTGTGACACCACAGGCTCCTGCCGCGCGGCGGTGCCCGTCAGGTAGGTGACGACCATGTCCCCGAGCATGGTGCGCAGCCGGTCGCGGTGCACCGGCGCGAGCAGGTCACAGTCGAACAGCGCCGCGAAGGTGTGCCGGTTGGCCACCGGAAAGACACAGAACGAGCTGATGAAGGCGTGCATGCCGACCGCGTCGACGTCGGCGGTGATCCGCCCGCTCTCCCGCCCCCTGCGCAGGATCCCTTCGATGACCGTGAGCGCCGGGGTCCGCAGGTCCCTCAGATGCCGCGACCGGGCCAGGTGACGTCCTCGGTGGACGTTCTCGATGCTCACCAGGCGGACGAAGTCGGGGTGGGCCTCGTGATGGTCGAAGGTCAGCTCCGCCAGTCGGCGCATCGCCTCGATCGGGTCCTGCTCATCGGCGTCCAGCAGCAGCTCCTGCCGGCGGATTTCACGGTAGGCCTCCTCGAGGACGGCTGTGAACAGGCCTTCCTTGCTGCCGAAGTAGTAGTAGATCATCCTCTTGCTGGTGCGGGTGCGGGCGGTGATCTCGTCCATGCGCGCGCCAGCGTACCCGGCTTCCGCGAACTCCGCTCTGGCTGCCGCGAGTATCTCGCGCCGTGTGCGGTCCGCGTCGTGCGGACGGTGCCGGTCCGGTGAGACGGCCGTGCCCATGTGACCCCCTCGCCCGCCCCGGGCCGGAGGCGCGGCGTGTCCTGGGCGCGGTCGGGGCATCCGTGCCACTTCCCGCAGCGCGCCGATCCTGGTATTGATAACGAACCAGTTCGTACATTACTCGTGTGGAGTCCGGATGAACCAGCACTCGTACCTGGTCGGGTTGATTGCGCCGGGAGCCGAGTTCTCGGTCAGCTCCGAACTCCACCGCCGCGAAGCCGAACGCCACCGCCTGCGCTACCTGTGCCGACACCTGAACTGCCGGCGGGACTTCGGCACGCTGCTGGACGACTGCAGGGTCTTCGGGTTCTCGGGACTCAGCGTGGCCGCCTCCACCGATCACCCGGTGGAGGCCCTGGACGGACTGTCCCGGGACGCCGCCAGAACAGGAACGGTCACCACCGTCATCTACGCCACGGACGGCCGGGCCACCGGCCACGACACCGGCATGGACGCCTTCACCACCGCCTTCGCACGGAGCCTGCCGGACGCCGCGCTCTCCCGGGTCGTACAGGTCGGCGCGACGGGTGCCGGGGTGTCCACCGCCCACGCACTCGCCGAACGCGGCGTGGAACACCTGACCCTGATCGACACCGACCCGTCCCGGGCCTCAGCCCTGGCCGAGGCCGTGAACCGGCACGCGGTGCACCGTCCCGCCACGGCCCATCCGGTCGAGGTGCTCGACCGTCACCTCAAGCAGGCCGACGGACTCGTCAACGCCCTCCCGCCCACGGAGGAGTCCGACCGGTTGGCCCAGGTGCTCGGCGAGTCGCTTCGTAGCGACCTGTGGATCTGCGACCTCGACCACCGCCCTGGCCCCGGATCGCTCGCGCGGACGGCACGGGCCCTGGGGTGCCCGGTGCTGCAGGGCGGGAGCCTGCTGGTCCACGCGGCAGCACGGAACTTCCAGCTCGTCACGGGCCGACAGGCGCACACCTCGCACATGCTCGGGGACTTCGCCGACCTGACGGCCGAACCGGCCGCTCACAGCTGAAGCCGGACTGCGATGCGCAGGAGCAGCACTTCGGTCACGCGGACGCGTGCTCGACCCGCGCACGGCCCCGGCAAGGCCGCACGCCGGTCCCGGAGAGTCACACGGCACGGCCGAACTGTCCCACCAGAGCGACCACTTCGCGTCACTGGGCCCGAGGCGCCGCACAGGGCGTCCTCGTCACAGCTCGCAGGGAGCGAATTCGAAGCACGGTGATGCCGGGAGGGACCCGCCCGCGCTCCCCGGCACCGGCGCATGGACGGAACTCGGGGGCCGGTCTTCTATTGCCTCGGAGCACGATGCGGCGGAGGTCGTCCCGGCCGACCAGGGCCAGGCCGCGGCCGAACCGCTCACGCAGGCCGGCCGCGACGGACGACTTCCCTGAGGCGCTGTTGCCGCGGACCACGACCAGCCGGGTTTCTTCGGTGCCCACCATCAGGGCCTTCACGCCGAATTCTTCTTCGACGCCCCGGACTCGCGCAGTACCTGCGCCCTGGACAGAACGGCACCCACGCCGGCCGCGGCCGCTCCGGAGCGAGCGGAGCGGCCGCGGTCGGCGTGATGGTCGGCGGGGCATGACGGGCGTGGGCCCCGTGAGCGTCAGCGGGCCGTGCCGAAGTCCTGCGTCCAGTAGTTGCCGGGCTGCGCCACCCCCACACCGATCTCCTTGAAGCCGCAGTCCAGGATGTTGCGCTTGTGGCCGGCGCTGGCCATCCAGCCCGCCATGACCTGCTCGGGCGTGGAGTACCCGTACGCGACGTTCTCGCCGTAGGTGCTCCAGAGGTAGCCCGCGCGCGTGATCCGCTGTCCCGGGTCGGACCCGTCGGAACCGGTGTGCGACATGGTGTTGTGGCTCGCCATGTCCGCGCTGTGGGCCTGGGCGGCCTGCGAGAGCTTCGCGTTCAGCGCGAGCGGGGAGCAACCGACCTTGGCGCGCTCGCTGTTGACCAGGGCGACCACGCGGGCGACGGCGGGGGTCGCCGTGCCTGCGGCGGGGGCCGTGGTGGTGGGCGGCTTCGGTGCGGCGGTCGTCGAGGAGGGCACGGCGGTCGGCTTCGGCGCGGCGGCGGTCCTCGTCGGGGCGGGCGGGGTGGTCGCCTTCGAGACGGGCGCCTTGGGCTTCTCCGGGGCGGGCGCCTCAGTCCTGGGAGAGGTCGTCGGCGAGGCCGAGGCCGAGGGCGAAGCCGTCGCCGTGGGCTTCGCGGTCCGGACGTCCCGCCCCCGGTGCCCGTCCCAGGACGCCTTCTTCCCGTCCGTCCGGTGCCCGTCCCAGGACACCTTTCTCCCGTCCGTCCGGTGTCCGTCCCAGGACGCCTTCCTCCCGTCCGTCCATGGACCGCTGGACGTGGCGGTGACGGCCTCGGCTCCTTCGTCGCCCATGCACGCCATGGCGGCCGACGGCACCGCCACCGCGCCCATCGCCAGGACGGCGACGGCTATGGGCCGGCGGCGCGTCTTCCTGCCGTGCTTCCGGTGGTTCCTCATGCGGACCTCGTTCGGTCGACTCTCCTTGCGCCTCCGGCGGGCTCGGTTTCGCACAGACACTGCGCTTGACCTGCTGGGACGCCTTGCGGGGCCGTCATTGTTAAAAGCCGCGGGAGGTCACGACAACGGGGGCTTCCACTACCTCGCCTAGTAGGCGAGGGCATCCTTGAATCCGGCCCGGGATTGTGCCGGGCCGCCGCGCCGGACGCCGACGTCGCCTGACCCTCCGTCAGAAGGGCGGCGGAAGCGGTCCGGCGGCTCGAAGCCGGTGACCCGGGCCGACGACTCCGGCCGAGATGCCGCGTATGCCTGTTTCCATATGCCAGATCCGCCTATATCCGCCACGCGCCACGTACTATCGCGGCACGTTGATGGGGACCGGGCACGTGAGGGATGTCACTGACTCGCCCCACAACCCTTTCGGTGCCCGGCGTGCGGGGGTGCAGTCAGGCGGCGACGACCGTGCGCAGGAGCGCGTCGAGGCCGCCGGCGTAGACGCCGTGACGTCGTCGACCGGCCCCCAGCCCCTCGCCCTCGACCGGGTTCTGCCGCAGCGTCTGCGGTCCCTGGCCCAGTCGGTCGGCCGGGAGACCGACAAGGAGCATGGGTCTCCAACGGGAGCAGGTCCGCCCGACTGAGCCAGTTGGCGGACCGGGGTCAAGGGGGCTCGGTCTGGACGGTTCCCATGGCCAGGGCTGCATCGATTCCTGTCAGCGAGTGCATGACCGCCGGGGAAGCCCAGTCGATCCATGCCGACGTCAAAGGCCCTTCAGGACACGATCAAGTGCGGACCGGCCCGCGGACCCCCAGTTCGGCTTGCCGCCAGGCAGGCCGCGGTCCCCGTTCTGGCCCATCGACATCAAGAACAGGCTCTTCATCGCGGCCAGTCCGCGCGCCCGTCGCACCGCTGCCTCGTCCGCCTGCGCGTAGCTGTCGAAAAACCGTGAGGCGCCGCCCGCAGGAAGGAGCAGCCAGGCGGCCGCGAGGTCCCACGCCGGGTCGCCGGCGAAGAGTGCGCCGAAGTCGACGACACCCGCCAATGTCCCGTCCGCGACGACGACGTTCGCGGGATGCAGGTCGCCGTGTACCCACACCGGTGGGCCCTCCCACGCCGGGGCCGCCACCGCCTCGCCCCAGACTTCACGGATCTCGTCGGCGAGGTCGGTAGGGGCAACAGCCTGGAAGAAGTACTCGAAGCCGTCCGTGCAGTCCTTGGGATGAGCACCGAAGTCCGAAACGGTCGGTGCGTCGGCGGGCGCCTCCACGTGCAGCGCCCGGAGGAAGTCCGACAGCGTCTCGGCCGCGTGGTCGCCACGAGTGAGATCATTTCATCCTGATCTCGCAGGTCACGGGGCTGGTGTGGGGTGGGAGTGGCGGACTCGTGCGGGTCAGGAACTTGATCGTTCCGGGGAGATCGTCTG